>CAYQCQ010000054.1:0-7499 GCA_964416035.1 uncultured Candidatus Bathyarchaeia archaeon
TATTCGCATTTTTGATAGGCTGGTGGGTATCTGCCTTGGTGGCTTACATCTTGAACGTTGAACTCGGAACAGCCATGAAAGGGATCTTCGTCGGGGCGCTCATCGGAGGGCTCACGTCTCTTGCGATATATCAAGGATTGCTCGTAGCCGTGCCGAACCCCGGTATCATCTCTCTCATATTCGTCACAATCTTCGTGATCTCCGCATACTTGACGAGGAGAGCCAGCCGCCGCAAGAGAACCGAGTCACTCAACGGTAGTTGATGTGGTTCGCATGAACCCTCTCTCACACATGCCTGACGCTTCTCGTTGTGGCTCACCATTCGCTAATTAGCATTAGGAGCCAGAATTCTTCCTTGGGGCAGCAGATCGTTCATGTAACTCTTAAATGCGATATGCATCACCTCTACTGGTTGATCTGTCTTGGTCAGGAAGATAGCTGACAATATCCTGCGGAAACTTCTTGGGGCTTTATCTGAAACGCTGCGAGAAGCGGTAATGGATGCTGTGAGCGGAATCATACGGGGCTTTCTGAAAAGACTTGTCTTGGCGCTGCTAGGCGCTTTTCTGGCTGTGTTTGGCGTCTTGTTTCTCTGCTTGGGTTTGGTTAGGTTTCTTACAGTCTTCCTGGGAGAATGGGTGGCCTGGACCATTGTGGGCCTGCTCATAATGGTCTTCGGGGTTGTCATTCTTTTTGCGTCGATGGCTCACAGGAAGCACTAGCCCCAAGACAGTTGTGCTCATCTCCCCGGCCATAGTATGACAGTGCGCGTTTATTCAACGAACAGACGACATGATTAAGGGTCAGATTTGACCCGCATCCAAGCCAAACGGTATAGGAAGAGATACCTGTCTAAGGCGGTCTACCAGTGTACCAGCTACTTCATCTACGTGAATAGGAAGGCTGCTGAGCGATTCAAGGACAAGGAGCTTAAAATGATCGTAGAAGAGAATGCTATTGTTTTTCGAGTCGTCGGCATAGCGTCTGTCTCTAGGAAAAGTATTGAAGCGCCATTCTTACCCCAATTACTATCAGGAAAAGAGCAAAAACTCTCTGCAGGGATCTAGCCTTTAATCTTTTTGCAGTGAACGCTCCCACCTGCGTCCCGAAAACTATGCCAATGCCCAATGCAATAGCTGAATCAACTAGGACGTTCCCTAGAACAATATGGGTAGTCGCAGCTGAGATTGAGGTGAAGATCATGATGAACATAGAGGTTGCCACAGCTATGTGCATTGGCATGGTCATGACGAGAACCATAACAGGGACCATAACGGCTCCGCCTCCAAGGCCGAATAAACCTGACGCGAACCCGGCGAAGAAGCTGAGGGTCATGCCTAGAACCGTGTCTGCTTCATACTCAAAGACTTGGCCTCCCATGTCTTGAATCCTGCGAGCCCAACCCCTCATTCTCGGACCCTTCCCTTTCCCTCCTTCACTCGGGGCCACCAGCATTCTTACCGCAAGAACGATCAAGAATACCCCAAACAGTGACGCCAAGCTTTTCGGTGATATGAAACTCGTAGCGTATGCTCCTGCAGCTGCACCTGGAATGCTCCCGATCGCAAGTATCAACCCCAGCTTGTAGTCGATTCGCCTCTGCCTAGTATAGGCGAAGGTGGACGAGAGCGCCGTGAAGACTATCATGACTGCACTGGTTCCTACGGCAAGATGTGTAGAGATCTCGTAAATGAGAACAAGGATTGGCACGATGAGAAACCCACCGCCTACGCCGATCATGGACGAGATTATTCCTACCAAGAAGGCGAACAGTGATTTTGAAATAAGCTCTAACGTTGTAGACTCGCCTCGATGTCTCTATTGACGAAGCCCACAAGTAACTACGCAGGTCTTATAAGCGCTTCCGGGACAGCGAACCAATCCTTGCTAGAGCTTCTTACCCTTTACGAAAAAACTTGAGAGTTCCCGATAGGTCCGCAACGCTTCTTCTTCAGCTCCCACTCCTTTGATCAGCATTCTGCCGTTCCTGAACAGGCTAACCTCCAGGCCACCGTGCCGGAAAACAATTACAACCGCTGATCGTGCAAGAACATCAAACCTTCTCTGTAGATCTTGTAGAGTCCTCTCGAAATCCAAATCAGCTGGCTCGGCAGGGTTTACGTTGATCGTTTCTCGTCCGCAGAGCCAAGTAAGATGTTGCGCATGTTCAACCCTCGGACTAGTCTTGTCTCCGCAGACGCTGCAGTCTTTCCTCCTGAAGATTTCGACCTTATCGAACTCCATTCTCCTGAAGTCGCAGACCAGAAGCTTTCCCTTCAATGTGTCCTCGATGCCCGCGAGAAGCTTTAGTGTCTCCATCGCCTGAATCGATCCAACTATTCCAGCCGTAGCTCCGAGAACTCCTCTCGTATCGCACCCCGCCAGGTTCCTGTCGTCGATCGCAGGTAAGACGCATTCTAGGCACGGCGTCTCTGGAGGATGAAAGACTGATACGTTGCCCTCCATCGCGATTGCTCCACCGAACACGTATGGTATGCCAAGCCGTGAGCAAGCAGAGTTTAGGGTATATCTTGTTCGCATGTTGTCGAGGCCATCCACAACCACATCCACGCCTTCAATGATCTGTTCGACATTTTCCTCCCTGAGATTGTCGGGTACTGACAAAGTCTCAACATCGGGATTGACATCCATTAGCCGTCTCGCGGCAACCTCGGCCTTTGGCAGTCTGACATCCTGAACTGTGAACAGGATCTGCCTGTGCAGATTATGAAGCTCAACAGTATCTTGGTCAACGAGGACCAGGTTTCCGACACCTGCCAGCGCCAGATAGAGGGCGGATACCGATCCGATGCCACCCACACCAATAATCGCGACTTTCCCTTTCTTGAGCCTGTCTTGGCCCTGCTTTCCCAATTCTCTTAGAACAATTTGTCGGCTATAGTAGTCAACGGCATCAAACGTGATCCCAGACATCTTTGGCATCCCAAATCACTAGTTCTGGATCATCGTGTTAAAGCCATTATCATTCTTGGACGTGACAGGGTTCCTCCGTAAAGTGAGTGAACAACAGTTGAGCAGTCATCGGAGAGCGGAGATTCTCAGATCTTCTCGATTTTTCGAGAGTTCTCATATACGTATGAGCAACAGAGTCCGGAGAAACTGTACTCTAGTCCCATACTCTTCGCCAGGCCTATCGCCTTTGGGTCAGGATAAGCGATCGCGTTCACTCCAGCCTGAACAGCAAGTAGGTCGGTCTCCTCGCGTATTCTTCCCTTCGGCCTCGCGCATCCAAGTGCCAGAGGAACGTTGGGCATCAACCTTCGTGCCTCAACGATCACAGATGCAATGTCCCGTGGAGATGCAGGGGAGCAGAGCTGCATCGGCGTTCCCCAGAGTGGAATGAAACCGATGACTATGACCGCCGCGGGTTTGTGGCGGGAAATCATTCTGAGTGCCTCAAACTCACCCTTCAGTCTTCCGTAGTGAAGCCCCACGAGGACATGAGGGACGGCCGGCACACTTTCTTCCTCCAGCGCACTCAGCGAAGTTTCATAATCATCTATCGTGCGATCAAGTCCGCAGACCTCTCTGATGGTTTCGTCGGAGCCGATTACATCGATGAGGGCAGCGTCAATCCCTGCTCTGGCAAGTCTGCGGGCAGTATCTGTATTGACAATGCCTGTATGAACGACCACCTTCAACCCAAAGTCTCTCTTCGCCTCAGCTATAGCTTCAAGGAAGGGCTCTAAAGGAACTGTTCCGTCGAGTCTACATCCTCCGCTTATCAGACAACCTTCCGCGTTTCTGCGACGCAGTTCTCGGAAAATCTTGACGAGATCGCTAGGTGACTTGGCAGGAATCATTGTCTCCAAGAGTTTTCCACTGCAGTGCTCGCATCTCAACGTACAATCATGACCAGTGACGGAAATTGAAGGAAAAGGACGACTATCGCTGTTCCAGTACCGATTGCTGTACGGCATGAAGCTGGGAGCGTGGAAGCTGATTCTCCGGCCGAAGTTCCTCCAACTTGTCATCCTCGCTGTCTCAAGGGCCTCGGTGAGTTCCTCAGTAGAATTTGCCTCTTCTAGGTTTTGAGTCATAGCTTTTTCCCTCAAGCCTTGAGGCTTTGACACGGCTCGTTTTCCTTTCGAGAAGGCGACTTACACGTATCTTGCGATAGTCTGTGGGTACTTCCTCATCAGCAGCCTCTCAAGTTCAAGTCTTAGCTCTCTGTCTAAGTCTGCCTGTCTCTCGGATATGAGTCCAATGCCTCTTGCAGAATGGATGACAGGTCCCTGAAGGATCGCGGGTGACTTTATCTCAGTCGAGGCGATGGGGTCGGTTCTCAGGACTCTGGCTAGTAGCCTCGACGGGCTTTCGCCTGATCTTAGAGCCAACGCGACCTTCATCATCTGACTCTCCGATAATGGTCGTAGTCCAAAGGTGTAGGGAGAAATCTTCTCGATGGTTTCGAAGCTTACAACTTTGTCTCTAACGCCGAAGCCCACTGAATGGAACGGATTGATCTGTTCTTCCTTTATGAGCCACATGTCGGAGTCATGCAAGACGATTAGGTCAAAATGACCTCTTCTATCCTTTCCGACGAAGACTCTCCACCCGCTGGGATTTGAGTCGTATCTCTTCAAAATTCCCTTCTTGACGTCCTCAGCGGGCTCCATTCTTCTCGCCTGCTACGCCAGACATTGTCTGCATCATTTGCGACCAATGATATTAGTGTTTGTCAATTGCAGTGTCACTCAGAAGAGCGATGTTCGTTGCAGAAAGACTGTAATCAACATGAATCCTAAACCGCATATCAGTGAGAGAGGAAGGCCCGGGAAAGTGCTTCTTTTCTCTAGCATCTTGAACCCTAGAAAGGTTCCGACTATTATGCCGATGGAGGCTGATGCATACGGGATGAACCCGAACGAGAGCATTGTGTGGCTCGCAAGCATGGAGTAGAAGACCAGGTCACCCAGTCCCACAGTCAGGTCTCCGAATGTCAGAGTTGCACCTGAGAGGTTTTCTAGTTCCGTCTTTTCAGCAATCTTCCCGATGGGTCCCTTGAAGACCGCCAGTATGTCATAGCCAGCCAATCCTAGCAGAAGGATAATCGTCGTAAGCGTCGGTATCGATGCCCCTAGAAATGTGCCTAACATTGCGCCCAGAGAAGTAATCGAGGCGAGTTGAAACGGGCCTTTTGTCCGGTTGATCGCGTATGCCAGAGCGACCGTGAGAACCAACGCGGCGACAATGCTGATCCAATCGGCGAATTTTCCGGTGATCTTAACGATCGCAAAGAAGGCCGCCAAATACCAGTTCAACAGCGTGAAGAGCACCAGTACAATAGCTACCTTGACGATCGTCCTGAAGATCTTCTCCAAACCGTGTTTGACGAGCAAGTACATCACGGTCGCGATCACTGCCATAGCCACGACGAATAATGTCATGTTCAGGGTTGCGCCGGAGGGGGTCTCCGGAAACGCGGTTATGATTTCCACTTCGATCTTAGACTCAAGAATTCCAACAGCGAGGATACCTGCCGCGATCAAGGTCCATATTTCGGGGAGCAAATGCATGCCTGTGGCTCTAAACTTCTCTTCCAATCTACTTTCCAACCTTGATCGAACAGTCCTCGCAGAACTGCTCATTCTTCAAGTCCGTGTCTCTTATGCTATTCGAGAAATGCATGACGCAGGATGGATCTGTGCAGTGTTCTAGGCCGAAGGTGTGGCCGAGCTCATGAACCGCCTCCTTCACCGTCCTAAGCTGAAGAAGACCGCTATTACCTGTCATACCTTCTACAGGTTTCAGTCTATGTGTTGAAATCACGGCAACCCTGTCGAACGCTTGGCCAAAAACAAAGTTCAGTCCAGGTGCAAAGAGATCTTCGTCCGTTACTCCTAGAATTCTTGTTTTCTCGTCTTCGGGAAGGATTCGCAACATTCTCGAAAGAAAGCGTGCCGCGAGAAATTGATTTCTTGAAGGAACGAAGGAACTGTCGGGGATTTTTGCTGAATCAACTACTTTCACTTCAGTGCCCACTAGAAGTTGCTCCAATCTGTTTCCCAAGGCTTCCAGTCTCTTCAGATCTGTGTTTCCGAAAGGCACAACCATTACGCTTATAGGGCTATCAGATCTCGACGACTTGCCCTGTTTTGGGAGCTTCGGCATCAAGGCCATTCTCCTTTGAAGCCCACAACGCCAGTTTGCTGCAGTTTCCCTCGGCTCCGTGAACGACGAAGATCTTGGCCTTTCCATCAATTTTCGAAAGAGTTTGTCTGAGCCCATTCTTGCCGCAGTGTGAGGAGAAATCGAACTTTTCGACAGAAGCATCCACCTTCTTCATTTTTCCGTGAAGCATGAATTGTCCTTTCTCCTGCAGAATCCTTCCAGGGGTACCAGGAATCTGGAAGCTGACGAGAAAGATCGCGTTCCTGTTATTGGCTGCGATGGACTCCATGTAGAAGATCGCGGCTCCTCCTTTCAGCATTCCGGCCGGGGAGACAATTACGGAAGGTGTCTTTGCCGCCCTCCTTCTATCCTGCCACTTGTCTATCCACTCGGCTCGGCGTATTGCCCTGGAAAAGAGGTCCGGGTCTCTGAGCGAATCCGGATGATCGGCTAGAATTCGGTTTGTCTTCAAGGCCATTCCGTCCACGAAAATGGGATGATCGAAATGGTATGCCTCGAGAACGCAAAGTATCTCTTGCGATCTTCCCACGCCGAAGGCTGGAACTAGGACCGTGCCTCGCTTTTCAACTACTTCCGAGACTCTTTGGACGAATTCTTCCTCCATTTTCTTTCTGTCGGGATGGTCATCATCAGCATACGTGGATTCAATGACGACAGCGTCCAAGTTTCCATAGTCTTGTTCTGCGCCCTGAAGAAGTTGAGTCTGAGAGGTGTTGAAGTCTCCAGTGTAGAGGAGTCTCTTCCCTTCGTTCTCTATGAGTACTTGACTGCTTCCGGGTATGTGTCCGGCGTTAAGGAGAGAAACCTTCGCCTTTCCGACTGTTAACTCCTTCCCGTAGGGAAGATCAATGCAATGCTCCATCATTGATTGTAAGTCCAGAAACTCGAAGGGTAGGTAGTATCCAGTGAGATGTATGAAATCCTTGATGAGTAGTTCGGTTTGTTCAAAGGTTGGTTCAACTCCATATGTAGGGATCTTGCCTCTAATGTAGAAGATCGGAGTCGAACCTGTATGATCAAGGTGAGCGTGAGATAGGAAAACGGCGTCTATATCTTTCGGAGAGATGTGGACAGGGAAGCCAACTTCATGATCTATCATCACGCCGTAGTCCAGAAGAATGCTTCTCTCTCCACATTGGACCGCGATGGCTGATCTTCCAACTTCCTCACAGCCACCTAGAAATCGTATCTTCAATATTTTGCACCGATATGTTGCAGCGTCGAATTCTCAGTTGGCGTCGTTAATGATGACGCAGAGTTTCATAAACTCTCTTTCCGAGAGATATCTTCTGCTTCGTTCGCATCGTCATGTAGGTTCAGACTAAAAAAGGTTGCGAGAGACG
>CAYQCQ010000055.1:0-7441 GCA_964416035.1 uncultured Candidatus Bathyarchaeia archaeon
AAAATTCGTGCAACGTGCGAGGAAGGAGAAAGACGCTTTCACGCCAACGTCAAACTTGATCTGAAGGAATGGTTCGGTTCAAAACACATAACTTGGAGAAAACCGTTTCTGACGGAAGCACCGATACTCGTAGCAATATGCTCCAACCAAGAGATGCCTTACGCTACGGAAAGCACTTGGCTGGCAATAGGATACTTCATCCTTGCTTTAGAAGAGAAATCGCTTTCTACGTTGACATATACGCCGTCATACCCAGAAGAAGCCGGTACTGTGTTAGGTGTGCCCAAGTCGTACAGGCTTGAAACAATATTACCAATAGGATATTCGGGAGATCCGAAGCGAAAAGAAGAGAGACGCCCATTCAATTCATTTGTACACAGGAATACTTGGCGCGGGCTTGCTATCACAGAAGAAGGACTGTCGTGATAGAAAGTTATCGTCTAACACATAAGTTCCGTCCTCTGAGGGGAACTGGTGGGCCGGATCGGATTCGAACCGATGACCTTCGGCGTGTAAGGCCGACGTTCTTGCCAAGTCACAGCTTTCTAGCCAGCTGAACTACCGGCCCAAAGATCTAGCCTAAACATCTCTAAACCAAGCCATAACGATTATGCTTGCTGACTAGAATTCCCAGCTCATACCTCGAACGTTGCCCCGATTACCTTGGTCACGAGTTCGCGATCTGAACTGATTGGCCCGTAACTTCCTCTATGGATTTCTCGATTGCCACTCTAAGATGTGTAAGCCTTTTTGATAGCTCATCCTTTCTTGCTTGAAGAGAGGATAAGGTTCGATCAAGTTTTTCAACCGTTTCCTCTGCTTCCACACGTTTGGACTCTATCTCTTCACGTTTGAGGTGGAGAGACCGCAGCTTCCTGGATTGAGACGCTGTCTCATACGCGCGCACAGCCTCCACATATTTCGTACGGAGCGCTTCAAGATGGGCCTCATCTCTTAACCTAGATATGCTTTTTAGGGCCGCTCGAACCCGTGAATCCTTCAAGTCGAGAAGATTCCTTTCCAAGACTGATTGGAGCCCATCGAGCGATGACCTTAATTCTGAACAGTTCGCCTTGGGGTCACATAGCCTTCCTGTTGGATCTTTCACGTACTGTGCCAGAACAGAGGCAGCCGTTGGATCAAGCTTCTGCTTTTCTCGCTCTGACAGTTTTAGAAGCTTCTCCACCGGTTTTTCTAAGGAACGGAACAAGCTTACAATGTCTTCCCTAGCCTTATCCACCGCAGATTCCAGCTCATAGAGTTTCAGAAACTCCTTTGACCTCTCCAGTTGCCTCCTCTCCTCGGCCAGCCCTTCACACGTTGCTTGAAGGCTTTCTCTTTGGCTTCTGGTTCGGGAGATCTCATCTTCAAGGCGAACAAGCTCTTCAGAAATCGTCCTGAGTGTCTCAATCTCTTTCAGGAGTGTCTCATACTTTCTGACCGTCCTGTATTTTCTATCCACATGTTCCTCAAGCATCCTTCCCTGAGTGCGCATATCAGACAGACCAAGCTCCATCTTCCTTACGCTCTCCCTGTATCGCTGATCCAGCTTCCTTATCCAGATCGACCCGGCATAGATCAGCGCTCCATGGAACCTCTTGAGGCTGCTAAGAAACTCCAGCAAAGTCTCATAGGAGATTGGTTCCGGCGGCTTGACCTCGTCAACAAGGCCGACTATTCTCTCACCGAACTTCTCTGCAATCTCAACCTTTGAGCTCTCCACGAAGCTGAAAGTGTCTGAAGAACCCTCTTCGGAGAGAGCGACAGCAATCTTACGAATGTTCCCAAGGGCTTCCGTCACCTTTGAAACCAGATATGTCGCCTTTTCTCTCGTCGGCTTTATCTCCTTGCCAGCTTGGGATTCCAGCCACTGCGCAAGATCGCCGATCTTCACTACGCTCAAGCGGCTCAGTTCTCCGAGGCCATCACTCGAAGCTTTGCAGACAACTATCGCTCAACTTGCTTTTGAGCGGTTCGGCGAATGATTCGCCTCCGAAATATAGCCATCGATTCTCAGGTGGAAAGTCTAGATCACAATTATCCAACCTTCTCGGCACTTCCATCTCTAACCTTGCTATGCTAAACAGTCTTGTTGAAACCATTGCCTACAGATCTCATGATTTAGACTGCCCCCTTGGTCTTACTTTGGCATGTTCGCCAGAGTTTGGGTGAAACACGAATAGTCTAGCCGCCTTCAGGTGCGGCCCTAGTTTCGGCACAAGACCTTCGCCATCGGTTCCCAGCTTGCAGATCAAACTGTGTGTACCCAGAGATAGATTTTCGATTGCTGCAAGATCCCTCTCAAGCGCCGCCCTTCCCACTGCGCTCCGAACCTCTGAGTCTAGGACGTCTTGGGCAGTGATTCGGTCGAAGGGAAGTTGGCTCCACTCCTTTAGAACGTTCCATTGCCTATCAGATAGCTCAGCTTGTATACGTCTATTGTCTTCGTCATGTGAGACTATTCTCAGTTCCAGCGGAAAGTCTTCCAAGAAGCCGTATTTCGCAATCATACCATGCAAGGAAACATGCTGGCCATCAAAGAGTTGAGCTCTCAGTCTATCGGCTCCAAGCGTCACTTGATAGGGTGGGGAGGCTTCCAACCCAACATCGATCTGCAAAGCGTCCTCTCGCTCTGAAAGTTTCTGAACGAACCCTTTACGTATTGGCTGATCAAGCAAGTCCAAGTGGTCCCGAGGGCTGAGGCCAAATGACTGACGCAGAATCTCCGTGAACGCCTCCTCGTCTTCTCCTGAAGCTTGGAGCCTCGGTAGCCGACTCTTTGTTAGACCCAGCATCCTGACAGTCACGACTAGTCCAGACGAAATGTTTCTGAGGCGCGTCTCGAGTTCGCTTAAGAACTTCTTATCTCTTCCCCGTGGAACCTTCTCGAGAAGGATGAGATTCGTTGCCAACGCCTCCAGTGAGTTCCATAATTTCCTGATGAAGATTTCTAAGGCGAGCTATACTTGGGTGCTCGGAACCAAGATCATCAGCTAAAGCTTCCAGAGCCTTCTCGAGCGGAATACGGACGCTTCCGCTCGCCAGCTTGTCGGCATAGCAGACCAGCTTCTCTTCTATGGTTGTTGGAAGATAATTAGTCGGCGGAAGGCCGAGAAGGATCGCCTCTTCGCGAGGTATGCCAGCTCCCACATGGTTTCGAGCAATGCTGACCAAACTATCTGGATAACTCAACTTCTCCAAGATTTGAGCGCCAACCGACCCATGCTGAACGCCGTGAGTCACCGACCTACCGATGTCATGAAGGAGAGCTCCAACCTCAACCAAGTGAACGTCCACTTTGACCTTTGGGTTAAGAGAGGAAATGATCCCTCTTGCTATGTCCGCCACCAAGATGCTGTGCCTGACAACATCGCTCGAACAGCCCGCCTTTCTAAGAGCGTCCAAAGCCTCGGCTCGCGAAGGGAGGCTACTCACTGAGTTCATCCTCAAGCTTCTTGATCAAGTCAGAGAGCTTCTCGACGATCTTCGAATTATCAACGCCTGTAAGGTGGCCTCCACACTTTGAGCATCGGAACGCTGTCTCCATTGCCTCCTCAAACGTGAGTCGGACATCTGGGCATTTTTCGCATATGAAGAAGCTATGGGAGCGCTCATGCTCCAGCCGCGATTTCAACTTCTCCAGCGTTCTTCTCTTGCGACTTCTTATGAAGGCGTCCACCTGGTCCGGCTGAAGCCTCCAGAAGAACGTGTACCAGCCAGTCTGCTCGTTTCGAACCCTCGTACAGGAAACCAGGGCATGATCATAAAGCTTGTACAGGATCTTCCTTACAGTGTTCAGCCGGGTACTGATCTCCGCTGCGATCATATCATCCGAGGCCTCTTTCAGCTTGCCCAGAACCTCGACAACCCTGACGGCATCGTCACCGCCAAAGAACCTCGCCACCTTCAAGAGTTCTTCGTCCATGAAAGCCAAGAGATCAAGATCTCCCAGATAGAGGTGCTCCAGAATAATATATGGCGATCTTAACATTAATGCCTTTTCGGCGACGGTTGATCGACATCATTAATGAAGCGTCGGGTCAAAGATCAATGTTGACGAGATGCTTTCCTCTCTGCGAAGGAAGCACTCCGATCTTTGCGTGTTCAAACTTCTTTGATAGTTCATGCCCTTCAAACAATCGATCGAGAAAAACTGCGAGAGCAGCCACCTCTGAGTGGGGTTGTCCTCCAATCGCAACGTTGTAGTCAGAGAATTCCTTCGAAAAGAACTCGGAGGGAACTTTCTGGCTTCCAACCACAACCATGACATCACGTTGCGAGGATCGGATCTCCCGAACCAGATCCGTATCGCCAATGTTCTGACCGTACATGGTTAGGTGAACTACGACGCCTCCGTTCTCCTTCCACTTAGCCACAGCTTTTCTCCATGGAACACCCATTTCGAAGGAGAAAACGCCACCCCAATCAGCGACCACCTTCTCGACCTTAGCCTTGATGCTCTTGTCTTCAACATCGGCAAGGATGAAGCCTGAGGCGCCCAGAGCACGCGCCGTCAAGGCAACATGCGTCGTAACTCGCAGATCTCTAGGCCGATGACCCCACCTTAGAACAACTACCCTCAAATCTCAGACCGCTTCAAAAGCCTTCATTGGTTCCTGACTCTCTGCTTTACTCTGGCTATGTCGCCCAAGGTGAGACTCGGAGTCGTAGTCATCTCCGTTGATGCGGGAATCTCAGCTCTAGAAGTAAGAAGGACAATCCTAAGGAAATGCTCCAGCTCGCGGCAGAGCTTCATGTCTGGAACTATCTTCTCCGACTCAACTTTCTGGATGATCGAAAGCCTTTCCTTCACTCTCGTCGCAAGATCTTGCTGGGTAAGCCCCATCCTTTCTCTCGCTTCGCGTATCTTCGCTCCAACACTCTCGACCACCTCAAACTCGTCCAGATCTCGACGAACCGCCGACCGTGCTGATCGCAAAGGATATCGACCTACCGGCACCCGTTGTCCCACGCGTCGCCGAGGAGGTTCAACGTACGGCTTTCCAAGATTCGCACACCTATGACATACGACAACCTTCGCTCCTTCAATGATCACCTTCATAGGATTCCCCAGTATCGTCTCTCCGCATACGTCGCAGTTCAACCCCTTCACCGGATCTTGGTAGCGAATGAGGCCTATTTGGTCTTGACGGCTTCACCCATTCAAGACTGGTTCATTTAGGAAACGACTTTGCCGATCGGCTCTACAGTCTTCTCAGCTGCAACATTTCAGCAATGTTAGCTTTCGGATCAATCGTAGGCGTTATACGACCTGAACCTGATGTGAGGAGAGTCGTGACTCCTGGTCCGTGCCCAGCGATTATGCAGTCGCTATGGGCAACTATGCCCACCGAGACAGCGCCTTCCTTGTATATCCTACCAAAGGAGTGATCTGCATCCATTATCGCTACAAGGTCTCCGAGCCTCACATCTTCCAGACCATATTTCTTCCTCGACGCTTCATCGAACAACTGAATATCATAGTCCCCTGAGTACACCTGACTCGCTCCTAGACCAGATCCCATGACATGAGCTGGCACCGTGTGTGTCACTGGAACCTCAAGTTTGCCATCAACAATCTTCGGGTTCATCGACTCGAAGAACCTTGGATCAGTGTTCATGACCTTCACCTCGGGCAGGTCCAGTAGCTTCAAGCCAACCCCGAACGCCTTGATCAATATCTTGTCTTGGAGCATCAGCTTGTCCAAGGCCTCTGGCTGGAAATCTGCCAGAACATGCTCGATGCCTCCATGCTTTCCCGTCACCGTTCCCTTCGCGCCTTTAGCATCCCCCGATGCAACTATCGCTTCGTTTCCTACACATGTCAATATGTTCAATGCAGCGTTCTGCCCTTCCGGGAAACGCTCGTCCTTCTCCTTGTTCTCGATACTCACTCCAGGCTCGACATGGTCCGCTTCCCAACCTGTAGCAGGATCGCCAACCCGAACATTGTATGTTATCCCCCCTACGCCCGGCAAAACCACTGGTCTTCCATCAGACGAGATCTTGTACGCGCTCTTCGATACTATGGGGCTGACGACCTCACCCATGACGGATATTTTGACTAACTTGTCTACGTTCGTGCGTATCTTCATCACCCTCAGCTCCGGACGCAAACTATGACAATGGAGTCATGATTTGACGGTTTCGATCAGTGGACCCGCGCTAGGATTCGGAGCTGCCATGTCTAACTTTCACTGCAACGCCGCGTCTGAAGGAAAGCATTTCGTCCCCACTGAGGAACGCTCTTCCCGTCGCCAGCAATTCGTTTCTCTCATTGACCACGATTACTTCGTCTTCTGGACGGATAGTCGGGCTCGCCTGCCGGACATGCTTGGCAAACACATTTCTACCACGCCTTATGAAATCTGAGACATCCGTTTGAACCGTCACAATATTCTTGAAGCAAGCTCCCCTCATCAGCAACCTTCCGCCTTCAAGCGACAACGCAAGCATTCCATCAGTCGGACGCAGTGTGGCAAGGAGTTTGCCGTCACGGTACAGATGCCTCATCCTTCCTGTTCGCGAAGAATGGGTAACCATCGTCTTCCCTGTGAAGAGGACTTCACCCGTTCCTCTGCCAAGCTGGTAGCTCGCTACACCCCTGAGTTTGATCAGCTCTTCCGCCGTAACCTTTCTCATACTAGATCCCCACGAGGAACCGTTTGAGACACAATCGGATCCTCCCACCCGTAGTGCAAGAGCGATTTTTCACAAGACAGTCGTCGAGGAGTAGAGCATAAAGTCATTTCGGCTAGGATTTAAGAATCTTCGTCTCTAGACTATGAGAAGGGTTGGATTAGGCTATGGTTAAGAAGAGACTTCCTGTTGCAGAAGACTTCAAGCAATTCAAGTTCGTCTCGGATCCTCAAGTCTCCCCTGACGGAAAGAACGTTCTATTCGTCGTCACTCAGGCAATTGACGAGGGAAAGAACGGAGACTACGCAAGCAACATCTGGAGGTTTTCCAAGGGAAAGATCAGACAGCTGACTTTTAGAGAAGGAAGAAACACAAGCCCTCGGTGGTCTCCCGATGGAAAGACAATCTTGTTCACGTCCTCAAGAAAGACTGAGGAGAAAGGCTACACGCGGCTTATGACGATGCCTTCTGATGGTGGAGAAGCTAGAACTATTCTAGAACTTGAGAAGGGAAAGGTTGAGGGGAAGATCGCTGATCCCAGATGGACCCCTGATGGCAAGAGGATTCTGTTTCTCTCTGACATGAAGAAGAGGGAGAAGGATGAAAGCGATGTCAAAGTCGTTACACGAATGGTGTATAAACTGAATGCGGAAGGATACTTCCACGACAAACGAACTCACCTCTACTCGATTAGACGAATCGGGGGCAAACCTACTCAACTCACCCAAGGAGAGTTTGATGTCGAAGGTTATTCGATCTCTGTAGACGGAAGCAAAGTAGCGTTCATCGCCAACATGACTGA
>CAYQCQ010000056.1:0-4855 GCA_964416035.1 uncultured Candidatus Bathyarchaeia archaeon
CACTAAGGCCATTCGATGTCAAACCCGATCTGGCCACGCTTGTGGATTTTGAATGGGCTCCTGGGAAAACAAGATCGCATGGCATTCAGTATGTTGGAGTCTTCGTGGTCCTACCTCTTGGTCCAACGGATAACACATGTTTCTACGCATTGTACAGGAGGCGACATGGGTGGAATCTCTATGGTGCACAGGCTTAGCAGACCAGACTTCAGGATGCAAAAGAGACAGAGAAGAAAGCAACATATGAGGAAGCGAACGAAATCAAGCAGAAAGCCCAGCCAGTTCACGCCTCAATAAGATCTACATGAGACTGATAGAGAAGAACATCGAAAAGGAGACCCTAGAGATAGAGAGGACACCGAAGTACTGGAGAAGCTCCTTGGAGGAAAGAAGGACTTCGTTGAGCTTAATGAAGTTTGGCTACTGAAAGAGCATAGAGGAAAGGGTTATGGAAAGAGGCTCTCTGAGTTCCTTGAGACAAGACATTCGGGGGACTCACTGGGCTGTGTTAGGAGGAAATGGCAAGTGACGTGTAAAGATGATTTGGCGGCTGTCGCATCTGAGAAACTCGTTCACCTGACAACGAGAGGGCGAAAGACGGGAGAGTCTCACACTGTTGAGCTTTGGTTTGCTGTTGATAATGGCAAGGTCTACTTGAGCCACGAAGGCAAGGAAACGGACTGGATGAAAAACATCAAGAAGAACAGTCAAGTCTGCTTCGAGATCGGTGGTAAGAACTTCAGTGGTAAAGCACGGTACCTGGAAGACCACACGGATGAAGCAGAGATAGCCAAAGTAGCGCTTTACGAGAAATATCATGGCAAGGCAGCGAAAGAAGTCATCGAGGACTGGTTCTCGCTATCGAAACTCCTTGTGATCGAACGGTAACGATTGATCTCGTCGAAGTCCATCCTCGTAGCAGTATCAAGCCCAATAACACAAGAGCAGCCATCGCGACTCCGGTCGCCGCTATCCATTTCTTCGTGGCCCTTGCTGCGTCCGTTGACATCGCGCGAGTCGGACTAGACTGTGGCATTGTTGTTTTCTTCTCTTGTTGAATGGATTTGTCCGTGCCAACCATACCCTCACAGATTATGCGGTGCTGGGCAAGTGGATCTTTGGAACATGGATTGGTAGGAAAGGAATAAGGGTTTGTCTCCAACGCGGTCGGAATCCTGCCCTTTGAAACGAGTTCCCTTGATGATGATAGACAATGAGGAGTACCTTATGTTGCAACAGGAAATAGGGAAGCACTATCCCCCAAGAATAAGACTGGACGATAAATGGGATGAGCAGCACCTGAGAAAAGAGGGGTTGTTAGAAGACACGTCACCTAACGAATAGAAGTTGCATTTGTGCCACATCTGGTGCGCCAGAAATAGGGCGCATCTCACATGGCGACGATGGGTCGGAGAGAACGGAGAATGGGATTTGTGTGCGCGCACCATCTATGGCACACACACACTTCTACTGTTTTCATGACGACGATTGTTGGGGGAAGAATCCCCCAAACCCTCCTTCTTTCCTAAACTGCTCGTTGCTTCTCTCTGCGTGACTCATTTCAAACAATATATGAGAATTCGTACGTAAGACCATGAGAAGATAGCTGGATAAATGCGCAATAAGGAGAGGAAACAGCTGACTTACTATGCATATTTGCTTCTCTGTGATGATGGAAGCTACTACACTGGATACACAAGCAATTTGGCGGCTAGGCTTGCGCAGCACGAGAGAGGACGTGGAGCAAGGTATACCAGGATGCGTAGACCGATGAAAGTCATTCTCGTGGAGAAGTTCAAGACACGCCGCGCCGCGATGAAGAGAGAACGGGAGATAAAAGCGCTTACTCACAGCCAGAAGCGTGATCTCGCAAGAAAAACAGAAGACTAGACGGTCTTCTCCGATGCTGCGAACGACGTATAGGCCATGTCCGCATAATCAGATAATGTTGATCTAATCTACGTCAACTCGCTCTGAACATTCCCTCGCATGGTGCACGCTTGGCAGGATTGCGGTTGCTTCCTAACTGTTTGGCGCCATTTCGGGTTTGCCATCACATTTCTGAATATGGTCCACGTATACATCTAGGTTTATTGCCAGATGACATCGTGGGCACCTTAACGTTTCGACGTTTCTTCTTCCTACTGGTCCTCTCGAAAATCTGCGACGCATTTTGAAACTACTCTTGCGCTATAGACCACGGCGCACCTATTGAACCTTCTCGTAGTTCGACTGCGAGAGAACTGGGCAATCTGGTAGTTTCAAAAAGCGCAATTTGAACCGTCGTTAGTCAGTAAAAGTGTGTGTGCGCGCACCATCTATGGCACACACACACTTCTACTGTTTTCATGACGACGATTGTTGGGGGAAGAAACCCCCAAACCCCCACTTTCCCACACTACTGTATGTTCAAAGTCGCAGAAGTCAGAACTCTAGATGTTGACAACATCGTTCCTCTAACTTTTCAAAAAGTTGAAACAACACATCGAAACATTAACAATCTCTCCAAACTGAACAAAGACCCCAACAAGAGATAAGGGTAAAACGTTAATCTTTTGCAGGAAAACCGATAGGACGAAGCGATATCATCGAAGGATCAACTTTCGCTCTGTTCTTCTTCGATGTTTTGATCTCATGTCTAGAAAACGTTGATTTCCATTCTTCCATATCTACTCTTAACGGTTGAAGTTAGAAGAAGGTGGGGGAGTATGAAGATTCAGCTTATTGACGGGTCTGATTCTGCGACGGAGTTGTAGGTTAATCGTTTGAATGATGTTCCCCCTCGGTTGATGACGTATAACTCTGCTGAAGTATCACTGCCGCATATGAAAGCGATGAATTGAGCATCACCGTTAAAGCATGGCGTCGACTCAGCAACAGAATTGTATGTTAATCGCTTCAGTGAGGTGCCATCCGCCTTGATCACGTAGAGCTCCGCTGACGCACCCACATTGTCGATGAAGGTGATCCATTGGCCGTCTCTGCTCAGCGACGGACTGTGATCAGGTACAGAGTTGTAGGTCAAGCGCTTCAAGCCTCCACCGTCGCGTTTGATGACCCAAAGCTCCTCAAACGTCAGGACGAGCTCGCCTCCCATAGGTGCCCCACCCCCTCCAGAGATGAAAGCTATCCAGCTACCATCATAGCTAATCGACGGACTCGACTCAGAATCAGTGCGTCAGCCCAAACAGAACACTTTAATTCCTAGCGCGTATCAATGTGGCGTCAGTATACAGTGGATTTCTACATAGTAAGATCCGGTGTATAACTAGCTAGAAAAGGAAGTGAAGAATCGCATGAGTTTCGAAAGACGCAGTTATGGCGGCCCCAGAACAATGCACAAGGCGATTTGTTCTGACTGTAAGCAAGAATGTGAAGTTCCATTCCAGCCGACAGAAGGAAAGCCAGTCTACTGCAGGGACTGCTACCAGAAGCATAGGAGATACTAGAAAGGTCAATCCTTAGTTGTAAGGTAGCTTGGCCTCTTTTTTTTGGGTATCCTTTGCTATTCATGGCCTGCTTCTGTCATATTCGTTAGTTTGTGTGTGTATCATCTGGTGCGCGCGCGCACACACCATCTATCGCACACACACACCAAAACTACTGACGACGAACGACGACTCATGTTGGGGAATGAATTCCCCAAACCCCTTCTTTCTCTGACTACTAAATAACAAGAGCTCGCTGGTGAAGATCCAAACTGAACAAGTACAGATGATACTATTTATCAACGCAGAAGGAGGAATCGTGTCACGAATAGAAGAGTGACCAGTAAGCCTACAAGAGCTGCGAGACCAAGAACGATCATCATCTTCTTCCGAGATTCTGGTGGCACGTCTACTTGTTTGCCCCACTTGTCCTTATTCATCAGGCCAATTATTGTGTATCCTAGTCCCATCATAAGGAAGAAATAACCCATGGAAAAGGGTTCTTCGCCATGCAACAGCCAAGGCAACAATATGAGGAAAGGAGCAAATGCGAGCCAAATAACTCCCATCACAAAGTAGTTGCGATAGTCTACACGTCTCGGCTCTTTCCTTCTGCGAACAACGACAACCATCAGAATACCTAGCACTATTACGCCTACCAGAATTGCTACCAGTATCCATGGAATGCTGTTCATAGAATGCCCAATTCAATCCCTTCAGGTTAAGTCTTGTTGTTCATAGAAAGGCGCACGAAGGGATGTTCAAATTGAGTCGGCCGCACCAAGGGATACCGCCGCCGCCTTATAAACGCTTTCCTTTATCACACGCGGTGATAACTTGTGGTAACGTAAATGAAAACGAAAACCTAAATTATAAATTATAAAATTACACACGAACACCCTGAAGAAACGCAAGGTCACGGAGAACCATAGGATCAAAACATACCCGATCAATTACCGGACGGAGTAGGTTGCTAAGAGTTTCTCTAAAAGCTCCAGATCTGACCGAATAGTTGGAAGATGTCTTCGTACTGGCGCGCGTGTGTGTAAGAATAGGGATTTGGGATGTGGGGTTCGTTGTATCAGAAGTGAGGGTATGTAGGTTCTTCCGTAGAATGTATCTTCCACAGATACAATAGACGGGTAATGTGTCAGAATCATGGACATCGTGGAGATCGCGGACGCTAAGTCGCAAGATATTAGAAAATCCTGCAATACATCAACTGTCGGCTTGCTTGCGCACTGTCATTATGTGATATAACGTGTCGAGAAGTAAGAAGAGCTCAACTGAATTCTCTTCCGTAAACAGGGACGGATCGTATTTCCCATGTTCAACAAAATGGCGGCCGGGAAATGCTTCGTCGATCTCATCAACCCATCTCTTAAAGGTCTTCAAAACTGGACCGTCAACTATGAAATCTATGGCTG
>CAYQCQ010000056.1:4865-7410 GCA_964416035.1 uncultured Candidatus Bathyarchaeia archaeon
TTGAACGATGCGTTGGTACGTGTACGAACTTGGAGGCTTGTCCAATACGAGATCTTGGAACTTCTTGGTCTTGGATTTCTGCCTCCAAGGCATTTTGGACTCTGGCAGTCTTGTCGATATGTAATCGCTGATTATTCCCTCTACTTGCGGCAGCAACGCATGAATGCTTAGGGCATATTTGCTTTCCAGGTGTGCCTCAAGTGCCTCATCTATCAGAGTTTTCCTGATCTCGAACTGTTCAATAGTCCACCACTTCGAAGATAATTGCTTGATCCATTGTGGACTACAATAGTTCCGTAGCGTAGCACTCGCACCGTCTTTGTCGCCCTCCTCTAGTTGTTTCACGATTCTGCTCAAAGGGTACGGTAAAAGAGCCGGTGCCGCCCAAAGCCCGTTGTCCCGGAGCACGGCCTGAGTGCGATCATGGATGCGAATGACTCTCTCAATAAGAATTGCCTGCAACGACTCTGCTATGACGCTACTGAGCGGCCATGTCTTTTTCTCTTCCTCCGGGATCAAATTCTCAGCAATGTTCGGTGTGAAGTCGAAGACTATTTGCCATGCGTTTCCAGCCGCAAAAACGTACACAAATGCAACACGTTGTCCATCCACGGTTGGAGGCATGACCGCAGTTACCTCCATGATTTCGTGGATGAATACCGCCTGCCCTTTGTCGAAAGCTGTATCTGGCGGTTTTCTTACTGAAACAATCCAACCTATCTCTTCGTTGAATTCGACAATCGGTGCTCTGTCCCTAGGGAGTCTGATCAAGCACCGGGATATGCGAAAATCCTTTGGAAGGGTACCTGCATGTTCGCGGCGAGATAGCTCCGGCTGAACCCAGAGCTTGTCTATCTGTTCAAAGAGATTTCTTGCACCTTGTTGATCGAGCACCAACGAAGAAGTCGCCTATACCTACGAGTCTAATATAGAGTGACCAATAAAGCCCACTCGTGTTCCAGTTAGAGGAGGCGCGTGCCCGCAGTACCGCTAGACCACGGCACTGGAAATTGAACCGTCTTTTCTCGGTGGTGGTCCCTAGGGGCCCCTACTAGATTCGTGAGACAGCTGGAAGCTAGATGATAGCGGATGCACTCACGTAGCCATAGCCTTCAGCTTGGACAACAGAAGCTCTTTGACCTCCAGGTCTTCCAAGAGATTGTCCATTGCGTCGCCAACCTTCGACTATTCTTTATGTAGTTGCATCACGTGCACCAACACTAAGACGGAAACGTTTAATTATGCCACTACACCCGCATAAGCACTACTGGTGTAGCCGCCTTGTCTGACAGGGACGATACAGCTGATAGGCAGTTTGCCAAGCGGGTTCTTGAGGAACTGTTTGCCCATATGGGGTTTAGCGATTTGCGCTATATGTCCTCGAATCATCCGTATGACCTAGAAAGCCCGCCCGGACCCGATCAGAAATGTGTCGAGGTGAGACGTACCAGCAATTCGCGCGTCTATTGGCTTGATAAAGAGAAACTCAGCAGATTGAAAGATCTGTTGAGAAATGGGAAGCAAGTATTCGTCTTCATCAAGACTGCGCCTCCTGATAACAAGTTTTGGCCGCCTGTTGCAATCAATGATTTCCCTTCAAGCGGAAAGTACGAGCTTCCACCACGAGGAATCCGTTATCTTGAAGTCAACTACGATCTTCCTACAGAGAGTGGCGTTGAGCACTACATCAGTAGGGAGTTCAGATGCGCATACTGCAAATCCAACGTAAAGTCCGAACGCTACCAACTTGAATGTGTCAACTGCTCACACCGAGAATCGCTTTTCTACGAAGATCTTGCAACAGACAGCCTTACCTGTACTATATGTGGACGCGAGACACGCCTTTCAGAACTCAAGGACAAAGAATTCAGAAATTTCAGGGGCGGAAAACTTGCATGTGTAGAAGGGCATCCGATGACAAAAACAGTTGGGGATTATCTCAACGCACTGCATATCAAGAAGCTTATGGACGCGTGGAGAGTACGCTTCACCACTAAAATCGGTAAGTATGGATTCAAGAAGGAAAGCCAAATGTATTGCCGAATTGATTGGCAGGAGGTAATTAGAAACTTCATAGATTCATCAAAGGCTGAGCTCCATGAAATCGTACAAAGAGGACCTGAACTATTTCCCGAGTATGTTGGACCGAAATTCGAAAAGACATGGTCTAAGGCAGTTGAATTTCTGCCAGGTTCCACAGATCAGCCTGAATACTTGCTGAAGATCATTAGGCGAAGGGCAGAGCAAGAAATTGCAGACATCAATAGGAGATACAAGAAGAAAGGAGCGAAAGAGAAGGCGTTGAGGTTGTTGAGAGAGAAAGATGCATGGGGGGCAGTGGACAAATTGCTCGGTCAACCAGAGACAAACGAGGCGGCACGCGCACTTGAGGATAAACGCCGACCCTCTTAGTTCATGTCGCATTTAGCTCGCACGCTATTGATTCTCTGCATGGAAAACCAGATGAGGGCTCTTCGTGACCTACCGCGCGCTGAACCTGATGTGAGTCTGAATCATTCTGCCCGCCCTAGAGATACAGACAAAT
>CAYQCQ010000057.1:0-7252 GCA_964416035.1 uncultured Candidatus Bathyarchaeia archaeon
GATCAATTGCAACGAGAACAACTGGCTCCTGCCTCGAGACAGCTCTTTGCAGCCTCTCCAGCTGATGGTTATGCCAGCGGCTCTTGACGATGACGACTATATGTCCTGGTTCAAGGCTTAACGT
The DNA here is from genome assembly GCA_964416035.1 of uncultured Candidatus Bathyarchaeia archaeon. Lineage (GTDB taxonomy): Archaea > Thermoproteota > Bathyarchaeia > 40CM-2-53-6 > JALHTG01 > JALHTG01. The sequence continues at coordinate 125 of CAYQCQ010000057.1, forward strand.
GTGGTGAGAGCCTTGAATATGAAAATCTTCTGGGGCTTCAGTGACGACGCCCAGAACTCTAAGTCTTGTAACTGCCTTGCCAAAATGGACCCTTTCAACTCTCAAAGTGAGCGAGATCGGCATTCTGCGGCTTGAGGGACGGCCGACTCCTTCCATCTTGACCTCGCGAGTTGTTCTTGCATGAACCAGATCGTCTCTTTCGATGATGTTGTAGAGATGCCAAAGATCATCTAGGGTCTGAACTAGCACTTTCACGGAGCCATGCTTCAGATCTCTCCGAAGTATCTTCAATCCTCAAACTCTTCTGGTCCGTACATGTCTCTAAACATATCGCGGGAGATTTCCCTACGATCAGCTTTTTATATAGTGTGCTTGTCTATACGAGCTGACATCGGGAAAGAGCATTGAATCCTGAAGATGAAGACAGCATATGCGAGGCATTAGAGCAACTCAGAATCAACCATAATCTTCGCCAGTGGAGAGTATGCGCCCTCATATGCGACTCTCTGGCAGAGAAGTTCAGGAACCTACACGAGAAAGAGAACAAGAAGTAATGCCCCTTCTTCTGGCTCGTCAAAGTGACTTGAGTTTCTCATGGAACTCCACAAGCAATTTGGTCCTCTCATCATCGATGTTCAGACTGAGAACCTTCATCCCTTGATTGAACCTGTCATATGTGATGATACGTGCCCCAATCAGCGGTTCAATGATTCTCGCTACGGTCGAGGGCGAACAGTCCAAGAACCTTGCTAACGTGGACTGATTGAAGACTTTGCTCTTATTCTCAAGCATGTACTCAATCAGTCTAGTCTGAGACTTCGAACGAAAGATGTCTGTTAGCCTCACCAAGTCGGCTCCTCTAGGACAGGCTTTGTAGGTGTGAGTTCAAGAGTCTTTCCTAGCCGGAGGCTAGACTTCTTGAACCTCGCACTTAATGCGTTTGAGGACTTCCTCTGCCTTGGGCGCCTCAAGCTTAATAGTGTAAAGCATACGGGGAGTTCGAAGCTTCAGCTTCACCAGATCCTTAAGCCTCTTTACTCTGCAAGCCAGAGCTGTTTCGGAAAGCTTGACGAATTCCTCGACATCCAAGATCTCTGTAGGCATCGTTCTCTCCTTTAAGCAGGCTTGGTTCAGTCTCTAGCGCTTAAAAACGTATTCGGGCCTTGACGCCCTAGACAAGGATCGCACAAAAGCCTTTGGGCCTAGAATTTCCAGCATTCACCCGCTAGAAGACTTTCCGAATATTTGAGGCGTCTCAACATCAACGTTCCACCAAGGGTTACTCCATCTCTTTTCGATCTTAGGTGTAGCCTCTAGAATGCTCCGAATGCGATTGAAGATCCGCGTAATATCATCACTTGGAATCCCTATCTTCCTCAGGATACTCTCGTTTCTCAATATGTTTTCAAGATTGAGTCTGAAAGTCAAGGCGAACTTCTTGTCTTTTTCAAGAGTTCTGTGTATCTTGTCCAAGTTGATGTCGTTCTCTCCCTCTCCAGTTTCGTGGTCAAGGAACATTGCGCACAGGTCCTTCATGTCTTTCTCTTCAATGCCGATCAGAAGGCGATCGGTCCTGTAGTAAGGATAGTTGAGAATTCTATAGTCCAATTGTTGACGGACCAGTTCTTCTTGTGCCTTCGCCGGAACGTCAAAGATGTATTGGCACTTCGTCAGAAGGATATTGTGCACTCCGATTGTGTACAGGTTATTCTTCGAGAGTCCGAACATATCACGGACGTCAACCTTGTGTCTTAGGTCAACCGAGTCGGTAAATATGTCAAGCACGCCACATTGGACGTCTCCATCCTCAAGGATCCTCTCGACCGTTCTTACCCGATATCGTTTACCGGCTCTCATCGCGTTGAACCTACGATCAGATCGTGCCACAAAATAGTAGTATCTTGTTCCACAAAGATCGCCAAGAGCTAGTAGCAGCTTGTACAAGTCTTGTGCTCGGCTCCTAGGAGCGATCAGGTCTATGTCATTCAATTCTCGAAAGAATGGACCTGAGGGCCCGTTTGCGCTCGGGCATAGCATACGAACTGCTGCCCCGCCAAAGAATAGCACTGGTATCGGTTCCTTGGCGAGTCTCTGAGTGGCCTTCGCTGGGAAGAGCTCCTCCATTCGGTGAGCATTCAGTCCAGCCCAGACTGTGACCAAACCTCTCTCAATATGAAAGTTTGACCTATTGACATAGTTGGGCACCTCAAGATCCATCGTGATCTGTCCGTAGTCGACATTTGATGCTAGAGGCGTGTCAACTTCGTAAGTGGTTCCGTCGTAGTCTTGAAAGAGAATGCAGCGCGTCAAGCCCTATCTCTCTGATGCAATGTCGTTGAGAGAGTAGAAAAAGTTACGGGTAAATTATCAAATGGGTAGCATCCTGAGGACCTTGGCCAAACATGGTTCACATGGCAACGAATGTGGTGATCCGCTAGGAACTCCTGTGGGAAGCGTAATCTTGGATAAGCAACTTGTGTGCATTCAGTCTTAGATATAACAATGATTAATCTCGCAAGCTATATCTAGAGCTGTAAATCATAGTGGGCTCAAAACCTGTGATGAAGAATGACGCTGAAGCTTTTCTTCGCCTCTGACGTTCATGGTAGCGATATATGCTGGAGAAAATTCCTGAAGGTGATTGACTATCATAAAGTTGACATTGCGATTCTAGGTGGAGACCTGACTGGGAAAATGGTGATCCCTATTGTCAGAGATGGCGACGAGTATTCGTATCACCTCTTCGGTAGGGATGTCAAACTCACGAAGGCTGAGCTTGATGAGGAATGTGTGAAAATAGCGAACTCAGGATACTATCCTTACCCATGCGAGAAGGAAGAGTACGAGCGACTGGGCGGCAGCGAGCAAGCTCAGAAGGAGAAATTCAATGAACTCATGGCTGAACGTATGCAAAAGTGGGTTGACCTCGCCTCAGAGAGGTTCAAAGGCAAATCGCAGTTATACGTTTCTCCGGGAAACGATGACCGCTTGGTCGTTGATGAGGTTCTTGAGAAGAGTGGCTCTGTGGTGGCCTGCGAAAAGAAGCTCGTACATCTTCCTGATAGTTATGACATGGTGACATGCGGTTGGGTCAACCCAACTCCCTGGAAGACCACTAGAGAATCGCCTGACGAGAAGCTTGAGCCGATGCTAGAGGAACTGATGATGAAGGCCGAGAGCTATGGAAAATTGATATGCAACTTCCACGCGCCTCCATATAACTCAGGATTGGACATTGCACCGAAGCTGAAGGAGGACTTCTCAGTCAGAGTCAGCATCGGCGGAGTAGAGCTAGCGCCGATGGGCAGCAGGGCTGTAAGGCATATGATAGAAAAGTACAAGCCACTTCTAGGGCTGCATGGACATATACATGAGTCGGCGGGTTTCAGAAGGTTCGGTAGGACGCTATGTGTAAACCCTGGGTCTGAATACGCTGAAGGAGTGTTGAGAGGCTACCTCGTATTCCTAAGTGGCGAGAAGGTTCAGGGGCACTGCCGGGTGGCTGGCTAATTCTGAGTTCTCGGATCGCGGTGGCCCCACAGAGGATTGAAGGTCTTATATAGGACATGGCACGCTTCATCTCTCGGGGACTTGGAAATGTCTAAGACTCTCTTTATCCGAGAGGCTACTGGGCTTGTCAGAGAGTTTGGGCCTTTCATGGTACTCATGATGGCCATGAACAACATGATCGGTGCGGGAATCTGGGGGCTGTCGGTAAGGATGCCGTACACTTATCCGGGCTCAGATGCGCCATTGGCCTTCATCATAGGGCTGATTCCAGCTTTCTTCTTCGCAATCTCATATGCATGGCTTGCATCCTGCATGCCTAGAGCCGGCGGAGACTACGTCTTCATCTCGAGGACTATCAACCCGGCGCTCGGCTACGTCGTAACCATTGGAAACTTTCTCGGTCGATGGTTTTCCATAGGGTTCCTGCTTGTGACTGATGTAGCCCTATGGGGCATCGCCCTTAGAATCCTCGGGAAAGGCTCAGGCAACGCTGCTCTAGCCGATTTCGGCACATTCCTATCAGCACCGCCCGACCCAACGATAACCCTCATAGGGGCAATCCTCCTTCTCCTGACAGTCTGGTTCTTCCTTACGATCGGAGGAAAAGTATTCAAGGCGTACACAGCAGTAATATGGTTCATTCCTCTCGTAGGCGGAATCATTGCCATCCTGATGCAACTCGGTAACCCGTTTAGTCCGGCCTCCTTCAGCACGGCATGGGATGCGGTCTGGGGAGCAGGGTCCTACAAGGAGATCGTGACGATCGCTCAGAACACTGGTTGGAAACCAACCGAGCCGAACCTCGACGCCACGATCAGAGGAGTAGCGGGCGCAGCGCTCTTCGCCTATTCTGGATTCCATAACCCTGCGCAATGGTCTGGCGAAGTAAAGAATCCGAGGAGAAACATGCTGATCGGAATAATCTCCGGCACACTCATTACAGCTGTGATATACATTAGTTTGGCAGCGTCAACGTTCTTCGCAGGCGGAGAATTCATCTCCCAATACAACTGGGCATACTACAAGGCGAGGGCACAGTTCGTAATCACACCTAGGATTGAGCCTATTGTCCCGATGTTCGCGACGATCTTCACTGGAGGAAACGTGCTTCTCGCATTCCTGATAGCGACGGCAGGCGCCTTCAGCCTCTATCACGTGCAACCCTCAGCGCTGATGATGGAAACGAGGCGCGTATTCTCTCTCGCCTTTGACAGGTTCTTCCCGGAAAGGTTCGCGAACGTGAGCGAGAGGTTCCACACACCGACATGGGCGATTATGTTCATGGTAGTCGGAGGAATCATAGGCATAATCATATCATCGCCTGTGCTCGGACCTCTAAGGTCACTGGCAGGCGGAATCAACGCGACCTTCATGTATTTACTGGGCTACCTGTTCACAGGACTTGCACTCGCTCTACTGCCCATCGTCAGACCGGAGATATACGAGAGCATCAAGGCTGAAGTCGGAGGATTACCGCTTCCTTCAGTATGTGGAATCGTGGCCTTCGGCTTAGGTCTATTCTTCTTCGCTACGAACGCAACAATCATGGCGCCAATGGACATTTCGATATCCTGCCTAATTCTGGGGATAGGGCTAACCCTATACGTATACTACGCATACAAGAACAAGAAGATGGGCATAGACCTGAAGACACTGCTCTCCGAGATACCACCCGAGTAGCCGTTACACACCCCCTCTTTTTCTTTATCCTCTTACTACGCTCTTCCCGCTTTCTGTGTAGTCTAGCAATTGCCAGGTTCGAACATTGAGATCAAGTTATCATAGATCGTTGTCGCTTTGCCGGAATAAGATTCACATAATGCTACAATCTACCAGACGAAGTGAAACGGCCCTCATTCAAGGTTGGTGGGCCCGGGGCGATTCGAACACCCGACCGACAGGTCTCCCCTCATCGGCACAGCTATGAGCCTGTTGCTCTTTCAGTCTCTGCGAAACCTGGCTGAGCTACGGGCCCCATCAACTCAGTTCTCTCCTTGAGGAGCTTGGGTTGTTTAAGGGTTTCTCTGTGCTCTACTTCGGCTCGACGATGGTTTGGAAGATTTGCCGAATGGGTTTGGCTTCTTTTCACAGCACACTGCAGCGGACCGTTCGCATCGGGCTGATGAATCCTTAAATAGCCACCTTCCTTGACAGTCAATCTCGCCGCCGAGAAATGAGCCGCCGTTCGTGAACAGCAAAGCACGGACGAGAGCTCAGTGGTAGAGCAGCGGACTCAACCGTGATTCCGCGGCTGAGGCTGAGGCTGTTATACCTTGCGATCTGAACCGCAGAGACCCGTTGGTCGTCTGTTCGATCCGGACCGGCGGCGCCATATTGTTTTCAGAGGCAAAACTATCAATTCCCCTGCTTTTTTCAAGATTGCGAACTCAAAGGCCAACTTTGAGAGTATCATTTCCATGACGCTGTAGCAGTGCTGGCTCAAGGTTCTTCGTCAACCTATCTGCGAAAACATAAGAATTTGAAGGCATGCTAGTTCAACCCAATGACGATTGGAGAGACGTGAGATTTGAGTAAGCCCCCGAAGATCTTTGGTAGCCTGTTGACTGAGATAGTGAACGCAGGACTGTGCATGTACTGCGGATCCTGCATCGCCTCTTGCCCGGTGAATGTCATCAGCTACACAGATGAGGAGAAGCCCACCTTGGTGGGACGCTGCGTCCTCTGCGAACTATGCTACTACGGATGCCCCAGGGTCGAGTTCCCTCTTGCAGATGCTGAGAGGTCAATATTCGGAAGGAACCGAAATGCTGACGAACCGCTGGGGGTGAAAGTAGGCGTCTTCTCTGCGCGATGTGCGGATGAAAAAATTCTTGCGAAATCACAAGACGGCGGCGTCGTCACCGCACTATTGCAACATGCTCTTGAGACGAAGCTAATCGACCACGCGATACTAGTAGGAAGGGATTCTAGAGAGCCTTGGAGGCCGTTTCCGACGATTGCAAGCACAGGGGATGAGGTACTCTTGAATGCCGGCTCAAAATACACCGCAACAGGTTCACTTGGTGGACTCGCAGAAGCTACAGTTGGGTATCCTAATTCCATGCTTGCCTTCGTGGGGATGCCATGTCAAATCCAAGCACTTAGAAGAATCGCCACATCCCCTCACGGCGCTCGGAAACTCGCAGAACCAGTCAAACTTGCGATTGGTCTCTTCTGCTACAACACCTACAAGTACAACCCTCTCTTCGTTGGCTACATTAAAGAACAACAAAAGCTAGATCCTAAAATGATCAGTAAGATCGAAATAAGAAGCGGGCACTTCAAAGCCTATTACGGAACAGAAGCAAAGCTGGATGTCCCTGTCGAGAACCTAGAATCCTACGCGCACCCCGGATGCACCAAGTGCCAAGACTTCACGGCTGAACTGGCTGACATTTCGATTGGACATGCAGGCTCGAAGGTGGGATGGTGCACAGTGATAACTCGAACTCATGAGGCGCATAACCTCTTGCAATCTGCGGCCGAAGCAGGGGCACTCCAGTTGAGACCTGCTGACGACAAGTTGCCGTCGGTCATCAAGCTGTCGGAGTCGAAGAGGAGACGCGAGGCACCATACATTCGAAGCTGATGTCACATGAGATTTTGTTCGCGGTCGCT
>CAYQCQ010000058.1:0-6807 GCA_964416035.1 uncultured Candidatus Bathyarchaeia archaeon
GCGAACATTCTCACCTGCTGCCTAAACAGTTTCTCATCTTCTGTGAAGAAAATATCGCTCAATGCGGACCCCACCAAAGCACTCTATGATCTAGACCGATCCCAGCAGCGCACCCTTGATAAGAGTTTGAGTCCTGACCCTAATTGAAGCGGGCTGTCCTGCCGCGGAACATTGGTCTATAAGCTGGACCGTAGATGATGAGCCCATCCTTTCCTTCATAGTCCAATCTTCTTGTCACAGCTTCAAGCGGCATCCCAAGTCTCAGGTCACTCATCGCACAATCCACTAGAAGAGCCTGGCCATTCCTTATGACATCGTAGTTGGTTACCCATCTCTCTTTGAGAGAAAGCTGCTTGAACGATCTTAGCCTAGCATATCTCGGCAGGACTTTCTTCTCAGGATTACCTTTGCAATCGTAGGAGAGGCACCTACTTCGGACAGGATAGTACACTCTCTTACATCCGTCGCAAAGAAGGACACCCAATGTCTCTGATCCGAGCGATTCGATGTCGCCAACTAATCTATAGGATTCAAAGTATTTTCTCATCCTTTTTAGTCTCTCAAGCAAGTGATCGTGATATGTCTGAAGCCGCATCTCCGTTCTCCTATTCACATAATCTTCAACCGTGGGAACCAAACCTACTTTTTTCTTAATCCCTTCTTGGACCTTGAGCCACGTAGCGTTGGCGTACGCACCTGAGCCGTAGGAAACTGCCAGAATATTGTCGCCAGGTTTAGACTGGTCTAGTATGGATGCAGTGGCGATCGGCGTGGACGCTGCATACGTGTTTCCTGTATCCAACACACGTAGCCAAGGCTTTACCTTCCGCTCAATATCTTCCTCGGTAAGCTTCATTCTCTCCATGACGTCATCGCCGAACGGGTTCGAGGGAGGCTGCAATAGGGTCTTGCACGCCTTCAAAGGCATATAGCCCGATGGTTGATGAAACGTAACGTGATTGAAGTCCGATATCCGTAGATCATTGTGCTTCCGTAGTAGCTCGGCCATGGCACCTATCACGTGCTCGATATACGCCTCAACCGTTGTTCTACCGAGGTGAGACGGAACTGGGACCTCTTCTCGCCTCCAGAAATCCATTGTCAAGCTTGAGTAGGGAGCTATATCCTCGATCGTTGCAACGAAGTCTCCTTCCTTTCCAAGGACAAATGCACCTGCACCTGCTCCTGCCGCGTACTCTAGGGGATCTCCTCTCGGGGCCTGTGCAATATCTGATCCGATAGCTAGTCCGTATTCGATCTTGCCTGCCTTTATGTCGGACTCAACGAAACTAACGGCTTGCATACCTGCGTTGCATGCGCCCTCAATGTCTGCGGTGAAGACATGATCTCCGACACCTACAAATGATGCTACGTGCCTCGCAATTTGGCCAACTGCGTAGGGTTTAGATTCAGAGCCTGCAGCTACTGTTCCTATTTTGGCGGGGTCGACTCCAGACATCTTGATAGCGTTCTCAGCGGCCTCCGTTGCCATGGTGATAGTGTCTTCAAAGCGGCCCGCAATTGACTTGTACCTGAGAAGAAGGCCGTTCCTAACCTTGTCAAGGAATTCTCCGAGATCTTTTCTTCCTCTTTCCCTAGCTCTGACGATTGTTTCAGTCTGGATTCTCTGCCAAGGAATGTATACACCATACCCTAGTATTCCGACCTTCTCATTTGCCAAACGCTCTTCCACCCAGACGAGCATGCGAATTCGAGTATGTCAGAAGCGCTTTTTCCCGTCTCGTACGGCTTCATCACTTAAAAGCATTTTCGGATTGTCGATTTGCTTGTTAACATATCACCAAGTAGCTGGAAAAAACCTTCCCGTGAGTATTGCAGGCATCCATAGCTGGCGTGCATCGAATTCCTATGCTCGGAACCAGCTGAAGACGAGGTAGTTGATGTCATCGCCTTTTGGATCAGGGACGGCGATCGTGAACTGTTTCCTGACAGTGGTTGCAAGTCTACCTGCTCTCACGATTTCAAATGTGCCCATAGTCTCTCGACTCTGTTTTACAGAGACTATCAAGGGAGCATGATCGATCCCGGGTCCGTGCTCATAGACTGCAAAATCAGCACCAAACTTTATCCCAGGTGTGACCACGAACCCTCTGTCGCGTAGGTGCCTATAGACTCTATAAGCAAAGCTGAAGCCCCGATACACCCTGCCTGCCAACTTCTTGAGATCAGTCTTGCTAACTTTTTCACGGGTTCTTGAGTCGATCACTCGAAGCCTTCTCTTCTCAAGTAGGTAGAGGCCTTCCATCAGATCAAGCATAAGTGGAGCGTCGAAGTCTTGGTCAGGCTTAGGCTTAGGCATGCCCACTGGCTTTCCATAGAATCCAGACCTATACAGGGCTGTGCCATTTTCCGGATTCCAGACGATAAGGCGGGCTCCCAGTAGCTCAGATTCCACAAGTTTAGACATACTTCTCGCTTCCTAGGCTATGACAGCTATGACCCTCACTAGGTCTACAACATCAACTCCCGTGTCTGCGATTCGCTCCAAATGCTGAAGAATGTCTCTCAAAATCAGGATAGATTGAATAGGAGCCTTGCTCCTGAGAATCTCGAAATCCAGATTCCTATGTTCGGCATCGATCTTCCTCTCAACGGCTTCGACTGACTTTGCCAATTCCAATGCCTTCTCTGGGTTAAGGTTCAGAGACATGACGGTGTCCCGTATCTTCATCATTTCTTCCAAAACCAAACTCATGAGAGATGCGATTGCTCTCATCTGTTTCTTATCGACCTTCAGCTTCTTGGTCATAATTCCGTCTAGTCTGAAGGCCACAGCCTCAGCATCGTCTGCAATTTCTGAGACTTGGAATATGAGACGAAGGAAGTCTTCACGATTTATTAGGAGGCTTCCCACGGATGATACCTCCCTCAGCAGAGTGGACTTGAGTTTGTCAGTCTCTTCAATCATCTTTAGCATCTCGTCATAATGCGTTCGTGCCTTCTTCTCCTGTCCTTCAGTTAGAGAGTCCAACATCAGAGCGAGTTCACGAGTAATATCAACAACCCTTCTTCCATGGTCATTACAGATGCTGAGCATTCTCCGCCTGATCGTGGCCTCGGTTTCGATCGGAAACGTCAACGGCCAAGCACCAAATGATTCATGGAGAAGTCTTGTCAAAACCTCGTTAAAAGACTATCCAAGTGACGATGGCATTCTACGACAGTTGACTGAGCCGTGGCCTTGTCTTGAGGAGAAGCTACACCTAGCTTTCAGTCGTCGTGACCGCTCTTCCTAGTTGGCTAAATTCCACTTTACCCTTGAAGTATTCCGGCAGGAGTTTCGGGAGTTCAGCGTAGTCAACTCTCACCTGCTTCCAAGTGTCTCTATCCCTCAATGTCACTGAGTCATCTGTCAATGTCTCGTAATCAATGGTAATGGCAATCGGGATACCTGCCTCGTCAGCTCTGGCATATCTCCGACCTATGGAGCCCGCTTCATCATATTCAACATCAAACTTCTCATCCAACAACGTTTGGTATGATCGCTGAGCCTTCTCTACGAGGCCATCCTTAGCCATCAAGGGTAGGATTACTGCCTGCACCGGCGCCAAGTCTCTTGGAATACGAAGAACGACTCTATCTTTCTCTCGGGAGTAAGCGTATTCAAGCGTAGCGTAGAGGAGTCGATCCGAACCGAAGCTCGGCTCAACTACGTGAGGAAGGAATCTCCGGCCTGTCTCCTCAATCGTTTCCTCTACTATCCTGACGTCTTCAGGCTTGATCCTGTAGCCCCTGACCTCGACATAGCCTTTAGAGGTCATTGCGTCCTCAAACATTTTCACATCTTGGTCTGCGATTGCGTCTGCAACCTCCTTGGTCGCCGCACCGAGCTTCTTTCCTAAGGAATTAAGCTGCGGGACAAGCTTCCTGACCTTCTTTCTAACAGGGTGGTCGTACGGCTTGAAGACCCTCATGTCGACACCTGAGCTTTCAATATGTGCCTTGAGGTCGAAGTCTGTTCTGTAGGCGTGGCCAACTAGCTCAACCCATCCCCACCTGTCAAGCAGAACCTCATGGTCGTAGGTTTGAGCCGAATAATGGGCTCGTTCCTTCGGGAGTTTCTCATGAAACCTCTGCCTTTCCGGAGGAACACCAAGAGCCGTAACGAACCTCTTAGACTGAACCATGAAGTATGCTGCCCAAGAGTTCAGGATGCAGCCACCTCGGACAGCTTCCATAACTGTCATTGAGATCGGTTCCTCCGCCCCCCTCATTCTGTTCTCCGCCGGAACCAACCTCAAGATTTCATCCTTTACCAGCTCAAGCTTGGGGCACTGATGATCGTCTGGGTCAAAGAAGAACTCGAACTCCATCATGTTTAGTTCTCTCAACCTGATAGGGCCTTGTCTTGGTGAGATCTCGTTTCTCAGGCTGCGGCCTATCTGAGCAATTCCCAGCGGTAGCCTCTCTCTCGCAATCTCGTATAAACGCTTGAAGTCGATGAAGATCCCTTGAGCCGTCTCTGGTCTTCCGTATGCCGTGGATTCGGCGTATGGCCCTATTGTGGTCTTGAACATCGTTCCTAGCAGTCTGGGCTTTGACAGTTCACCACTGCACTCTGGGCATCTAACAAAGTTCGTCCTGATTTCTCTGTCTATTTCGTCAAGTGAGAGAAGCTCTCCGTCAATGTTGGTTCTTTCCTTCAGGAGATGATCAGCCCGATAAGATCGCTTGCAGGTCACGCATTCGACGATTGGATCTTTGAAGTGTTCAATATGCCCCGACGCTTCAAAGACCTTTTCAGGAACTATGACCGGGGTATCCAACTCCAGAAGGCCTTCGTGTCTGATGAAAAAGTCTCGCCATTTCTCCTCGATTTTTCGGCGCAGGCCAATACCCAGAGGCCCATAGTCTATGAAGCCGCTGACTCCCCCGTAAATCTCGAACGACGACCAGAAGAATCCCCTCCTTCTCGCTGTTTCAGCGAGTAGCTCATACTTGTCTGGCTTGGGCAAACACTATCACTCGTTCACGGATGGAACTATGACTTTGCCGTCGAGTCTATAAAACTAAGTCCCCTCAGTCTCGTCTTCGCCTTTCAGCCGCTGGACGGCAAGATTGAATAGGCGGACAAACTGCTTCTTTGATACTTCGTGACCCGTGCCTAGTCCGATACATTTCTCAGGCGTAACTTCGAACCTGAAAAGTTTCCTTTCTCTCCGGTTTAGAAAGAAGGGGTAGAACACGCACGTTGTTGGCCTAGCACCATAGATTGAGCAGAGTCCGTCTTTGAGAAAGACACACCTCCCGTTCAACTTTCGCATCTCACGAGTATAAGGAGGAGAATGAGTAAGAGGAATCGAAAAATCCTCTGCGTTAAGACCTGTTTCAACACAGATCCTTGAAACTTCCTCGTCCAAGATTCTGATGCAACGCTTACGCAAGGAGGTGTCTTGGCAACACATCGTGCAGCGTACACATTGCCAACGCACCTTCTCCGGGTACTCTACTGTCATCCCAAGGTGCTGGAACCTCCTCCAACGTACCAGACCTCGCCGGCACTCTGCATTCCTAGTACTCAAAGTCTGCAAAGAGCACCTCTCTGCTTCTCCAGTATGCCCAAACACGCATAACAATAAGCATTCTCTGTGAAAAATGTCGCTACCTTCAGGGGTTTCAAGCGGATGATGACGGAGCTACCTCAAACAGTACTTTCGATAGCTTCTATCGCGCCTTCACATGTCGAACAATTGGCGGCCTGACCTTTTTCAGGATGCGATACCCGCAGATTGGACACTTTATCTCAGGAGTCACAGCTAACTGCTCCGCAGTTACTCTCGATCCGCAACTGACGCATTCATACTCGATCCCACCCGCCTTCTCTGGCTTTTCCTCTTTGGGAGGTTCCTCTTCACTCATAGATCCGGCCTCCACCGAATTATCCCATCGATGAGACAAGTTTCGTGCAAGTAATAGATAGGCTCATAATAAACACTTCGACTCAAATTGTCAAAATAGAGCGATCCTCATCAAGAATATAGGCCATGTGGAGGCTCAATCCATGCAAGCTCGGAGGGAAGTTGCAAGCGTATGGGAAGTAGACACCGAGTAGTCATTGAAGCGCTCAGAGGCGTTCTTGAGGGAGACAAGGTTGCGTTGGCAGTAAGAGGTTTTGATGTCGTCGGCGACATAGCCATAATCAGGGTGCCAGAACAGCTTGAAGCTGAGCGTTTTCTCATTGGTCAGGCCCTTCAGAGACGCTTACCATACATCAAGACTGTACTCAGGCAGGCGGGAGCCATTGAGGGCGATTTTAGGACACGGAAACTGGAATGGCTATGTGGCGAGCAGAAGACCGTAACCTTCCACAGAGAATACGGATGCATCTTCGAGGTAGACCTTGCAAGAACATATTTCTCTCCCCGTCTCCTCCACGAGAGAGCCCGGATTGCAAAGCTTTGCCGCAATTCAAGCACTCAAGAAAGAGTACTGAACATGTTCTCAGGCGTAGGATGCTTCTCAATCATGATTGCCAAACGATCTTCGAAGACACATGTCTATTCCGTAGATTTGAACCCCGAAGCCGTTAGATATCAACTCAAGAACATCAAACTGAACAAGGTGAGAGGCAAGGTCACGGCAGTGTTTGCTGACGCCCGACACACAGCAGAAATCCTCCTTAGAGGGTGCATAAACAGGGTTCTCATGCCCCTTCCTGAGAAGGCATATGCATACCTAGATTCCGCCTTGGCAGCGATAGGCCCGGAAGGAGGAACGATCCACTACTACGATTTCGCACACGCATACAAACACGAAGATCCAGTCGAGAAGATCACCTTGAAGATC
>CAYQCQ010000059.1:0-6805 GCA_964416035.1 uncultured Candidatus Bathyarchaeia archaeon
CCGAAAACGTACAACGGTTTGTCGACAGTGAGATAGAGCGAACGGTCCGCAACTGCTTGTAGCCCCGAACCGAAAGAGAGAAGCGCAACGACAGAAACAACTAATAGAAGTAGCGCGATTCTCCTACGCGGCGATAACAAAGCCGATCCTCTCCATGCCAGACTAAGTTTACCCCATTATAGCCTTTCAGGTCAATGATCATCCTAGGCTATGATTTCAATGACGGGACGGAAACCGACCTCGGCAGTCCTTAAATTGGTTTGACAATGGATGTTCCTGCATGAGGGAAGGCACTATGATGCCGAGAAACAAGCTCAGAAAACTCGTCAGGGAAAGAAAGCCTACCGTCGGAACCCGCTACTGCTGCACTTGGGCGAATCTGGTCGAGATAATTGGCAACTCTCAGCAATTCGATTACGCAGAATTCACAGGCCAATACGGTCCATACACGCTCCATGACCTTGAGCACCTTGCACGGGCATGTGAACTCACAGGCATGGATGCCATGATAAAAATAGACCAGGAACCGAGAACCTTCATCGCCACTCGTGCAATTCAGGCAGGCTTCACAGCGATGCTCTTCGCCGACTGCCATACTGCCGAAGATGTCAAGAAATGTGTCCGATCCGTCAAGCTCATCCCTCAAGGCGGAATCAACGGAATCCAATACGGACGAGTAATGGGCTACGGAATCGTCAGAGGCCAAACCGTGACGCTTGAAGACTACGTCAAATACATCGACGATATTGTCATCGCCATCATGATTGAAAGCAAAAGCCTCGTAGACGATATCGAGGAAGCGCTATCTATCCCCGGCATCGACATAGTCCAATTCGGCCCCAGCGACTTCTCCATCTCGATAGGCCGTCCCGGAGAAGGATACAAGAACACTCAGATCACAGAGGCCATGGAAAGAAGCTACCAGGTGGCAAAGAGGAAAGGGATACGCGTCAGGGCTGAATGCAACGTGGAGGACATGCAGAAATGGATTGACCTTGGCTGCCGCGACTTCTGCATAGGAACGGACACGGCAACAATCCGCTCCTGGGCTCAGAACACTGGAGAAGCGATCAGAGAAAACCTGCGTAAGGCAAATCTTCTGTAGCTTTAGCAAGTTGCAAAGCTCACAACGACCGGAGCAATCATTTTCGGGCGTTTGAGACATTCGGGCCGAAGGGACAGGAAGCATCGGGCCCCAACCAGTCTCCATTCGTGATGTATGCAGTGTATCTGCAACCGCCACACAAAGCGCTGTATGAGCAAACCCTGCAAGAACCTACCAACGCTTTTCGGTTTCTGATGTAGTTCAGGAGTTCACTGCGAACCCAGATTTCTTCTAGCCTTTGTTCGAGAAGATTGCCCAGCTTTATTGGAGCTGGAACGCACGGAAGAAGGTCTCCCGACGCGGTGAGCCCAGCGTAAGTCAAGCCAGCTGAACATCCACCAAAGCCCCTCGCGAGCCTTCTCACGATCTTAGAAACCTCAAATCCGAATTTCTCTTGAAACATCTTCTCGTATCCTGACAAAGCTTCACTTACCGTGAAGACTTTCCCATTTGAACGCTCGTAGCCGAGGCGAGAGTAGTAAGTCATTCCTCGGGCAAAGCATTGCATACCAGACCCTTCTGTTATACTCTTGTATAACTTGCTGTACAATTCTTCCAGAGCCTTAATCTTCTCCGCCGGCGTCACGTCGAGGTGGCATACATCCATTCCACGACCAGCAGGTATGAGACGGTTCAAATAGAACCTCGTCGCTCCAAGCTTCTCCGCGAACCTCATGGTTTCTTGCAGCTCATTGATGTTTTTCGAGTGCAGGGTCATCGTTACAGCTAACTCATCAAAGCCCACTGCGACACAATTTCTTATCCCCTCAACTGTCGCCCCAAAACTTCCAGGTTTGTTCCTTAAGAAATCGTGAGTCTCAGCTCTAGCGCCGTCCAGGCCTATCTCCACTCTTCTAATACCGACCTCAGCCAGCCTTCTCGCTACCCCAAGAGTCATACGGGTTCCGTTGGACGCAATCGTGCATAGCATGCCGTTATCATTGGCTCTCTTGATCGTGTCAAAAAGATCGCTGCGTAGTAATGGTTCGCCTCCTGAGAAGGTCAGTATAGCTACTCCTGCGTCACTCATGTTGTCAATCACCTTGAAGGCCTGGGAAGTTGTCAGCTCAGGATGGGGAGATGTAGGCGAAGAGTCCTGATGGCAGTGCAAACAACTCAGGTTGCATCGGTTAGTGAAGTTCCAGACAATAGTTATCGGAGCGCCAGTTGGCTGAGGATATCTCAACCCGAAGCTTGCTATTCCCTTGACGACGCTCAGCATGCACTGACGGATAAGTGAGTTTTTCAGCAGACGTTTGACTGCGATATCGTCAATCCCGAGACGGAAGAACAAGAAGTGGATTAAGGGCGTTAGTAACACAGTTGTCGCTAGACAGCCTTCACAACAGGATCGTCGATCTTCTGAGTAGATGTCGAAGACTGAAAGCATTCTTTCGCGCCCGCACCTATCACATCTGCCTACTAAGAAACGAGCAAGCGCTCTCCAGAAAGGATTGAAGGATGAAAATAGGGAGTAGTAACTGTGACCATTCGTATCGGTCGCTGTCAGATTTTCTCCTCCATATGTCCTAGGCTTTGAGAAACATTCCTCGTTCTTGACTTCTGCATGCACTGAGTTGTCACTCGCCCAACATTGGGCTGATCTGATCCTATCGACTCGGGCGCGCGAAGATGCAAGTGAATACTTAAATAGGTTTGGGATCTGGCCTAAATTATGAAATACTCAGGAACGATTCTTTTCGTTCTGCTCGTCAGCTTAGTCCTTGTCCATAGTGTTCTAGGCCACGCGCCTTTGAGCCCAAGCCAAAATGAGAGTCTTGCCGAAGCTACGCCAATTCCTGATCCGGCAAAATCTTGGGCTGTCTATGATAGGCTCCATGAGGAGGAGGAGGCCCACTACTATCGCTTCTCAATAACCCAAGGAGAAAGAATCTATGTCAGCCTATTCATCTCCCCCGCCTCTATGGACAGGAGATTCGCACCAACCTTAGCATTGA
Source organism: uncultured Candidatus Bathyarchaeia archaeon (assembly GCA_964416035.1). Taxonomy (GTDB): domain Archaea; phylum Thermoproteota; class Bathyarchaeia; order 40CM-2-53-6; family JALHTG01; genus JALHTG01. Next base: position 3,064 of record CAYQCQ010000059.1, read on the forward strand.
TGGGCCCTGGCGTAAGCAACCAAGGGGCCGTTCCCGACTACGTCGAGACACCCAAGGCAAGTGGCGTCCTAGTGGTTCAAGCAAAGCCTCCAGCGCAGGCGACCTACGAAGCGTTCTCTCCCAGCACCTTTTTCCAACTCGCAAGCTTAGATATCAGTGCATCCGCATCTGGCACCTGCTACGTTGCAGTGTATGAACCGAATCAAGGAGGATACTACGGCCTGGCAGTAGGATATGTTGAATCTTTCACACTGACGGAGTGGATTCTTACTCCAGTGAACTTGCTATCGATTTACCAATGGCAAGAACAAAGCCTCACATTCATCTTTGGCCCTATGGCAGTTGTCATCGCCATAGGTCTGAGCCTCCTTGTTTGGCAACGACGAAAAAAGAATATCTCCGTGGGATTGTTTAGTTGGACAGGGGGATTGGCCGGGCTTCTCTTCTTAGGTACTACTGCGACAGTTCTTTCACAGATGATTCTTGCCCTGACCCAAGTTCCAGCAGTGCCCGAGATGACAGTAACCCTCATACTCGCTGCGATTCCTATGCTTTTGGGCATCGTCACTCTTCGCTTGACTCTGCGCATTCAAAAGGAGATAACATTTCGAAGAAGAATCTACTTCGTCTGTATCGGATTCTTGGCTCTTTTTGCGTGGGCCGGTTATCTTGCAGGATCCGTCATGGCATTCATAACTAGCATCTTGCCTAGTAGGACGAATCGCAGATAACTCCATCGTGGCCTTTGCCACCTAATCATGACAACACAGAGATTTCTTGATGGCACACATCTAAAGGTCTGTTTCTCATAGCAAGAGAGTGATTACGGTCTTAGCACTTCGAAAATGCTGCGAACAAGAGCTCGAACGAGCAGCAACATTAGGTTAAGCTGTAAACTCAGGGGATCTTCTTGAGGAAGCTTTCTGACGAGATTGCATTGTCGTAAAGCCCCAGTTCTCGCGCATCCATCCCCAGTGCCAAGCCCATCAGCTGGGTCATGAAGACGACCGGCAGCTGGTATCCTCCTCCATATTTCTCGTTCAGCTCTACTTGGCCGCGGTCGAATTGCAGATGGCAAAATGCGCAAGGAGTCACCAAGCAATCTGCGCCTGCCTCGATCATGTTATCTAACTTCTCAGCAGTCATATCCAATGCTACCTCAAGGTTTGCGGCTCTTACGCCGCCTCCGGCTCCGCAGCACAAACCCTTGTCCTTGTAGTCGATGCTCTCGGCGCCCAAAGACCTAACCAGATTATCCAGAACTGTTGGTCTCTCCGCCGACCCATGCATCCTTGTCTCGCTGGGCTTCAGGAAGTGGCAACCGTAATGTGCAGCGGCCTTAGTCCCTCTGAGAGGCCTCTTGACGTTCTTCTCGACGCGCTCAAACCCTACCTCATCGCTGAGAAGCTCTATTACATGTTTGACTTCGAGAGATCCTCGGTATTGCTTCCCCACCTTCGCCAACGATTCGTTGACTCGATTCTTCAAGTTTGCATCATTCTTGAGAAGATGGTTCGCTTCCTGAAGAGTAGCGTAGCACCCGTTGCAAGTTGTCGTTATATCGGCATTCATCTCCTCGGCGATCACAATATTCTTTGCTGCCACAACCAGCCATGTCCATAGGTCGAAGGAGCCGAAGACGCCCGGGGCTGGACAGCAAGAGGCTCCCTTCATATCCAGTAACTTGATGTCAAACTCGTTGAGAGACTTCCTGGTGGCTACTTCTATTCCTGGATACCTATTTGGGGTGATACATCCGAGGAAGTAGGCGTAGTCCCGCATGGTTCCTACCCTTTCCCTTCCACAAGCGCCCTGAAGCCGGTTGCGTCGAGGAGCTCTATGACTTCCTTCAGAGCTTCAGGATATTGGTGAACCGTAGGCGGAACCTCGGAGAGCCCTAGCCGTTTTCTAATAGCCTTGACATCATCATTGATCGGTACAGCATGGCCATGTTTGAAGACGAGTTGGCAGACCTTGGCGTGGTCTTGACGCATGTAGCCTTCTCTTACGGCGAGGTTTCGCAAGGCGCGGACTATGTCAGTTGTCTTGACTTTTCGTGGGCACCGCTCTTGGCAGGTGTAGCATGTGGTGCAGTTCCAAAGGTCTTCGGCTGCGAGTGCATCCTTCCTTTGACCTGTTAGGGTCTTTAGGAAGATCTGCCTTATCCTCCAAGCTGTTCTTCTGCCTGAAGGGCATGAACCAGTGCAAGTGCCACATTGTATGCAAGCTCTAAGTGTTGCCATGTCATCTTTCGGAAAGATCTTTGAGCCTTGCTCTATTACCTCGTTGACGAAATCTTTCTCGCCTTCACGTATGGTCTGTCTCTTCAGTATTGAGGGCAAATGTCACCCTCCTCACGTAAGTGCTTCAAGAGCCTTACACATGTAAAGATATACGTGTTTCCAAAAAGTGGTCCGATCAGCATGAGGGAGCACTACGTGGAAGTCTCAGTCAGACCCTGCAAGTCGTAGGGATTCCCGGTCTATGTCGATCAACCAGTGGGTCAGCCTGCTGCATGTCGCCGGATTCGTAGTGTGAGTTGGACATATGCCACGGAAGTCGTCGTCGCATGACGCGCAGGGAATGCTGGCTATTGTGTCAACCGTTGCTGCTCTCCTTCTTGGAAAGATTCTGAAAGTCCATCTTCCTCTGTTCAACTCTTTCCTTCTCTCGACAAAGCCGCGTCTCTCAAGGTTTAGCACCTGCCTGGAGCCCCTTCTGCTATCCAGGCCTAGACGCCTCCAGAGTTCGGACTGCAATATTCCGTTGCCCCCGTATTGCTGGATAACGGCGAGAGGCCTTCTCATTCCGAATTCTTCGGGATCCACTCGAGGTGTAAGAATAATGCGTCGCGGCCTGTCGAGAGCTTGTGCGACAATCTCCTCAATGAAGTCGGCCACAATCTTGCCTGTTGAGGTCAACATATAGGTCACGGGAAGAGTGCGTTGGAGGGCCAGGCCTTTCTTCCTCAATCTCGCAAGGTACTTGTATGTTCTTCGAACCGTGATCCCCACGGCTTTGGAGAGGTCTCTCACCGAGATCCCTTGTTCGCTCAAAGCATGGAAGACCCTTCGCTCCGTTGGTGAGGCGTAGCCACGGAGGCGGACCCTGATCCGGTAGAATTGGACGTGGTCCGTTGGGTGGTTTGACTGTACGAGGCCTTGCTCTTGAAGCCTGTTCAAGGTTCTAGGCAGTAGAGAGCGATCGACTATCTTTGCGAGTTCTTCGAATGTCCGATAGCCGTTCTTGATAGCGATGAGGGACAGTTCTTCGTGGCATGATGAGTTAGAGGGGAAGTGTAGGAGGAAGTTAGTCTTTCCAACAAGTTGGAGAACCTTGGAACCTATGGCGGTTGCCGAGTACTTTCCATGCTTATGCGCGACAAGTTCAGCTTTGACTAGAGGCTGCAGATATCCGTGAATAGTTGTCAGACTATGCTTATGTCCCATCGATCGAAGCCTGTCTCGTATCTCCTTCTCCGAGTGGGGATTCTCTTGAAGCAGCTGAAGGATGGAGACTCTTCTCTCGTTCTTGATGGCGTTCAGGACGCGTGCAATGACCTGAGAGTCCTCTAGCGGTGTAGGGTGGCTGTTTTCTGTTGCCATGATCGCTGTTTGGGGTTGCTTGGTAGTCTTTGCCAAGGGTAGATGCCCTTCGATCACTTAACGGCGTTAAGTGGGTGGTGCCCCCTTATTAAATTAACGGTGTTAAATCCCACTAGCCTACTGTTAAATACCTGTCG
>CAYQCQ010000060.1:0-6709 GCA_964416035.1 uncultured Candidatus Bathyarchaeia archaeon
ACCCTATACTAGTCGTGGAAGGAGAGAAGACAACTTTTGAAGTAGAATCACCAGCGGACGGAGTCATCTTGAGGACTTTCGTGGAAGCAGGGGATACAGTTGATGTGCCCGCCACTGTGGCGCTTGTAGGTTCTCCAGATGAGTCGATCTCGGCAGACATAGAAACCGTTTCGCCGACAGTGAAGTTAGAGGCCGGGCCTTCAGCGGCAAAAGTTCCGGAGAGGCTGAAAGCGTCCCCCCTCGCTAGACGGATCGCAGAGGAACATGGCATAGACCTATCGTCAGTGAGAGGCACTGGGCCAGACGGAAGAATTACCAAAGAAGATGTTACGCAATTTTTGGAGACGCAACGCAAGACCGAAGGGCCACCGGCTCAGGAGTTAATCTCTGGATTTCGGCCGCCTCAGGTTGCCGAAACAATTCCTCTCGTGGGGATTAGGAAATTCGTTTCGGAGCGGTTGTCGCACAGTTTCAGAACAACCGTTCCGGTCACAATGACCATGGAGGCCGACATGGAGACCGTACTCAACCAAAGAGACAGTCTGAAGCGGGAGGCTGGAAGAGAAATATCGCTGACTGCGTTCCTAGTTAAGGCGGCTGCGGAAGCCCTTAAGAGGCACGCCATTTTCAACTCCACGCTTGATGCCGAAGAGATCAAGATCTTCCGGGAGATAAACATCGCAGTCGCAGTAAGCACACCAGACGGACTGGTCGCACCCGTGATTCGTGAAGCCAACAGGAAATCTGTCGAGCAGATTTCGCAGGAGATAGATCGCCTTGCCGAAAAAGCGTTGAAAAAGCAACTTTCACTGGAAGAAGTCACTGGCGGGACCTTCACTTTAACCAACTTGGGATCTTATGGAATCGACGTGTTCGCTCCAGTCATCAATCCTCCACAATGCGCAATCTTGGGCGTAGGGAGAGTTGTGAAGAAACCAACGGTCGTAGGAAACGAGGTCACTGCACAAGCGATGGCGACCTTGTCACTTGTGTTTGATCATAGGATCTCTGATGGTGCGCCGGCAGCAGATTTCCTGCGTGAAATTAAGAGAAACTTGGAGCATGCATCTGCTTTCTGAGATGCTAAAGGATGTGGCCTGATGGCCAAGATGAAGGCGGCAATACTTTACAATCCCGGAGACATGAAAATCGGAGAACTGGATGTTCCTGAAATCGGGCCAGGAGACGTGCTGGTCAGGAACTCAGTGACTCTAACCTGCGGGACAGATCTGAAAACCTTTCGTAGGGGGCACCCGCTAGCAAAGTTGCCGATGGTGATGGGACACGAGTTCGCTGGTATTGTGGAGAGCGTAGGGCGAGATGTAACGCGATTCAGTCCTGGGATGCGAGTAGTAGCTGCGAACTCGGCACCCTGCAACCAGTGCTACTTTTGCGCAAAGGGGCAGCCTAGCCTTTGCGAGAGGCTGGGAGAGTCAATCATAGGGTTCACTTCACAAGGCGCATACGCTCAATACGTGAGGATCCCGGCTAACATCGTGAGTCAAAACACTCACGTCATACCGGAGGGCGTTTCATTTGAGGAGGCAGCGCTTCTAGAACCATTGTCTTGTGTTGTCCATGGAAACGACCTAGCAGGGGCCCAAGAGAATGATGAGCTTGTGATAATAGGAGCGGGGCCCATTGGGCTTCTCCATCTCCAAGCTCTGAAGAGCCAAAGAGTTGAGAGAATAGTCGTGGTGGATGTGTCTGAGTCGCGGCTTAAAGCAGCGTCAAACCTCGGTGCCACGGAAATCATAGACGCGTCTGGAAGAGATCCGGTTGAGCAGGTCCGCAGTATTTCTGATGGGCGTGGAGTCGATATCGTGATCGAGGCAGTTGGGAGGCCAGAAACATGGCAGCAAGCGTCCAGTATGGTGAGGAAAGGGGGCATGGTCCTATTGTTCGGAGGTTGCCCGTCAGGCACCATGGTGCCTTTTGCTGCTGACCTAATCCACTACGGTGAGCTCACTCTCAAAGGGGCCTTTCACCATACGCCAGACACTGTGAGAAGAGCAATGAACCTGATATCATCTCACAAAATAGATTCCAGAAGCCTCATTACGCATACGATGCCTCTCGAAAAGATTTCAGAAGCCTTTGATCTAATGAGTCGAGGAATAGCTGTGAAAGTAGCGATTACTCCTTAAGCACTATGCACCCGAGACAACAGCTACTTTGAGACAGTCCTTCCCCGACCGGGCGTAGTCGATCGCCTTTGCAGTTTCGGCCAAATCAAATCTATGCGTAATCAAGTTCGTAAGGTCAAGTCTTCCTGAGGCAATCAACCTGAGCGCAGTGTTTGTTTCTACCTCTGAGGTCGAATAGCTTGGAACAATCGTTACCTCTCTTATGAACAGGTCGCTAGTATCATAGGGGGCAATCGAGCCCGCTTTCGGGGCCCCAAAGAGACAGACGGTTCCACCCTTTCTGACAGCCTTGATCGCATCAAGTAGCGCTTCAGGTTTTCCCGTCGCAACGATAGCAGCATCAACCCCTATTCCATCGGCCAGCCTCCTAACCCCAGTGGGAACATCAGCAACCTCTGGATTGAAGGTAGCTTCCGCCCCGAACCTCCGAGCAGCATTTAGCCGAAACTCTGAGATGTCGCTGGCAAACACTCGTGTTATGCCGAAAGCTTTGAGGAGTAAGATGTGAGTCAGGCCAGCTGGCCCCGCACCGAGAACCAAGACATCATCGCTGGGTTGAATTCCGATCTTTTGGATCGCTTTGATGCAACAAGCAGTCGGCTCGACGAGGGCACCCACCTCATATGATACCCCTTGAAGAAGCGTAAGAACGGCGCCTTTCGCAACGTTAGTCTCGGGAACTCTGAAGAACTCTGCGAACCCGCATGGATCAAGATTGCTTCTTGGAAAACTGTCGCACATGGTGTAGTCTCCGTGCTTGCAATAGCGGCAGGCATAGCAAGGGACATGGTGATGTACAAAGACCCTATCTCCTTCTCGATATTCCTCAACCTCAGGTCCTACCTGAGCCACCTTGCCCGAAACTTCGTGACCCAGAACCTGAGTAGTCATGGATTGTCCCTGCGCCTTCTCCACGTCTGTGCCGCAGACTCCGCAGACTTTCATTTCAACTAAGATTTCAGAAAGGTTAATTCTTGGAACATCGACTTGATCGATCTCGACGACGCCCGGTCGCCGGAGCACAGCTGCCTTCATTCAAGCTCCCGCCGAGTACTTGGTGACTATTGCAGAAATTTAAGCTCACGTAACGAGAAGAAGGTTGCAGGGGTCTGCCCTGTTATTGAGCTCTTCCTATTCGAAATGTCTGAGGTCCTGTCAGGCCCTTCTGAACGGCCTCATAACAGTTTCAATCCTTTCTTCCTCAATCTCCACATTGTTTATTGTGCCTAACCCTTTCTCCGAGGCTCTGCGAATGTGGTAGATTGACCACGGATCAAAGCCCATTATCCTTGAAGCGATACTGTCCGTTGAGACCACATTCCAGCCTGCAAGTATCAGGTTCATTTGCACAGGCGATCCGTTTACTGGGCCGCTACCCTCCATGGCTACGAATCCGTCTATCACCGTTAACATAGGCCTTAGAACAGTATTGATGTCAACTATCACCTTCTCAATTCCTTTCAAATGATACTTCCACTTGTGTCTGTCAGGAATCAGGCCAAACATGTTCTTTAAGCCCAAAGTGACCTGCGTTTCGCTATGAGTCTTCATCTTGGCCGCGCTCACAATGAAACCGTCTACCACTAGCTTAGGAACTGTTATCCTTGTAAGCGTCTCGGGATTCTGAACTTCAAGGTTGACCCTGTCATTGAGTTTGCTCAGATTGAGAAAAGGGACGTCGTACTTTCTGCAAACGGTCAGTACGCCAGTCAGCTCTGCCGCCCTGTCGGCGTTCGTAGATGTTGCGTTCGATTCCACAACATAGATCTTCCTGTTCCATCGCTCGATCATCCTAATCAAGGCCTCAACCACAACAGGATCGGTGGTGGCTCCGCTATCCCAAGTCTTAGTTGTGATGAAGTTCACCTTGATCAGCACAGGCCTATCTGAAAGATGCCTTAAATCACCGATAAGGTCCAGGGCTTTCGTAACGGTTTCAACAGACCTGTTACCTTTGACTATTGCAACTCTTGAGGTCACATAGCAACCCTTTCCTAAATCCCGTAGTTGATGGAATCTCTCAGCTAAAAAGGCGTCAGACGAACACGATTTTGACTCAAAGAAAGGAATAGCCAGAGCCGAGGTCAACTAGAATTGTGTGATGCAGATCTACTTCGTTGTCGGAGGCCAGAACTAGTGAGATCGAAGAAGATTTTTGCGCCTTGATGGTGTCCGGTGTTTGGCCCAAAGAAGAAATCGAGATCCATTGAGATCTTCGTAACGGTTATCTCTTAGAAGTATGCATCACATCGGCATGTTCGGTGTGGAAATAAACAGAAATGTCACGGTCACTCTGCATCGCTTCACTGACTACTTCAAGGGCTTCGAAGAGGTTGAGGCAGTACGAGAGATCTTTGGAGACAAAACTGAGAAGATCCTGAACAATCTGAAGGTTGAGTTCTACTCTTCAAGACGGGGATACATGGGAGTGAGCGACCAAGACGGACATATTTTGATCAGTGCGCATTATCTTAAGAACGGAAACGAACGGGATCTATATCTGGATATAGTTCATGAACTCGTTCACGTGAAACAGTTTCTAGAAGGGAAAGAGCTTTTCGAGAATAGGTGGGAATATGTTGATAGGCCTACAGAGATCGAAGCCTATCAGCATGCGGTGAACGAAGCGCGAAGACTAGGAATGACTGACAAAGAGATCTATCGGTATCTCAAGACCGAGTGGATGAGTGAAGACGATCTGAAAAGGCTTGCAGACGCTGTTAGAGTGAAAGTCCAGCCTTAGCTTCAGGACTCATCAGCAGATTGGACTCGCGCATACCGAAACGGGATTTTGGCGCATGAAGTGATACCCCAGACAAGAATCTTTGGGTCATCGCAACTTGGTGGGTCTAGATTTGTTTTCGGCAAACCATTTGCAGTAATTCCTCAATCCACAAACTTGGCATCTTGGCCCAATTGGCTTGCAGATCGTCTTGCCGAATCGAACCATAAGTTCGTTTACCTCTATCCAGTGCTTTCTATCAAAATACCGCATGAGCTGGTTTTCTGTCTGCACAGGTGTCTTGCTCTTGACTATGCCTAATCGATTGGAGACCCTGTGGACGTGAGTGTCGACTGGGATTGCAGGTTCACCAAAACCGTATACCAAGACACAGTTCGCAGTCTTCCTCCCAACTAGCGGGAGTTCCAGTAGGTTTTCCAAGTCTCTGGGTACGTTTCCCTTATGTTGTTCCACTATGGCTTTGGCGACTTCCTTGATCTTCTTAGCCTTGACATGGTAGAAGCCTGCTGGACGAATCAAACGTTCCATAGTTCTTATCGGGGCTTTAGCTAAGGCTTTTGCTGAGGGGAATTTTGCAAGGAGCTGTTTTGTTGCGCGACTTGTGTTTTCATCTCTGGTTCTCTGGGATAGTATGGTTGCGATGAGAACCTTGAAGGGATCTCTTCTCTCAGCACTAGCGACCTGCCTAAGCGTGGTCTTCACATGACGTGGCCCGTAAACCATTACTCTCAGTTCATTGATCAATCGATCCGCTGTGAGTTCCAAGCAATGCGCCCTCTCTGCTTGATATCACAGAGATGTTATGTTGAACTATTAGTGCGTTCTCAGGACATCGAGCCGGTCTTGTGGAATGATATACATTTTTATGAATCCCTATCGGTGGCTCAGATGCGTGGCTTGTGAAGAGTTGAGCGGTCAGAGTCCAGCGTGCATAAGAACAAGAGCCAAGAAAGCAGCAGGACCAGTAGTCTTCTTAGTTGTCTTGTTTGTTGCTCTCTTGATCGCTACCACAGCAACGTTTGTAGTTCGCTTCGGTTTGTTCCACTCACTAGGCGTATTGGAGGCCTATTGGTCTGTCTCAGGCCAGAGAGTCGAACGTGCGAATGTTGGAGAGCTGGTGACTGGCCATGTCGTACTACACTCTCGAGAAAGGTTCGAGGGAGACATTATACTACACATCAGAGTTGATGTCAAGTTCTGGCTTGATAAGGATGTTATCACACAAAGGTTCTATGTGACTCTTCGGTCGGGTGAGAGCAGGGAATTCAAGTTGGATTTCAAGCCTACTCAAGCGTCGGTTGGCGACATCAATGGGTACTTCATCGAAGTCGACTTTGGTTTCTCTCGAGGGAAGTGGACTATGCCTGACTCTTATCCACCTAGGCTCATAGCGACTGTATAGCGGCTGCCGTCTAGGGTGCTCCCGGCTATGACAGTAAAAGTGTGGGTTTGGCAAACAGGGTTATCTTGTTTTGACTGGTTCGGGCTCACCAATGATAAAGACGCCCCACCCAAAATATTCTCTAGCCCAACGAACGTAGATCTCGCGGTCTTTTCGCATTATTGCTTGGAATTCGCTGACATCTGGGTCGTCAGGATTCTCTCTGGCCCATTGTTCCACATTTCTCCAATGTGCTGTTTCATAGCTGTCCCAGTCGTCCTCGTTGGCGAGAACCATGCCCGTCAGCTCCATGCCGTTATCTTCGATACGTTTCAAAGTGCCTGCCAAGTCGCGAAAATCCATTCTGAAATCCTGCTCACTTAGACTCCGCTTATACTCTTCCGGTAGAGGTAGTTGGCGCCAAAATGGCTCACCAAC
>CAYQCQ010000061.1:0-6632 GCA_964416035.1 uncultured Candidatus Bathyarchaeia archaeon
TGCAAACGCGGTCATCGCTACCGCCGCCTTATGCCGGAAGTACTTTCCTGAAAGGGAGGTGAAGGAGAGACATCTAGCCTTGAACATGGGGGTACTCAATATGGTTTCGCCGTTCTTCGGAGGAGTTCCATTATGTCACGGAGCAGACGGCGTTGCCTCTCAATACCTATTCGGCGCCCGAACGGGTGGATCAATGATTCTCGAGGGAATCCTTGAGATAGTTCTTAGCCTTTTTTTTGCCAGTTCCGTAATTGCAGTTTTCGGCGCGTTTCCTCAACCTGTCATCGGCGCAATGCTATTCCTAACAGCATTTGAACTAGGTAGAGTCTCAACTGATCTAAGAACAGCTAGAGACCTGGCAGTGATACTAGTTGTCATTGCCGTTTCCTACATTTCCAACTTGGGCGTCGCCTTCGTGGTAGGTGTCGCTACTCACTTCTTCCTGGAGCGATTGAGGCGTCGCTGATAGATGTCAGTTGTGGGAACGTTCTCGATCGAAGGCGCACGTGTCAGACGTGTCAGGCTTAACGCGAAGGGGCTTCGTTTCAGTTGCCTTCGATGTGCGACCTTCTGTTGTCGGCTCGGAGGGCCAGTGGTCACCAGCAAAGATCTTACGCGACTGAGAAGGGCTGTCCCCAAGATTGATGATCTCACGGAAGCCATAGCTGTTGGAATAGGTATGAACAAGGTTCTCGCCAGCAATCCCAATGGCCAGTGCGTTCTACTCTCAAAGGACGGTCAGAACAAATTTCGATGCTCGAAGTATGAACTTCGACCGGACGCCTGTAGAACCTACCCGTTCAAATTGATCAGACAAGATGCTCGTCTCACAGTGCTCGTCCTACCCTGCAAAGGCCTCAGCTACAGGAAAGGCAAGTTGATCGATGGGAAATTCATCAGCAAATATCTGAGATTCGCAACTGTCGCTTAAATACGTGCTATTGCAATAGAGCCGACCTAGAAAACACGTTCCCATCAGTACCGGACTGAGCCAGATGAAGGTTCTGTTGACCGCTGGAGGCGGAGGACATACTGGATACGCCGTTGCCTTAGCGGGGGCCCTCAAATCCAAAGCATTGCTGGTCTTTCTGATCGGTAAAGATGACTCTCTTTCTAGGGCTCGTCTGTCTCCCTTGGGAGAGATAGTGGCAGTCACTAAGCCCCGACAACCTGGCACGCGGTTTTGGAGGTTCATTTACAGGTTCTTCCTGTGCAGTCTCCAATCGCTCTGGATTTGGGTAAAGCACAGGCCGGATGTCGTGGTCTCGACAGGATCCAATATTGCGATACCTATCTGTATCGTGGGAAAGATGTTTGGGTCAAGAATAGTGAACATTGAGGACTCCGTTCGACTGTTCTCATCCAGCAAGACCTCCAAGTATCTGGATCTAATCTCAGAGGCTACGCTGCTTCAATGGAGAGAGCAACTAGAGCTCCATCCAAAGAAGGGAAGGTACGTCGGCCTACTGCTCCCGAGTATCGCACGGTCTACTCGGAACGGTAGGATAATCGTAAGCCCAGGAAGCTTCGGCTTCAAAGAACTGTGCGACGCGGCAGCAAGAACCAATCTGAAAAAAGTTACAATGACAATAGGAAACTTGGATGCAGAGAAGTACAGTAGGCCCGGATGGGTTGTGGTAAACAAGCTAGTGGGCTTGGATGACGTGATGGCTTCGGCAAGGGTGGTCGTCACTCACCTCGGATATACAATCTGGGAGGCAGTGAACTACGGCGTTCCAGTCGTCATCGTGCCCAATCCAAAGTGGAAGAAGAGTGCGGTTGGCGAAACAGAGCGTGTAGCTCTTTTCCTTCAACAGAAAGGCTACGGGCTCTACCTACCCGTCGAGGAGTTGACTCCAGAAAGGCTTGAAGAAGCAGTTCGAAGAGCCGAAAAAATGAGCATAACCGGAGTTGAGAGAGGAACGGAGAACGCTGCGCGCATGATCCTCGGGGAAGAAGAATGAGAATCTGTATAGTTCATTCTGAGCCGGAGAAATTGCCCCGAGTTCAGCTTGAACATCGAAGTCTGAGAAAGGCTGGTCACGATGCATACATCCTGTCGCCCAAAATAAGGTCCAGGTTTAGGCCGAGGCTACTATCAGCTGGGTTTCGATATATCGGACTAATGGTGCAAGAGTTCCTTGAGGGGCCTGATGTCTACCATGTCCTGAACATCCCTGATATCCTCGGACTAACGCCAATCCTAAAGCGAACAAAGCTGGTCTACGATGTACGTAGCCCTTGGGCTGATGAGATCGAAGCCTTCCAAGGCTCAGGGTTAGTTGCAGACTTCGCTCGAAGGATAGAACGTTACCTTACCAGACACGCAGATGTTGTCATTGTTGTGAACAGGGTCTTGGAACGCCGAGCGATAGAATGGGGTGCCAAGAAAGTCTATGTTGTGCCCAACTATCCGCCGACGGACTTTCGGCCAACAAGCAGTCCAGAAGACTTCAAAGAGCGACAGGGACTATCTGGAAGAAAGATCGTGCTTTATGTGGGAAAGCTATCTGCAGTCGAATGTACTCTGGACTTGCTGAAGGTGGTGTCGAATCTGCTGGAAGAGGAAGAAGATATTGTCCTTGTGATGGTGGGCGACGGCCCTGAGAGACCGAGCATAGAGCGGTTCACTGACAAAAGAGGACTCAAGAGCCGAGTCCGGATAACCGGATGGGTTCCCTACGGCGACGTTCCCAACTGGATCTCGGTGGCTGATGTCTGTGTGCTTCCTCGCCGCGAGGACATGCCATCTGCCAAATTCTATTCACCGCACTCAGTCAGAAAAGTGGGTGAATACCTAGCTCTGGGTAAGCCGCTGATCGCGACGCCTGTGGGAGAGTTCGCTCAGACCGATCTACCGATCAAGATTGCGTCGCTGAACAGCTTCCCAGAAGCGATCAAAGAAGCGCTTAGGAATCCTCCCATCATTGACCGCCCAGACAGCTTCACTTGGGAGAGTTCGGAGAGAGTCCTCCTAGAAGCTTACGAAGAGCTTGCCAAAGGTCTCAGATAGATAGCTCCGGAATTAACAATAGCCAAGCCAGCTGACTTAACGATAGGAAGTGTGAACGAAGAGGCAGGTTCGATAAGATGAGTCGCCTGAAGATAATGCCCATAGTGGGCGTTCGACCACAGGTCATCAAGGCCGCTCCTCTAATCAAACTTCTGAATAAGCATAGGGAGATAGAGCTGCAACTTCTTCATACTGGACAGCACTACGATTTTGAAATGTCAAGAGTCTTCTTCCGAGACTTCGACCTTCCTAGACCGTTGATCACCCTTGGAGTAGGAAGTGGCACCCACGCGGAACAAACCGCCGCAATGATGATCGGAATTGAGAAGGCCATGTTCCGGTATAGGCCCGATATGGCTCTGGTCTTCGGAGACGCGAACACTGCGCTCGCTGGAGCCTTGGCTGCGGCCAAGATTCGCATACCAACAGCCCACATCGAATCTGGACTCAGATCAGGGAACCTTGACATGCCCGAAGAGGTAAACCGCATACTTGTTGATCATTGTTCAGATATGTTGTTCGCTCCGACTGAGCTCGCCGCACGAAACCTCTTCAAAGAGGGTATTTCATCTAAATCGGTTTTTCAGGCTGGAGACACGATGGTTGATGCGATGCTTCAATGGAGAAAGGCGATAGAATCGTCAACTATCCTGGATAGGCTGGCTTTGGAGCCTGAAAGCTACATAGTGCTGACAACGCATCGAGTAGAGAACGTGGACGATCGGCGACGACTTAACGCGATTCTTTCTGCAGTCTTCAAGATCGGAGTCTTGGCCGTCTTTCCTATACATCCCAGAACGAGAAAGAATCTTCGTCAATTCGGACTCTGGTCCAAGGTAGCTCGGTCTCGCTGCATCCTGCCTATTGAGGCACTGGACTACATGGATATGCTCTGTTTGATGAAGAATTCCAGAATGGTTCTGACTGATTCTGGAGGTATGCAGAAAGAAGCCTTTCTATTGCAGGTGCCATGCCTTACGCTCCGAAACGAAACGGAGTGGTTGGAGACAGTAGCACTGAACGCGAACAAGCTTGTTGGAGCGGACACATCGAAAATCGTCAAAGAGGCAAGAAAGCTTCTTGCCGATAGAGACGCAAAGAAAAGGTTGTCACGGCTTAAGAACCCATTCGGTGATGGACAGGCCTCTGAGAGAATACTCTCGATACTATTGCGAAAGTTCAGGTGAATCGTCGCGGCTACGGTCGAGACCGCCCGGAGAAAGGTCCTGCGGTCGCAATTTCCGCAGTACGACTTAAATATTGAATCGAATCAACTCTACGGCTCGGTGGACAAAGTGGAAGGTGGCCCATTTAACGGGCCTTCGCGGCCTCGATAGCGGTCCATTCTCCAGTCTTGCCTATCCGACTCAGGTGGTTTTTACAGCTTGACAGACTACATAGACGTAGCCCAGATACTGAAAGGAGGCATGGAGTCCAAGGACGTTAAGATTAGAGGATGGCTCCACGCCAAGAGAGCTGGTGGAGGAATACAGTTCCTTCTTGTTCGGGATGGATCTGGCATTATTCAGTGTACCGCGAAAAGAGATCAACTCAAAGAAGAGATTTTCAGGGAACTTGAGGAACTTCCGCGTGAATCTACTTTGGAGGTCTCTGGCATTGTACAACGAGATGCCCGGTCTCCAAGAGGATTTGAGATCTCGTTGCGGGACTTGAAAGTGATTCACAGGCCGACTGAAGAGTTTCCGATAGCGAGAAAGCGTCATGGACCTGATTTTCTACTGGATCACCGGCATCTTTGGATTAGAAGCGAAAAGATGCAGACAATAATGAGAATAAGAGCAGAGATGCTTGATGTCGCAAGGACTTGGCTGAAATCGCACGGATACACTGAGGTTCAGATGCCTACTCTGATCACAGCAGCAGTTGAGGGTGGCTCCACGCTGTTTGAAGTGAAGTACTTCGATGAAAAGGCGTATCTGACGCAGAGCTGGCAACTCTACGCTGAGGCTGTGATCTCGAGCCTAGGGAAAATATACACCGTCGCACCATCGTTCAGGGCTGAAAGATCCAAGACTAGAAGACATCTGACCGAATACTGGCATCTAGAGGTAGAGGCGCCGTGGATCGACTTAGATGGGATAATGAAAGTGGAAGAGGAACTTCTATCGAGCATATGTCACGGTCTCGTGGAGAGAACTGAGGGAGAGCTACGAACAGTTGGGCGAGATCCAGATTACCTGAAGAGAGTAGGTCCACCATTTCCAAGGCTCCCTTATGACAAGGCGGTTGAGATCTTGAGAGATGAAGGCGTGGATATTCAATGGGGGGCTGACCTAGGATGGAGAGAAGAGAAGAAGCTGGCTCTCAAGTTTGAGAAGCCTTTCTTCGTCACTCACTTCCCGAAAGGAGTCAAAGCGTTCTATCACATGCCTGACCCTTCAAGGCCGGAAATCACCCTGTCAGCGGACCTCCTCGCACCTGAGGGTTACGGGGAGATAACTGGAGGAGGCCAAAGAATACATGATCTAGATCAACTCCTCAAGAGAATCGAGGAGGAACACCTCGATTACAAGGCTTATGAATGGTACATCGATCTGAGGAAGTACGGCACAGTCCCCCACTCAGGGTTCGGGATGGGAGTTGAGAGGACGCTATCTTGGATATGCAAGCTGAAGCATATCAGAGACGCGATAGCATTCCCGAGGCTGATCAGCAGGATCTATCCCTAGCACTGACTGGGTTCGTCGAGACGACAGAGCTGAAGGTAGAAGCCGCCACATTTGTCTCTGACCGACGTTCTTGGCAAGATTGAGCCAGCAATTAGGAGCCCAGATCACCCGGATTTGAGCTCACTTTCATGCTTGAAGCTGGCTAGATATTCCTCATAGCATCCTTCCTTCATCAGATAGAGACCATACTTCACGAGAGCAATTGTGGATCTCGCTGCGTCTTCGGGCGAGGAGTATGATGGTATTCCTTGCTTGTCGAATCGCGACCTGACGTACATAGCCATCTCTGTCTCACCGATATCACATGCCACCACTGACTTCGTGTACGCTCGCACGACGCTTGCTATTCTGTCCACAAAGTCCTCTCTCAATCCGGGCACGTGATGAAGCCCGATCACGATCAGCGCGTGCACTGCTGGATCTTCCAGAAGAATTCTTGTCGCCACTTCAAACATGTCGGAAGAGGCGGACCCTGTCAGATCAACTGGATTGAGGTTTGTTGCGAACCTAGGAATCTTTTGTTCATCCTTGAGCCTCTCAAACTTCTGGATAGTCTCATTGGACAGCTTTCTGATGCTGATTCCTCTCAGTTCGCACTCGTCCGCGGCCATTACTCCCGGCCCTCCCGCGTCAGTGAGTATGGCGATCCCGTCTCCTGAGGCTGGAGGCTGGGCTGAGAAAGCCTTTCCAATGTGAAAGAAATCGTCCATGTCCCGAGCCCTTATTATGCCTGCCTGAGCAAAGGCGGTCTCGTAAACGCTGTCAGTTCCGCTTAGTGCGCCTGTGTGGGAGGCCGCTGCTCTTGCCCCTGAACTTGTCCTCCCCGCCTTGAGAGCGATGATAGGCTTCTGTCTTGTTACCTCTTTGGCAACTTGAAGGAACTCTCTTCCCGAGGCTATTCCTTCAGCATACAGAAGGATGACTCTTGT
>CAYQCQ010000062.1:0-6599 GCA_964416035.1 uncultured Candidatus Bathyarchaeia archaeon
GAAGCAGTTATTGGGATAACTGTCCCATAGTTAAGGATCCGTCCTAGTAGGCCTTGCACTATCGCAAGGTCATTTATCCTGTCGTATGTAAGCTGCCGCGAGTCATATGACACAAAGCTCTTCTCCATGATGAGTCGATTGGTGGTAATGTAGTAGTTGTGCCCTCTCCTGTAAAACTCTGACAAAGCGAAGCCCATGAGACCACAGAAGACCAGAAGCCAGAAGTGAACCTCCAAAGGCATCTTGAAGTACTCCGTCAGTATCGTTCCGGCCAACGCTATGGTGCCAAAAAGCAGGAGCGAAGTGATTCTCACATAGATGAGGCCTATGACGATCGCCGCTCCAACCAGTACCGCCCATAGGACCAGGACATTGGCAAAATTGTACTGTTGAAGAAACGGAATCGGCATTCTAAGCTTGAATCCCGCCGCGTACAGATATAGCTGTTTCACGAAGTAACCTAAAAAGACGAGAAGCCCTGAGATTGCGAAGAGATGCCAAAATGCCATAGGATGAGGCTTGAGTCTCAGAATTAGCTTTTCGCCAGGAAGCGGCTCAGCCCTCGTCACCGAAACTTCACAACCAGATCCGAGGCTAGACGGTTGATCTATTTTTTGCTCATATATGTGTCAAACAACTCAGCAGCTTGAAAATCCTTTGCAAACATACGTCGACTCAGCTCAATGCCCTGACCGCCAAAACCACACAGCGACCAGTAGAAGCAAGACTAGAACTCCAAGCAGCGTCAGTAAAGATCCGCTTGATCCTTGGCTGATAGCAAACGGAATCGGGCCTATGAAGACAAGTACGCCTCCACTCGACAGAAAGCCCGAGCCAACTGAAAGGATCATTAGCATCACACCCACAAGAATCATGAAGAAGCTAATCATGAACCATCGGACTTCTCTCGGCCACTCAAACCGCGTCACTCCAATCTTCTTTCCTCTCTCGCCTCCGTGTTCTTCCTGCCTATCACAGTCCCTGCATAGCCATTCTGTTGGAATAAAGCAGTTTTCGCAGACGACGCGGCCGCAACTTTGGCATACGAGTCTGGCTGTCTCAGATCCGCAGATGTCACAGACCCTAGCCATCGAACGTGACCATCCACTATCTTCCCGCAAGCACAGTAAATGCAAAGACAAAAGCCAGCAATGCAACAGTACACGCTACCAAGAGTTTCATGATCCTTCTGTCTGTCCCGAATGCAATTGGTATATGACCGATCAAGATCAGTCCTCCTGCACGTGTCCGGCCACTCACTCCCGCCGTGACTACTGAGAGGAATGCCAAAGCGAACCCTGCGAGAACGAGAAGCAAACCAACATTGAAAAGGACTTCACTCGACATCTCGGCTCCACCTATTTGGTGCTTCCGGAAGCTTCTATCTAGGCTTTGCTAATCCCGCTCCAAGGCTCAAGACGCTAGGGTCCTCTCAAGATCTGACCAATAATGCGAAAGTTTCAAACAGTGCCCATCAACCTTTTCTCTTAACCCTCCGCAGAAGAAGGCACACGACGAAACATACAGATAAACTCTTTAGGAGAAGCGTACGTGAAGCCGCGTTGAACCATGTCTCCAAAGTTGTAGACAGACAGGAAACGATGAATGGATGACCATGGATATTGAAGCCGTCATAATCGATCTCGACGGGACTTTGCTAACGATTGAGAATACAAAAGAATGAAAACTGTTGCTTCTTGAAAGCTACTCCTCTGTCGCCGAAGACGGAGTTGAGGACGGTGGCGCCACAACTTGCTGACTGTCACTCGCTTGTCAGCCGATCGTCCGCCTGACTCTAGGATTGGAAGTGGAAAAAAGGGATACGTTGGATTGCCTGCTACTTGGTGGTTAGTGTATGTTTGCAACCCAGTCTGGAGAAGGCTTTGTCGATCTTGGAGACTAGCTCACGCATCTCATTCCAAGTTGGGTCGTGTTCCCACTCGAAGAAGAAGTCGTAGTCGCCTAGTGTGTGGCCAGACTTGCTGATCAATGGATGTGTGACCTTCTCTGGGGGTCCCCTGATCGTAGGCGTAGGGGCGGCTACCTCTCCATAAACGGGTTCGGTTGGCAGGCCTGGTAGGACTGTCATAAAGTGAAAGTGTGTTACCTTAGGCATTTCTGAAGCGATCTTCTGAAGCTCGCGCACCAAGATCTAGCCGTGACGCAAGACCCGTCCAGACAATCGCCAGCGGACGGTTTAGAGCCCAAGCCTTTCTACCCTTGCAGCTGACGAATCGAGAACCTGCAGTCGCACTGTCTAACATGACATAAGAACAATCTACACCAACATACTGTAGACAGTGTTTGTTGAACCTCAAACAACGTTTAAATAGAGTTCGGGCTCTCATCCGCTGAGCAAAGCTATAGAAAGACGCTGGGAATATGCAGGTTGAAACGCTTGGCCGGGACAAGGATTCGATTAGGTTTATGATAAGAGGAGCCTCTGCCGCTTTTTCTAATGCGCTCAGGCGAGCTATGATCGCGGAAGTCCCGACCATGGCGGTGGAGGACGTGATGATTATTGAGAACTCGTCTGTACTTTATGACGAAATGCTGTCCCATCGCTTGGGCCTTATTCCTCTCACAACAGACCTAGACTCATACGTGTTGCCTGAAGAATGCGGCTGCAAGAGTGAGCTGGGCTGCAACAGGTGTAGGACAACACTATCGCTTGAATCTGAAGCCATTGACGAATCCAAGTACGTGTATTCTGGAGAGTTGAAAGCTGAGAACCCTGAAATTAAGCCCGTAAGCGACACGATTCCAATCACCAAGCTTGCCCCCGGGCAAAAGATCAGGCTTGAGGCGTACGCAAGGCTTGGGCGCGGCATTGAGCACGCCAAGTGGCAGCCTGCATCAGTTGCATACAAGTACCTTCCGAAGTTGTCGATAAACCAAAAGAAATGTGACGGATGCAAGGAATGTGCCAACTCCTGCCCCAAGTCAATCTTAGCGGTCAAGAACGGCAACGTTGTTGTCGAGAGAGAGATCGATTGCACTTTGTGCCGTGAGTGTGAAAGACATTGCCCTCAGAAGCCCCCAGCGATAAAAGTCGGATGGGATGATCAGACATTCATCTTCTCTGTAGAATCAACCGGAGCCCTTCCTCCAGAGAGAATTGTTGAGGAAGCGACAAAGATCCTCACAAAGAAAGCGGCAGAGATGCGTAGGTGTCTTGAGGAAATAAAGTGAGTCCCATGCCTACGGACCTCATACTCATAGATGCGTCGAATCACGTTCTCGGAAGAATTGCGAGCATAGTAGCAAAGCAGGCACTCGAAGGACGCAAGATAATCGTTGTCAACGCGGAGAAGGCGGTTATAGCTGGTCGAGAACAGAGAATACTCGAGGACGCTTTGCGTAAGCTCAGGACGAGAACACTTGCTTCCCAAGAGAAGGCTCCAGTCCATCCTAGAAGACCAGACATGTACTTCAGAAGGGCGGTCCGTGGAATGATCCCATGGAAGAGGCCAAGAGGCAAGGCCGCTTTCAGAAATGTAAGGGTCTTCATAGGAATACCGGACGAGTATGTTAACAAACCTTTGCAGAGGTTCCCTAAGGCCGACGCCTCGAAACTGCGCTGCCGATACATCACGGTTGATGAACTCTCAAGAGAAATAGGAGGCAGGAAGCAGTGAGTGAGAAACGAAGAATAGTCTTGGCTACCGGGAAGAGAAAAACGGCGATAGCCAGGGCGATCATCAAGCCTGGAAAAGGAAGAGTGACGATCAATGAATTCTCTCTCGAAGCATATGGTCAAGAAATGGCTAGAACAAAGATTTATGAGACATTGTTGGTGCTTGGCGACAGAAGCAAAGCGATGGACATAGCTGTTCGGGTCGCCGGAGGAGGCATGATAGGGCAGGCCGAAGCGGCAAGAACTGCAATCGCGAGAGGGATCGCCGAATGGTCACGAAGCGCAGAAGTCCGTCGCCTCCTGACAAGATATGATCGATCAATACTTGCTGGAGACCCGAGAAGATCCGAACCGAAGAAGTTCGGTGGACCAGGAGCGAGACGAAGAAAACAGAAGTCATACAGGTGACACGAAATGATAGTTCCTGTGAGATGTTTCACATGCGGCCGGCTCGTGGCTGACAAGTGGCATGAATACTCAAGAAGGGTTAGACAGGGAGAGGATCCACGCAAAGTTCTTGATGAACTGGGCATGAAGAGGTATTGCTGCAGAAGAATGATGATTTCTCACGTGGAGATCATAGACGAGTTTCTATCGTACACTGAACTTGCGCATAAGAAGCGTGCCCACATGCCGTGGGGACAGTCCCCATGAGCGCCTCAGTGATAAGGAATGTTAAGGGCTGGAAGGTATTCGACAGCCGTGGTAAGCCCACCATAGAGGTTGATGTAACAACAGCGGGGGGTTTTGGTCAGGCTACAGCACCCTCCGGACTAAGCCGCGGGAGATGGGAAGTTGAGCAGTATCCTCCTGGTGGGATCGACGAGGCGCTCAGGATCGTCGAGAACACTCTAGCGTCGAAACTGATCGGTCTGAATGCAGACGACCAAGAGGCAGTCGACAGGTTACTTCATGAGATTGATGGAACTTCGAACTTCGGCAAGATGGGGGGAAACACTGCCTACGCTGTCTCTGCTGCAACGGCCCTTGCGGCGGCCTGCTCCAGAAAGATCCCTCTCTTCGAGCACCTCTCCCATTCCGCGAAAGTTGAACTACCTCTGCCTCTAGGAAACGTTATAGGCGGAGGCAGACACGCCCGAGCGGCAAGGACAGACATCCAAGAATTCCTGATTCTGCCTATTGGGGCAAAGACGTTTTTTGAGGGAGCTGATGCTAATGCGAAGGTGCACTCTGAGATCGCTACACTTCTCGAGGCGAAGGGGAAACCATCTATTGGCAGGGGTGACGAAGGAGCTTGGATTGCGGACTTAACAACAGAAGAAGCGTTTGACATCGCATTGAAGGCTTGTGAAAACGTCTCGGCGCTTATGGGTATAGAAATAAGGGTTGGGGCAGATATGGCCGCTTCAACCCTTTGGAACGAAACAGAAAATGTCTATGTATACAACAGAGACTGCCAGAGACTAAATGAAGAACAGCAATTCGAATTCGTGGATCATCTCATAGATAGATACGACCTTGTCTACTTGGAAGATCCGTTTCATGAAGAATCGTTCGAATCATTTGCGGAGCTTACAAGGAAGGTCAATGACAGATTGATATGCGGCGACGATCTCTTCGTCACTAACTCCGCAAGATTTGAAAAGGGCAAGAAGATGAAGGCTGGAAACGCCATCATGATTAAGCCAAATCAGGTGGGTACAATCACGGATGCCTACGGAACAGCAAGAGAAGCAAAGCTGTCAGGTTATGCTACGGTGACCTCGCATAGGTCAGGAGATACTGCAGCTCCGGAGTTGGCACACCTTGCTATAGCGTTTGGAAGCCCCATAATAAAGACAGGCGTGGTCGGAGGGGAAAGGGTGGCAAAGATAAATGAATTGGTAAGAATAGAAAAGGAGCTTGGCGAGAAAGCTAGACTTGCGAGCATCAAGAACCAGAGTGAGTACGTTTGACGATCGAAGATAAAGAGCTGATTCCGAAGGCGGAAGGTCTACTGTTACCGCTAGAAGAACTATTGGCAGCTGGCCTGCACATAGGAACCAGAGTAAAGACTGGTGACATGGAGCAGCACATATTTCGTGCTAGGCCTGATGGCCTCTTCATACTGAATATCGGAAACACTGATCAGAAGATAAGACTTGCAGCCAAGTTCTTAGCCAGGCTGGATCCATCGAAAGTTATGGCGATCTCTTCAAGATTGTATGGAAAGACTCCGGTCGAAAAGTTCTGCGAACTGACGAAATGCGTTCCCATAGTGGGCAGATTTATGCCGGGCTTACTCTCGAATCCTCTCCAACCTAAGCATACCGAACCGGAACTCGTCATCATCACAGATCCGAGAGCTGACGGGCAGGCGATAAAGGAAGCTTCATCCGCCGGAGTCCCTGTCATAGGACTCGTAGATACTGATAATGTGTTCAGCGGAGTTGACTTGGCGATTCCAGTCAACAATAAGGGTCGACGAGCTCTCGCCATGGTGTATTGGCTTCTTGCAAGGCAGGTACTAAGGGAAAGAGGCGAGCTTCCGCCCGACGGGAACATATCTGCCACGATAGACGATTTTGAAACCAAACTCGCATCCATCCCCGCGAGAATGGGTGAAGAACCCTGAAAGTGAGGCGCCCAGCGCAAGCTGGTTCTTTCTATTCCTCGGAAAGGACAGCTCTGGTTTCGCAAATAGAGAATTGTTTTCTGCACAAGCTTGGACCTGGCAAACTGCCGAAGTTGCAGGAGAAAGGCGAGAGAAAGATAGTCTCCGCGGTCTCTCCTCACGCTGGATACATGTACTCGGGTCCAGTGGCCGCAAATCTCTACTCGGCTCTGGCTTCGGACGGGGTTCCTGACACCGTCGTTATTCTAGGTCCCAATCACTATGGCGTCGGAACGGGTGTTTCAGCTATGGTTGAGGGCGTCTGGCAGACGCCTCTCGGCGAAGTTGAGATCGACTCGGCAGTTGCGAAGCAGATATGCAAGAACTCGGACATCATAGACCTTGACG
>CAYQCQ010000063.1:0-6599 GCA_964416035.1 uncultured Candidatus Bathyarchaeia archaeon
CAGCCCACTACTATTCGAGTCGATGTCCAGTTCACTCTTGAAGCTCCGTGCCTAACCGGATCGAATGTGAAGAAAACTGCGCACACAAAGAAGACTACGACTGTGAGGATGCTGAGATAGTCCATCACCTTATCCTTTCTGAACTCTGGAGTGAGAGATCGTTCCTCTCTGCCCGGAAGGATCCTCCAAAATCCAGCCACGCTAACGATCAGAATCAGAACCATCACAACCATTCCTGACGGAGAGCCCCTCGGGATCACTCCGGACAATTGGAATAGAAGAACCATCAGACCATTCAGCAAGATCATCGCCGCCCAGCCTATCTTTGATAAGCGTCGCCGGTTCCAATCTCTAGGCGCAAGTCGGTTGGCAATGTAGAAAGTCATCACGTTCTGAAGCGCTCCCCACCACACCAAGATAACGAATAGGACGCCGCCCCAGTTGATCCCGAGGATTAGGGGCGGAATAAACGCAGCTCCAGACACCAGAGACTGATAGACGGCACCGTAAGAGAACGCAGCCGCCATCAAATGATAGTCCTTCAGCCTAAACCTCACAATGAGATCTTCAAGCATAGTGAAAAGCGTGAAATAAGTCGTGAACAAAACCAGAGGAAGAACCGGCTGAACCTGCAGATTATTGATTCCTCTCATAGAATATTCGAACAACAGGTTAAACGCCGTAGCAATGAGTACGATTTTCCACATACCGACCTATCCCGTCGTATCATGGAATCGCAATAGTTTCCCATTGGATGTATATGTTTGTAGTTTTCTGACCTATTGCTGTAGTTCCTCGTGTCAAACTTTGAAAAGAAGAGAGGTTCACTTGTTTTTCAAAGCTCAGACATTATGCTACCTGTGTAATGCTTGAAGCCTTCTGTTCACTTCATCCCAATTGACGATGTTCCAGAAGGCCTCGATGAACTTGGCCCTATCGTTCTTATAGTCAAGGTAGTAGGCATGCTCGAAGACATCGAGAACCATTAGGATTCTGAACATGGGATAGACATTGGTGTTGTGCTTTTCCACCTGCATTATTATCGGTCTGTTGGTTTGTCTACAGAAAGTGAGCGCTGCCCATCCAGAACCTTCTACACTGGCCGCAGCCTGAGTGAACTCCTTCCTGAACCTATCGAAGCTTCCAAATTCCTTCTCTATGGCATCGCCTAAGGCTCCGCCCGGCATTCCACCACCCTTACCGCTCGGGACCAAATTCTCCCAGAACAACGAGTGTAGCAGATGTCCTCCAATGTTAAACGACAGTTCCTTCAAAGTGGATTTGACATCCAGATCAGTGCCCTCCTTGCGCGCCTTGTCCAGCCTTTGAAGAATCGCGTTTGCACCATTCACGTACGCTTGATGATGCCTCTGATGGTGTATCTTCAACTGCTCCTCTGATATGTGCGGCACCAACTGATTGTACTCATAAGGCAGTTTCGGCAAAACATACAACTTACCCGCTTCCACATTCATCTCCTCCTCATATTCAATCAACTCATAGGCTTCTCCTCTAATTCAGGATTTCCTTGACCGGACCTGGAACAGGAATTTGTGGTTCTACCCTTTCATCTCGGTACGACACATGACTCCCGAAGATGCTGGGTACAGGCCTCTGGAACTCAGCGATTCAAATGGAGCAAGCCGTTGAGGCTACGTCTTGACTTCTTCTTTGAGGGCTCGTCTTAGGATCTTGCCTATGGCTGTCTTGGGCAGCTTCTTGACAAACTCGATCTGTGTTGGCGCCTTGAAGCTGGCCACCTTGTCTTTGCAGAACTGGATGATTTCCTCGGCGGTGGTCTTGCCTTCGTAGCCTTCCTTTAGGACTACGAACGCCTTGACTGTCTCGCCTCGGTATGGATCCGTCAGTCCTACCACGCCTGTCTCCTTGACTGCCGGATGCTCGTAGAGGACTTCCTCAACCTCTCTCGGCCAGACCTTCAGCCCTGAAACATTGATCACATCCTTCTTCCGGTCGACGATGTAGAAGTATCCATCCTCATCCACCTTCGCTATGTCGCCTGTGTACAGCCACCCATTCCTGAGCGCATGCTTTGTGTCCTCAGGCTTATTCCAGTAGCCCGTCATAACCTGCGGCCCTCGAATGGCGAGTTCACCAACTTCATTTACGGGCAGATCCTTTTCTCCGGTTTCGATGTCGACGATCTTTGCCTCGGTGTCCGGGAACGGAATCCCAATCGAGCCAGGGCGAACCTTCTCAGGCCTGTCGAGCGGGTTACAATGCGTGACCGGACTGGTTTCCGTCAGTCCATAACCTTCAACAAGCCTGCCGCCTGTGATGGCTTCGAACTTTCTCATGACCTCGACCGGTAGGGCTGCGGCGCCAGATATGCAGAACCGAACTGTCCTCAAGTTGAACTTGCCGGTCTCAGGATGGTTAACAAGGGCAACGTACATGGTCGGCACACCAGGAAAGAGTGACACGCCGTACCTCTGGATCGCCTTCAACACCTCCAGCACTTCGAACCTGGGCTGGAGAACCATGCTTGCAGCCCTGAAAACCGGCATGTTCATCGCAACAGTCATGCCAAAGATGTGAAAGTACGGCAGCACAGCAAGCATCACTTCACCTCCCTCGCGGAGCGTCGGAAGCCAAAATCCAACCTGAACCGCGTTAACAGTAAGGTTGTGGTGCGTGAGCATAGCGCCTTTCGGAACGCCGGTCGTCCCGCCCGTGTACTGGAAGAGCGCCGCATCACTCTTAGGGTCGATCGACACCTTCGGAGGAGCTTCACTATGCTTCCTGAGAAGCTCCTTGAGCGACATGGTGCCAGGGCATGGAACGGTCTTCACCTTACCTGTCAGCTTCGCCAAGACCCCAAGGAATGCGGGGAAATAGTCTACGATTGTTGTGGTAATTACGTTCCGAAGCTTAGTCTTCGCACGGATCGGTGCCAGATGCTCGTAGAGTATGTCGAGCGCTACGATCGTTTCGGCTCCTGAATCGTTCAACTGAAACTCGAGTTCACGCTCCTTGTAGAGAGGACTGCATGGCACAACGACAGTTCCGGCACGCAACGCGCCATAATAGCAGATCAGAAACTGGGGCACGTTCGGTAGAAACAGGGCTACCCTGTCACCTTTCCTCACGCCTAAGCTCACAAGGGCTGAGGCGAAGCGGTCGCATAGACCGTCAAGGTCCCGGTACGTTATCTTCTTCCCAAAGAATACAATCGCCGTGTTGTTGGGGTACTTCTTCGCAGTAGCGGTAAGGATTTCCGGGAGAGGAATTTCCGGGTAGGCTAGGTTTTGAGGGACACCTTCAGGCCAATGTCTCAACCAAGCCTTGGCCAAACGAAAAACCTCGACCAACTAGCTGTGCCGTCTAAGGATATATCTGCCATTCCATCAAGAAGCCTCCGCAGACGAGTAGACTCGTCTGAAGAGACTTCCCTAAACTAGATCAACCCTTTATTGCTGCCTAAGCAAGAATACTGAGTTCATGGCTCGCCTGTACAAGATCTACCTCGAATCAGGAGCCAATGGCTACGCAATGGCTCATGTCCTGCATTTGCCGGGATGCATATCCTGCGGAGATACAGAGAAAGAGGCACTGGGAAAAATCCATCAAGCGATCATTAACCACTTGAATTGGCTGAAGGCGCATGGAATAGATCACCCACCAGTCAGGCAAGGAATTCGGACCTGCATAGCCCAAGTCGTGAGAAACGTACCTGAGCTGGGCATTAGTGGCGGAATGGTGGCAACCTTCCAACATGACTATGTTCCTCTAGAGGAGTCGGAACTGCTTCAGTACTTTCGTATTATGTGTGCGTCTAGGCAGGATCTACTTGACCTAGTTCAAGAATTGAGGCCTCGCCAGCTACAGTGGAAGCTTGAGATCAATGAGCGGACTATCGAAGAAATCTTGAGACATGTCTCAAGCGCGGAATGGTGGTATATATCCCGGATAACGGACGATCCAGATGCCTTTCTAGAAAAAGAGAGACAAATCACTCGGCAGAAGTCTGAAGATGTTTTCGAGAGACTCCATTTGACAAGGGAACTCGCTCTTCGCAAGTATGCTCTCTATCCCGAGGCTCTCTGGAAGAAGCGGTTCACTCCTAGGCATTACTGTCGCCACAAGAGCGAAGTCTGGACGTTCAGAAAGGCGCTCAGGAGAACGATCGAGCATGAGAGAGAGCATTTTTTTGAGATTCAAGCAACGATTAAGGCGTTTAGAAGGAGAAGCTGACATTGCTAAAGATCATGGTTTCCGACTACGTTCCGGTGCAGCAGCTTGGGTTTGTGAAGTTTTGGAGAGTCATTGTTATGAGGCTCCTATCCTGCGTCATCATTGCGTGCATGTCGCTGGATCTCCAGTTCGAGATGGCGAAGAGGATTCTGCGGTCCGTAACAAGAATGCAACATTCGCAGTGCAGTCGCTTTAACTGGCCAATTCCCCTAATCCCTGCCTTCTTCATTTGTGTCGAGGGAATCGCCAAGTTGACTTCCACTCCGCGCCCTCCAGCTCTATAGAGAGGATCTTTGATCTCCTTGAGGATTTTCTGGTCAGAGATGAGCGCAGTTATTTCCTTCCTAGCTCCAGCTACAAGTTCAGTCATCTTTCCTAGAACGTTTCTCCTACCCTTAATGATGTAGGCAAGCTCGACTTCATCCGATCCCTGCGCTCGTGAATGCACAGCCTCAAGCTTTTCAGCAAGGTCGTCCACTCTTTGGATCTTTTCCATATGCTCCTCTGTGAGTCTCTTCCTCAGGCTGGCCAAAGCCTCCTTCGGGCTTAGTGCTTTGTATAGATTCGGTGTTCCATATTGGACTGCGATCATTCCCTTTGACTGAAGCTCTTCCAACGCATAGTAAACCTTGGAGTCCGGAACGCCCGCCTCGTTACATATTGTTGCAGCGGATGCATTAGGTCGGGACATCAGGGCTAGGAATACCGATGCTCCTGTTGATGTAAGTCCCAGCGATTTGAGGCTCGAACGAATGTTTTCCTTGAGAGCCTGGTCTGCCGGTTCGCCCACTCCTCTTACCCCACCCACCTCATCCTACTAAACCGGTAAGCCAATGCTTATATTCGTTACTACTACCGGCCGTAAGTAGAGAGGCTTGAAAGATGAGCAAGGGCAGGCATGCTTCCGATAATATCTCGATAGGACCGGCGGCCGGGGAAGACCTTCCTGCCGTACTGGCTCTTCTTGAGAGGAGTGGCCTCCCGAAGGATGGAATAGCCGAGCATTTGGCGACCATGCTTGTGGCACGAGAGGGCAAACGGATCGTGGGAAGTGCTGGTCTCGAACTTTATAGGAAAGCAACGCTGCTACGGTCGGTCGCCGTGGACAAGTCGTTGCGCGGCCGAGGGATCGGGCAACAACTCACTCGATCCGCACTAGATCTTGCCCTGAAGCATGGAGCGACAACAGTCTACCTGCTGACGGAAACGGCAAGTGAGTTCTTCTTCCGCTTCGGTTTCAAGCCTATCAGTCGCTCCGAAGTACCGCCATCCCTCCAACAGTCTGTGGAGTTCACGTCTGCATGTCCAGCCAGTGCCTTGGTCATGATTATGCGTCTGGGACAGCTGAACGAAAAGAAAGTCACTCATGAAACTTTTTCTCCTCGTTGACAGGAATTGCCGAGTGACTTAGGTGTCTGCGATTGCCTTCTTCGCTGCGTTCTACACTTTGCTGGTACTACTACAGTTGCATCTCAGAGGCTACTTCCTTCTAGTAGAACGGGTGAGTCAATGTTTATATTCCCTTCTACTACCGAGAGTAAGTAGAGGAAGGAAACAAATGAGTACAAGGAAGTGTTGTGATTCAGCTGATCTGAGAGAGTCGGTCAAGGAGTATTACGGAAAGCGCTGGTCGAGTGAAACAGGTAGGTGTTGCGAGGAATCGGACTTGCTCTCGAAGGCCCACCATGCTCTCATCAGTGAACTTTCGCCAAAAGAAGGCATGGTCGTTCTGGATGTAGGTTGCGGCACGGGAGATACAGTTTTCGAGATAGCTGAGAAAGTCAAACCTACCGGGAAGGTTGTGGGGATTGACTTCACGAAGGAAGGGATTGAAACGGCGCAGGAGAAGGCGAGGAATCTAGGACTAGATGGCATCGCGGAATTTAGGCTCGCTGAGGCAGAAAAACTTCCCTTTGAAGATGAGACTTTTGACGCCGTGATCAGTGAATGTGTCGTCTGTCTCACCTCAGACAAGGAGCGAGTCCTGGCTGAGAAGGTCCGAGTGCTCAAGCCAAGCGGCAGGATCATCATGCATGACGTGATAAATTGGGCGCCGATGCCGGAAGCCATCCGAAATAGCCCAAGGCTTTACTGCAGCTGCATAGGCGGCGCAGTCAGTATGGACGAATACAAACGCATGTTAGAAGGCGCTGGGCTCGTAGGCGTCAAGGCAGTTGACTACTCGGAGCAAGTGAAGAAACAGTTGAATCTTGGAATTCTTTCAGACGCGCTTGACATATCGAAGGACGACAAGGCCTTTGGCGAGATCGTTGATTTCGTCAGGAAGGACGGTATCGGTTACGCTCTCTTCGTCGGAACAAAGCCGAAGGGCTGAACATTCGAACGATACTGCTTTCAGCCGGTTACGTGATTTTCCATGATCA
>CAYQCQ010000064.1:0-6542 GCA_964416035.1 uncultured Candidatus Bathyarchaeia archaeon
CAAAGTATCGGCTTTTCACGAGGGCTATCTAGGGCACCATGCCGACACCAGATGCCGACCGCAGTCGTAAATCCAAGCAGTTAGGTCAACACTTCCTAGTGGACTCTGTAGTACTTCATAAGATCGCCGACTATGCTAAGCTCCAAAGAAACGAGACAGTCCTCGAGGTAGGAGCCGGAACCGGTAACCTCACAGCCATCCTCGAGGAACGAGTGGACAAGGTTATCGC
Source organism: uncultured Candidatus Bathyarchaeia archaeon (assembly GCA_964416035.1). Lineage (GTDB taxonomy): Archaea > Thermoproteota > Bathyarchaeia > 40CM-2-53-6 > JALHTG01 > JALHTG01. Next base: position 230 of record CAYQCQ010000064.1, read on the forward strand.
GATAGAGAAGGATCCACGACTCGCGAATTCCCTGCGAAAAAAATTTCATGACAAGAAACATGTGGAGATTATTGAAGGAGACATCCTGAAGGTTCCTCTGCCACCTTTCGACAAAGTAGTTTCCAGTCCGCCATACTACATCTCCTCAAGACTGACCTTCCTTCTCTTGAAGAAGAACTTCAACTCTATGACGACGACATTTCAAAGGGAGTTCGCATCTAGACTCGTCGCGGAACCTGGCTTGCCTAATTATGGCAGGCTCACGGTAGCCGTGAAACACAGAGCCGATGTGGAACTTCTCGACTTTGTACCGAAGACAGCTTTTCGACCAATACCAAGGGTCGACTCACATATAGTGAGGATCGTTCAGAGAGCCCAAGCCACCTGTGTCGACGAGGTTTTCCTAGACCGAATGGTTAGATACCTTTTCTCTCAAAGAAGAAGAACTCTCAGAGCAGTCCTGAATCGCGCCATTGACCCAAAGGCGACGAAGCCTTTGGAAGGTCTTGTTAAACCGAACGCTCTTCTTCAGAAGAGAGTCTTCCAGCTGACAACGTTCGAGCTGGAAAACCTCTCTAACACTCTCTATCCACATCAAGCGCTTTTCAAGTTCTAGATGAGAAGCCATGCAGATTAGAGTCGTTTTCGTTGAACCGGAGCATGAGGGAAACATAGGTTTGATAGCAAGGATCATGAAAAACTTCGGGTTCGCCGATCTATGGATCGTAAATCCCAAGACACAGATCAATTCGGAGGCGAGGGCATACGCGTCTCATGCAGACGACATCCTCCGAAGGTCGAAGATAGTCACGACCCTTGACGAGGCACTCAAAGATTGTGACCAAATCGCGGGAACCACAGCCATTCCCGGTCAGAGGCCATCGAACATTCTCAGGGTTGTTCTTTCTCCCGAGGAATACGCGGAGAAAATTGGACAGAGCAAGGAAAGGATTTGTCTAGTGTTTGGAAGAGAGAGTACAGGGTTGTCCAATGAGGAGTTGAATCGGTGCGACATAATCATAACAATCCCGGCGAGTAAGGATTACAGAACCCTTAACGTAGCCTCTGCGTGTGCAATAGTACTCTACGAGTCATACAGGCACATGCATGGTGCTCAGAAAGCCTTTCAACCCGTCGATTCCCATATCAGAGCCCGGTTAGTCGGATATTTCGAAAAGCTTGTTGGTCTTGTTGGAGTTCCAAGCCACAGGCAAAGAAAAGCCGTAAGGGCTTTCAGAAACGTAATCTCTCGAGGGCTTCTATCCAAGAGAGAGGCCCTTCTTCTGATGGGGATCATCCGTCGAGCTTGCAATCGGACAAAGAGAGAATCGAAATCGATGAAGATTGATGAACGCTTAAATACGGCTCAAGGAACGGTATGCTGAGCCGACGCAGGATTCGATCTCATTGAAAGGTCGCAACTACAGACATGTGAAAGGGCAGCCTTACACTAGGGAGGAGTATATTCACGGATCGCCGTCACTGAAGATTAGCAGGTTCACCATGGGCGATTCAAAGGCAAAATATGAACACAAGGTTTCGCTTTTGGCTGGAAACAAAGTTCAGATACGACATAACGCGTTGGAAGCGGCCCGCGTCGCGGCGAACAAGGTGCTTGCTGAGAAGCTAGGGGAGACGGGCTACCTCCTGAACCTCTGCGTCTATCCACACGTAATCCTTAGAGAGAACAGAATGCTCGCCACCGCGGGGGCGGACAGGCTCCAAGAAGGGATGAGAAGAGCATTCGGAAAACCGTCTAGCAGAGCCGCCAGAGTGAAAGCTGATCAAGCCATTCTTTCAATCTGTGTGAACAAAGACGCAGTTGAACACGCAAAGAAGGCCCTAGCGATCAGTGCCGGAAAACTTCCAACACCTTGCAGAATAGCTGTGGAGAAACTCGCCTGAGCCGATGACGAGTTTTGACACTTGTTCCTCTTACACATCTCAAGATTCTACGAGAGGCTTTAATATGACCTGTTCTTCCTACTAGGAAGGCGACCTGAACTTGTCTCACAACAAAAATCCTGCACTTGTGCTCTGGTTTGATGAAGTGGGCCGTGGAGATGTACCGCTTGTAGGCGGAAAAAACGCCAGCTTAGGCGAAATGATTCAGAGGACCCATGTCCCTGTACCGCCCGGGTTCGCCATAACTGCATATGCTTATCAACTCACAATCGAGAAGGCGGGCCTCGGGGACTTCATACGTAAGCAACTTGCGGATTTGGACACACATGATGTGACCGAGCTCCAGAAGAGGGGCGCAGCCATCAGAGAGGCCATTGAAAAAGCCCCGCTACCAACAGAACTTGAACAAGCGATCGCAGAGTACTACCAGAAACTGGGTGAGAAGCTTGGCGAAAAGGATCCTGACTGCGCTATCCGAAGCAGTGCAACAGCAGAGGACCTGCCTGACGCAAGCTTCGCAGGTCAACAAGAGACATATCTGAACGTTCGAGGCCTCGACAACTTAATCGAAGCGACGAAGAAGTGCATGGCAAGCCTCTTCACCAATAGAGCTATCAGTTATCGAGTTGACAAGGGATTTGACCATTCCGGTGTACTCATCTCCGTCGCAGTTCAAAAAATGATTCGTTCCGACCTAGCAAGCAGCGGCGTAATCTTCAGCATAGACACCGAGTCGGGTTTCAGGAACGTCGTATACATCACCGGTAGCTGGGGCCTCGGCGAATACGTCGTTCAAGGAAAAGTGAATCCCGACCAGTTCTACATCTTCAAACCCACAGGAAAACTGATCAGCAAAAGGCCTGGAAACAAGACCATCAAACTAATCTACGACGAGAAGGGGGGAACCGTACAAGCTTCAGTACATCCGGAACAGCAGCTCAGATATGTCATCACAGATGAGGAGGCAGAGCAACTTGCCCGATACACCGTCGAGATTGAGAAGCATTATGGTTTGCCCATGGACATTGAATGGGCTCGCGACGGAAGAACAAGGAAACTCTACATCGTGCAAGCTCGCCCTGAAACCGTTCACTCCGTAAAAGATCGGACAAAACTGAGAACCTACGTTTTGAAGGAGAAGAGCAGAGTCCTCGTTGAGGGGGAGCCCGTCGGGCGGATGATAGGTCAAGGGCCCGCTAACATCATACAAAGCGCCCGTGACATAACAAGATTCAGGAAGGGGGAAGTCCTCGTAACAGAAATGACTGATCCCGATTGGGAACCGATAATGAAGATAGCATCGGCCATAGTTACAGACAAAGGAGGGCGTACATGCCACGCCGCGATTGTTAGCCGTGAGTTGGGGATACCGTGCGTCATAGGGACTGAGCGCGGCACAGAAGTACTGAGGCCAGGCCTGGACGTTACAATCGACTGCAGTGAGGGAGCGGGCAGAATATATGAGGGACTCCTCAAGTTCGAAGTTGAAGAAGCCGACCTGTCACATTTCCCAAGAACAAAAACCGCTATAATGATGAACGTGGGTATTCCGGAAAAGGCGTTCGATCAGGGACAGATGCCGAACGATGGGGTGGGCCTCGCCCGGCTCGAGTTCATCATAAACTCTCACATCCAAGTCCATCCTCTTGCTCTGCTTGACTTTGAAAAGCTGAAACAAATGTTACAGAACAAGAGCGAACTCGAACAAGTTGCTCTTAGGCATAAGACACCTCTGCAGCAGGTACAGCAAAAGCTTGAAGAGGACATAAAGAAGATTGAGCTGATCACAGCGGGATATGCCGACAAACCCCAGTTCTTCGTCGACAAGCTCGCATACGGCATTGCGACGATTGCTGCAGCATTCTACCCCACCAAATCGGGTGATAGAACGATTGGTGGAGATGTCATAGTTCGCCTCTCGGATTTCAAGAGCAATGAATACGCAAACCTCATCGGCGGTTGGCTATACGAGCCTACCGAGAGCAATCCTATGCTCGGATATCGGGGCTGCAGTAGATATTATGGAGGAGAGTATTCTCGAGCCTTCCGTCTCGAATGTAAAGCAATGAAAAAGGTCCGTGACGAAATGAAGCTGACGAATGTAAAGATAATGTTCCCGTTCTGCAGAACCATCGAGGAAGCTGACGAGGTCATCAAAGTGCTCCGGGAGGAGGGACTCGAACGAGGCAAGAACGGGTTGGAGTTATACTGCATGGCAGAAATCCCCAGCAACGTTATCCTCGCAGATGAGTTCTCCAAACGATTCGACGGATTCAGCATAGGCAGCAACGATCTTACACAGCTAGTGCTAGGTATAGATAGAGACTCCGAACTATTGGCACATCTCTTCGACGAAAGAAATGAGGCGGTTAAGAGGTCGATTGCACAACTCATCAAGATAGCGCACTCAGCGAAGCCTCGTGTCAAGGTAGGAATATGCGGGCAGTCACCTTCGGACTTCGAGGAGGTACGGGTCTTCCTCGTAGAGAACGGAATAGACTCAATGAGCCTTAACCCTGACACGGTGATTCAAGCATACATAGATGTTGCCAAAGTAGAGGAACGACAAGGATCCTCAAGAAAACATGGCACTCAGCGGAGACAGAAACGACGAAGATAGAAGACTGGAAATCCTACACGGCCTCAGATGCATAGTTACTGGAACCTCGATAAGGATCCTAAAGTGAATTGTTGGACCTAGAGTCGGAAAGAATCATAAGCGAGATAACTAGGCGGAACTCAAAGCGAGTCCTGCTACAGGTACCCGATGGGCTTAGGTCAGCTGCGTTCCAGCTGTCGCGATTGCTCAAGAAGCAAACCTCTGCCGAGGTGATAATCTCGGCGGACCCCTGCTACGGTTCCTGCGACTTAGCACTTGGTGAGGCATCAATCTTAGATGCTGACCTCATAGTCCATCTCGGCCACTCCGAAACGCTGGGGATCAAGGACGATAGGTGTCTGTTCGTTGAGGCAAGAGCCTCGCTTGATGTTACTGGAGTAGTCCGAAAGGCTCTGGCAGAACTCAAGGAAGAGCGAGTTATCGGGCTTGCCTCAGTGATCCAGCATATCGACAAGTTGGACACTGCGAAGCGCATCCTGGAAGAGGCGGGGAAAACTGTCCTAATAGGAAAGGCAGATGGAGAGCTAAGGTATGATGGGCAGGTCCTGGGATGCCAGTTTGGAACGGTCAAGTCTATCTCGTCTAAAGTGGACGCGTTCCTAGTCCTCTCCGGAGGAGATTTTCACGGGCTCGGCGTCAGAATTGCTACAGGAAGAAGGACCATCGTAGCGGATCCATTTCAACATCAGGTGCGGGATATGGAGAAGCTGGCTAAGAGATTCTTCAGAAAGCGATACGCAGCCATAGACTCCTTCAGAAAAGCCAGAAAAGTAGGAATTATCGTAGGACTCAAAACAGGACAGTTCAAGCCAACCATAGCTACGGAGATGAGAGGTCTTCTAGAAAGCAGAGGGTATGAATGCGTGCTCCTCGCCCTGAGAGAGATAGATCCGATTGTGTTGGAGAACTTCTCCGATATTGAAGGTTTCGTAAGCACGGGCTGTCCAAGAGTCGCATTGGATGACCGAGACCAATTCAGAAAGCCTGTTCTCAACCCGGAGGAGGCGATGATAGCAGTAGACGTGAAGCGTTGGGTCGACTACGTACAAGAGGATAGCCCTTCGAAAGGAACGTCCTTGTAGACGACATCAGCCGAAAAGAGATCTCGAGTTCCGGTTGTGTCACTACTCTCCCATATGCGCACGTTCAATATGGGCATAGGGATGACCCTTGTGGCTAATCCTTCGGCGATTGACGAAATCAGAAAACACCTTGCGGCTAGAGGATGTAACTCCTACGTTATTGGTGAAATCATAGAAGGAAATCAGACCGTGAAATTCAAGGAAAAACTAAACTAGGCAAGCTAGAAATGGTGTCTAAGAAATGGTTGAGTTCCTAGCCGAAGAGAGAGCTATTGCTTGTGCCCAAGCAGTTGCCGTGGGCGACTCGATGGGAAAATGACTGAAGGATACTACCCGGAGGAAGTTCTCTAGAATTACAGAGCCCACGTCCTGCTTTTCATATCCCTCAGTTTGTTCGCCAATTGACGCGTCTAGTTCCCTTTTTCTTCGTGAGCCTTAATCTTGTATAGCGGCATCACGAGAAGCCTCTTTCCAAAACGATCTATGACGACTTTGACAGGAAGGGATGATTCTACGTCGAAAAGAAAGGCGCTGTCTTCCACAAGATGCTTCGGAAGATACAGGAAGTACTTTCCGTCCTTTCTTCTCCAGATTCTTCCTTTTGCAACCACTTCTTGCCAGCCTCTGTAAAGGTCGAATGAAGGTGAGGCTTTGACGTGGCTCTATTCAAACTATGAAAGATTGTAGCTAGTAGTGAGGACCACAT
>CAYQCQ010000065.1:0-6496 GCA_964416035.1 uncultured Candidatus Bathyarchaeia archaeon
AAGTCTTAAGGATGCTATATGAGACTATTTCCACTCGCTGCGGTCGTAGTCTAGCCTGGTCTAGGACGGGAACGGCGCACACCCGTCGCCGTATGCCTGCCACGCTTCTGACCCGGGTTCAAATCCCGGCGACCGCACCATGGCTCGCACACACATTTACTCAGCTAACGTAGATGGGCGATGGATACAATTTTCCTATTCTGACGGTTCAAAAACTCAAGCGATTTTGGTTTTGTCACGATTGTTGCAGTAAATCGGTATTAGCTACCGTCTTGCTTCTTTCAGCCTTCTTAGGAATCTTCCGCAGCAAGTTTCTTCTTCTGATAGATGAAGAGCTTCGATACATGCTCTTGGTTTCAGGATCTCCTCGCAAAGCCCGGCCGTCTCTTTATCACCCTCAGCATCGTATTCGCAACTAACTACAGCTTTCATATGGAGCCGGCACAGTCTATTCCAGATCTCCCTTACTTCAGGGTAATTTCTAATCGTGATTACGTCTGCATCAATCGTTTTCACCTTCTTTGTGAGCTCATCTGAAATCTTATCCATTTCTTGTTTCAGCTTGAGTATCTTGGCCATGTCTCCCTTCTCCACGGACACTCAACTTCTGAACGCACGGTTTGCCTGTACTATTATGCAACAGGTGGGCTTAATATCATACGCAATTTGAAGAAAGAACTGTCAGAGAATATCAAATCTCGCTGATCAATCTAGCCCGCACATACGAATTGATTCAATGATCTAATGGTTCAAATCTTACCGGCCGCACCGTCTATGGTACAAGGAACATTGCTGCTACTTTCTGATACATGCAGTTCGACTCCTTTGAACCATTCCGTAGGATCAGACGATTAATGGTTTGTCCCCTGACGGAAACTAGCTTTTTGAAGCGACTTAGGCCCCATCTTGTTAGCCTTGTTGACATGTTCTACGGCGCGCCACCAGCAGGACGTAAAGGATATCTGGGTTGGAAGCACTCGGTTGCTGCCTTCTCCTGCACGTAGCCGCAAGCCATAATGATTACTTCCTTCCTGTTACGCATAGAAGGTGTCCAAATGAGAGATCTCGTGATCCAATGTGTCGAGAAGCCTGGCGTCTGCGACAAGCATAATGTCGGAGATTTCTTTGAAGTACGGAACGGAAAGCTGCACCTGCCGGATGGGAAGTTCATTTGCATTTACGCTCTTCAGAGCATTATGCCGTTGATTCCAGTGAAGGAACGTGACCTAGTTCCAGATGAGAAGGATTGGCTCCCACGCGTGAATCGAGTGTCGTGTCCTGATCCAAACGGCCGCTTAGTCTTTGAGATAAGAGTCAAAGAAGTAAGCGTGAAGTAGCGGAACCGAGTCTCAAGACTTCTTGGCTCTAATAGCTGTGGGCGGAACGTTTGAAACGAATCGTCATCGACAAGGACAAATGCTCCGGATGCAGATACTGCGAGTTGATATGCTCATATCGCGAAAACTCGAAGTTCAATCCCAGAGAGTCAAGAATCAGAGTTCTGAAGTACAACGAACGTGGAATCGATGATCCGGTAGTTTGCAGCCAATGTGCAGTATGCCCGCCCGTAGACGCTTGCCTGACTCTGGCATTTCGAAGAGGTGAAGACAAGATCGTACGGATTGAGGGCGCGGCCTGTACCGGCTGCTATGTCTGCGTTGACGCTTGCCCACATGGAGCCGTATTCCGGCCGCCAACTCAGGGGACTCCGCTTGTCTGTGACCTCTGCAACGGCAAGCCCTTATGCGTCAAGAAGTGCCCGACACATGCCTTGACCTTCTCTACAGAGGAATCTCTCTCGTCTCGTTGCGATACAGCGGGATGAGGTGCATCGGAATGAAATATTTCGGTTATGCCGGAAGAGTACTCAGAGTCAACCTCTCTAAGGGAAAGATAACGAAACAGGAACTCGAGAAGGATCTCGCCGCTCGCTTCCTTGGCGGCCGCGGATTCAACTCGAAGCGGCTATTCGAGGAGGTCCCGCGTGGCCTTGATCCGCTCTCACCGGAGAACAAGCTCATGTTTGCTACAGGTCCACTTGTTGGGACGATGTTTCCCACGGCCTCTCGCTTCAACGTAAGCGCGAAATCTCCGCTTACAGGGATTCTTGGCGATTCAAATGCGGGAGGACACTTCGCAGCTGAGATGAAGTACGCAGGCTACGACCAAATCATCATTGAAGGACGAAGCGCTGAACCTGTTTACATCTTCGTTGATGATGATGTTGTTCGCATCGAAGACGCACTCCATCTATGGGGAAAGGACGTATACGAAGCAGACAAGATCCTTAGAGAGGACTTGAAAGACAACAGCGTTCGAACGGCCATCGTCGGACCCGCAGCTGAGAACGGGGTCAAGTTTGCCGGAATCTTCGCTGACCTCATGAGAGCAGCTGCTAGGACAGGCATGGGTACCGTTATGGCGTCTAAGCGGGTCAAGGCTTTGGTCCTCCGCGGAAGCAGACCTGTCGAGGTCGCCGATCCTGAATGGTTCATGAAGATCTCAGAGGAAATTGAGGCCGCAATCTATTGGCATCCTCAGTACTGGCCTCGCGTCAAGATGGGAACTACCCGCATCCTCGCACCCGTCAACGAGATGGGTTTTCTGCCGACGAGGCACTTCATGGAAGGGGTTTTTGAGCATGCTTCGGACGTGTCGGGAGAGCGATTGGCTGAGAAATTCAATGTGAAGTCCCGTGGATGCTTCAGCTGCAATATCCCATGTAGCCGCTTCTACAACGTGCAGGAAGGAAGATTCTCAGGGCTGAGGGGCGAAGGGCCTGAATATGAGGCTCTATCTGCTCTCACAGCGAGAGTAGGCAACTGTGACTTGGCGTTGGCGCTCAAAGCCAACGACATGGCAAACAAGCTCGGGTTAGATGCGCTCACCACTGCCGAATGCATATCGTGGGCGATGGAATGTTATGCCAAAGGCTGGCTGAGCAAAGAGAAGGCTGACGGACTCGACCTGTCTTGGGGAAATGGCGAGACGATACTTGCGCTCATCCAGAAGATCGCAGGGCGGGAAGGTTTCGGGGACGTTCTCGCCGATGGAGTCAGAGCAGCTTCCCAGAAGCTTGGCTTCGGAGAGGAGATAGCGATGCACATCAAAGGCTTGGAGATGATCCAAGCCGACCCAAGAGGATTGAAGGGATACGGACTAGGGTTCGCTGTCGCCTCTCGCGGAGGAGATCACCTAAGAGCCGAGCCATTCGTCGAGTTGAGCGACGACCCGAAGCGCGGCATGGAACTGTTTGGTGTACGGGAGGCGACACTGCGCCTAGAGTGGAGGGGGAAGGGAAAACTTGTCAACTACTTCGAGAACTGGTGTGCCGTCGTCGACGCCTTAGAGGTTTGTAAGAACATAGCTGAGAACATGGAGGTTCTGCCTTTCGCCAAGGCTGCAGAGGTGATCCGTGCAGCGACTGGATTGGATATGGACGCGATAGCGGTGGCTCGAATTGGTGAAAGGATAGTCAACATCGAAAGAGCTTTCCTTGTTCGAGAAGGAATCACGAGAAAAGATGACACTATGCCGAGCAGATTCTTGCGTGAACCTTTCACGAGAGGGAACTCAAAAGGATCAGTTTTCGAGCTCGAACCGATGCTCAATGAATACTACACCGAGAGAGGCTGGGATCTGCGCACAGGCATCCCGACAAGAGAGAAGCTGAGAGAACTAGACCTAGGCTACGTCGCTGACGAGATCGATGCACGTTGAGAAGAGCCTGTACAAGGTCAGGGAACAGTACTGACTTCGCAGCCCCCGGACATCTTCTTCTCCGATGAATCTCAACTTCTAGAGATGAGCTTTAATACACGTTCTTCAGTCTACCGACGATCAGGGACGTAAGATATGCCGATCGATCCTGAATATCAGAAGAACCGTAAAGTGACGGGAGAACATTCAGGCCACAAGGTCTGGGGAGAGACGAAACCTCCCGAGAAGCTTGGAATCCACGGAACAAACGTCGCAGTCGATCAGGACGTCTGTAATGGCGATGAGATCTGCGCCAGCGTCTGTCCAGTATCGGTCTTCGAAATGGTGGATTCGCCAGGACATCCGACTTCTGCGAAGAAGTCAGATCCAGCCAACGAGTCAGCTTGCATTCAATGCATGGCTTGCGAGATTCAATGTCCGACCAAAGCGATCAAGATAACCCCGCCGTGATCACCTAAACGTCAAGAAATAGCCAGAAGCATCTTTGCCTCACTGAATCGAACTTGAGAGCGGAACACAGGTTCAGGCGCCTTCCCCTTCTTTTACTCGAAAACCTGCACACGCCTGGAAGAACACAACTGGTTGACCACCACAGACCATAGAAGAGCTTTGTGAAAAGTTATTCCTCTCTCACCTTATCTGCAATGGTCTTTATCTTTCCGCTCTCGACGAATCTTATGTGTGTCTCAAGTCTAACGTTGATGCCTAGCTTTCTGAAGAACCAATAGAGCTCTTCCCCCGAGATGGGCCCAGTCAACTCCTTCTTGGAAATCAGTTCGGCAAGGACCTCCGTCAACTTCCTTGTCTCTTCAGGGAACTGACTTTTTGCCACCTCGTAAACCTCGTCCGCTCTGCCTTGGAACAGTTTCCTGAGAGTAGCTTCAGGATCCTCGTTCCGCTTTTCCGGACCTTCTTTGAGTTTTTCCTCCTCAACCTTCTTCATGATCGCTCTTCTCTGCATCTCAAGCAGTTTCCTCTGCTTCCAAAGCCCCAACTCGTCGCTTGACAACTCCGCATCAGTCTCCTGTGAAGCATCCAGAACTACAATCTAATCCTTATACAAGCATTTCTGAGGGGGCTAGGCGCCGAGATATTCGCTGACCTTGTTAGGATCGAACCTTTCATCATCTAGCACGTTGATTATGAAGTTGAGCATTAACCGTCGCTTGGTGTACTCCATTTCGGGATAGTAGAGTGGATGCGTCACAACAAGTCCCCTGAACGCATAGAAGGGCGCAATGACGCTCAAAATCTCTTCGTCGCTAGTTGCCTTGAGATAACCCTCAATGAAACGGTGGAAGAGGCTTCTGAATGGGTCGACAAATCCTCCGTGGTGCCAGACGCTGAAGAATATGTAGTTGATGCTCATGCATGAGACATCGTCTGCCGGCTCTCCGAACTCTTCTCTAGCCAGATCCAGCGCCAGGATCGAGTCGTCCTCTCGGAATCTTATGTTTCCGAAGGGGTGGAAGTCGCCATGAATTCTGGAAAGGCGATGAGATAGGAACTTGATCCTGTTCCGCCATTCCACGGCTTTTAGCTCGATATTCTCTATCTCCTTCGGATTCGTGAAGTCCAATGTTCTGACATCCGGGTAAGTATCTATGACACCCATCAACATCTCTCCGTGGCCGACTAGGTCCCGAATATGTCGCTTGTAGAGGATCGGGTTGTTCTTTTTCTCAGAATGAAGCTTCGCAAGGTATTCCACCAGCGCGTCACATCTTTTCAGATCCCGTTCGGTGACAGACCGATCACGAGCTATCCTGAATAAGTCTTCCACATACGGTTTGCCTTGCTTATCCGTTACCTCTTCCACAAGGTCAAAGAACTCCAAGGCATCGCCCACGGAGACTATGTCCCCGCTCTCTGAAAGGGCGGCCACATCTAGCGACTTACAGCACGTTCCTTTAGGAGTGGTATTGAACAGTCTGTGTTGAAGAAGCAGAACAGCAGCCCTATCGCCTAGGTAATCATGTCCCCATCCCGTATCTGCCCGAACTATCCGCATCACCAGATTCCTCCGTCTCGTTCCAACCTTGAATGAGAGGAGGAAGCCAGCATTGTGAAATCCCTCCCCTAGCTTTCTTAATGAGATGAAATCAACCCTTCTACCAAAGAGTCCGGAAAGATAGCTCCCCAGCTTCCGCTGATTCAGGTTGAACGTTTTCGAGCCAACTTGAAGTTCCAAGAATCCCACCCACCGGTCGGTTCTTGAATGGAGGTACAACCCTTATCTGGATTTGCCTGTACGAACTCTATTCGTCATGTGAGGCTGATCTTGTGCAGAGGCAAGGGTGGGTTGTCTGGATCACGGGGCTACCTGGAAGCGGAAAATCTGTCGTTGCATGGGCGCTGCAGAGGAAGCTGCTTGAGAAGAGTGTCAGAAGCCAGATCCTTTCATCAGACGAGTTGAGGAAGTTCGTCACTCCTAAGCCTACATATGGTCAGAATGAGCGCGATGCGGTGTATGGCACCTTGGCATTTGTCGCTAGCCTTCTTGCGAGGAATGGCGTCAATGTCATAATCGACGCCACAGGAAACCTCAGGAAGTACAGGGAGCAGTGCGGGAATATGGTTGAGAGGTTCGCTGAGGTTTACCTGAAGTGCCCGCTTGAGATATGTATGCAAAGGGAAGCGACACGCGTCGAAACATCATATGCACCTAAAGGAATCTACGAGAAAGCTCTGAAAGACAAAGCCCCAACTGTTCCAGGGATGGGATCACCATACGAAGAACCTCTTAAGCCCGAAGCCGTAGTCGAATCCAACAAGC
>CAYQCQ010000066.1:0-6239 GCA_964416035.1 uncultured Candidatus Bathyarchaeia archaeon
GGGGATCTCATGCATCCTTGCTAACCATTTGTGCTGAGAATGGAAATAGTATTAAACATTTGTGCTACCTTTCCTTAGATTACTTTATATCTGGATTGCGACTGCAACCAGAAACAGAGCTCGAATGAAAACTGCTACCATCGCTCCAAATAAAAGGGAGACAGAGGACTGGTACTACCAGTATTATGAAAAGGAACGACTCGTATCCATGGGAGTGCTGCAATAGGCCTGTAGCACCGAAGACCGAGAGAAGATCTCTTTCATGCATTCTGATGGCGGAACCCTCTACTGGTTTGAATGTTTCCTTAGTGGCTACCATTCTACTCATCAGGCTTCAGGGGATCCATATGGGCATTGATGAGCTGCTAAGTTTTGCTTACGCCAGACGCTCCTTGCTTGTGCTGCAATACTTCTCATTGATGTCAAAGCCCAAAGCGTTTCTGTCCAGATCTTGAGCAGCAAGGAGAGTTGTGCCGATTCCATTAAAAGGGTCGAGGACAAGTTCTCCTTTGTGTGTGAAAAGCTCGATGGCTGTCCTAGCCAAGGCGATGGGCATAACTGCTGGGTGAACGTCTTTGTCGCGCACATCACGTTTCTCGTAGTAAACTTGCCAAACTCCAATCTGTGACTTGATCCAGTCCTTCGGGGTCATGCAGTTGAGAATGAATCATGCGCGATCGGAGCAAGTCAATCTCAAATATGCATGAAGCCAAGGTGCTGCTTGAGGGGAGCTGGCTATGGAAGAGAAGGAACTGCTGGAAATCGAGGCAAGGGAGTTACTGAGAACCCATACATCGACAAAACCGTAGCTTTCTCGTATGCGTGGAAAGATCGTTCTGATTATCTGAAATGGAGATGCCCATCTTAATGCATCGAAAATCCTCGACCAGAACTCAACTATGAAGGAATCCATTAAGTATCTTGTTGAAGTTGCCTCAGACGAGGTAAAGAAACTTTCGCCGAATTGGTACGATAAGAATGAGCTATATTGCTTTTACTTCACTTCGCCAAAAGCTGCTCACGTTCGTCACTTCCGACGGCGTTTCAGGGAGCGAACCGTAAGGACTAAGTTGCCGTAAGGCAAGCGCGCGCTGCACCGTACCCGGAGCCTGTCCCAACCTCTAGAAACAGATCCCCAGAGCCAAGCTCTAGCCCCTCATAGAAAAGGGGGTAACTGTGAGGACAAGACATTGTCTGCATTCCATCCCTGGGATTGGAAATGGAGCCTCAAGATACGCATAGACAACGTAGTCTCTAGGCATGAACTCCTCTCTTGGAACCTTCCTCATCGCCTCTATGATAGACTTCGACCTCAAGAGGTTCCCTCCGATAACGCGTTGAACCATCTCTTCTCTCTCTTTCAGAAAGTCTGCTTTGGTCTTCGTTGATTTTCCATGTGGCGGTGGGATAAGCCAGCCTCCGCACAATTAGACCAAACCTATCTCTTCAACTGCCGAGTTGAAGTCGCTCTGGAGATTACGAAAAAGCCCAAAAGTCTTCGGCCAAGTAGCCAACTGCCCTCGAGCGCTACGAGTCCGTTCTCAAGATTGTTGCGGGATAAAGGCTTGCACATCAAGAAGGAATCTCATTCACGCCGCCTGCTATGGCCCAGCTTGAGAGTAACTTTAGATGCGTTTTGTATCTTTGGTCCATGAGGATGAATTGGCACCAGTCCTCTGTATGCCTTATCCCTCTCCCAATGGCTTGGTTGGTAGCTTTGAAGGCATCCATCACGTACCATCTCTCTCCTAAGCCTTCCCGCTTCCGGTTAAGGTACTCGATCCTAGCTTTCACAACCGGATCGCTTATGTCAGCGTATGGGACACCGACGAGTATGACGCCTCTAGCCTGCTCGTCTGGAAAGTTGGAGCCCTCAGCGTTCCTCCCCCTGAAGACGCAGCACAGAACAGCTCCCTCGCTCTCAGCCATACTCTTGTATTCTTCCACTATTCTTCTGTTCTCTGTGGCGTCTTCACCCTCCACAAACACTCTCTTCCTTCCAAGAAGCACAGAGGTAGCCCCATTCTCAACGATGCCGATTCTCCGCCATTCCCCTAAAGCGTTCAACATGAATCCTCTCTGAGGAAAGAAGATCAATACCCCGTTAGGTATTGACGCCACTATTCCTGCAATCTTCTCTCCGTAACGGATGGTCATGGCCTCGCCTCTCTGCGAAAACCTAGTCGTAACCGATGGGTCGACTAGGAGTTGAACGTTCTCAGGTTTGGCTATGGCAGAGTAGGTTCTAACTTCTGATTCAGGTAGCCCAAGAATCTCAGTGAACAATTCGATAGGGGAGAGTGTTCCAGACATGATCAGAGTTCCGCGGACTTCATCAACGACTGGCTTTATCGCCAAGCTGGGATCGAGGCATCGATACTCTATCAGGTTCAAACCGTAAGCCGTTCTTCGGTAAAGGGCGACGTAACATTCCTTGGGGCTGGAATCAACAAGCGAGAGAAACCTGAGGACGCCCGCCAAGTAGCATATAGGATAATCTCCACGCTCCATCTTCTCAGTCCTGATCTTGTCAACGGCTTTAGAATACGAGCTAACGAGCGAAGAGATTGAAACTGTGCCGAGCACCTTCTCAAGGTCCTTGTAGAGTTCCTCACCTGGCTTTGCCACCGCTTTGTCGGCGACAACGTTCTCTTCCAAATAGCCTCTCAGAACCTCAAGAAAATCTGAGGCTCTCCCCAAGGCATCAAGCTCCTGCTTCGCTTGGCTTAGGGCTCTATCCGACAGCGTATCGCTGAGAACTGTTAGGCCTATCGTGTCAACGTTGTGGGCTTCGTCGAAGACTAGGATCTTGCCGCCTAGCTGAAGGTTCACCTTCTCCCTTATGGTCTCATCGAAGACGTATTGGTATGGAGCTACAACGACTTGAGATGTCTCCGCAACTTTTCTAGCCAAGAAGTACGGGCATACACGCTTGGCCTGCCCATGCCTGCGCAGGTCGCTTATCGAAAGCACTGGCGGAAGCTTCAAAGTAACATCCTTCAAATTCCATGTGTAACGGCATCTCTCTTCCTCCCTAAGGATCCGGCACGCTTCTAATCCTTCTCCTGCTGAAAGCCTGCTGCATCTCCTGTCGAGGCATAGGTGATGCCTACTGGCCAAGTTCACTGCTGAATACTCTGCGCCCGATTTTCTGTTTATCCTCTCCGTCTCCGCGAGAACCTGACGGACCTGCTCATGAGTCCTAGTAGCGTAGATGATTCTACGGCCCAATCGAAGCAGAGCTGAGAGAGCGCAAACAGTCTTACCGAAGCCATTGCAGGCCTCAGCGACCAAGACTCCGCCGTTACCCACAACTTTCTCTATGTCCCTCATGAACTCAAGCTGCTGCGGGTAAGGACGATAAGGAAAGATTCCTTCAACCCCACGCTTAACCCTCTCGACACGGCTCTCATACTCAGCTTTTGGAGTCTTGCTCTTGGCGGGAAGGTACGTGCCGCACTCCCTGCAGAACCTTCTCTCCCTGTACTCCTCTACACTGTGAGAGCGATGGCATCTAGGACAGGGATAGACGTACGACAAGTCTTCCACGCCAAGCTACCCATGAAGATGAATAACTCTTACTATCGATTACAGCTCTATCAGGCTTTACTCTGCACCCGAGATTCCCTCAATGTTCACTTCAGGCAGCGGACTCACAGAATTCAAGTGAACATCCAACCCCGTAGGCCAACCGTCAAGAGGAAGAGGACCCCAACCCGAGAATCCTTGACTGTCAGCGCAATCCGGTTATGGCTTAGCCAAGATCTTGCTGCCTTGACGATTGATTCTACGTAGCTGCCAGCGTAGCCTTCAGATTCAAGCTCGCTCACCTGGTCAAGCAAGAGTCGAGTTGCGTCAGCGTCTCCAAGCCTCGCCAAATCTGCTGGCGTCGTATTGTTTCGAATACAAAGGCCGCCGAGTCTTCTCAGATAGACATCTGCCGTAATCTTGGCGCCTCGACGAACATTCTCATACCAGCGTCTGACCTCAGCATCCTCGAGAAGATGGAAGTAGCCGGAATACAGCTCCTATGCTTCATGTGGCTGAATGTTCCTTCTTTGCGTAGAAGAAGTTGGCGAATGTCTTCACAATGCCTAGCAGCATGATGACGAGATAGAAGGTTACTGCGAAGCGGAAGTCCCAATACATGCGTACGCCTGGCCCAACCTTTGCGGTTCTCTCCGTCAAACCCAAACCTGAGGGATCTCCTAAGCCGATAAGGAAGAGGAAGAGATACAGACCAACGAGAGAAGAGAGAACACTTGCCGCAAGGTTGGCAGGCGACCAATCTCCAGTCAAATTCTTGACGATAGAAAGCGTGGCTAGGCCTACCCCTACTATGGCAAGCGTCCAGATGAATCTTTGAACGTCCACTCCAAGGAAGATACCTGCCTGCACTCCTACCTCTGGGAGAAACCTCACGACAAGGCTTGGAGCTACCATGAGTAAAGCTATAACAACCGTCGCGGAGGCAACAGCTTTCAGCTTGCCACCCATATCTAACCCACCTCAACCGACAAACCCATTCCGAAGAGGTCATAGAAGGTTCTACAATCCAAACTGAACATTATGCGAGGTTTCCTCGTCTCAAGAGAATGGGCAGCAACATCCTCCTTCGAGAGAACTAGCGTCACCTTCAGCTCGCCAGAGGATCCTGGAGCGATCCTCTTCAGATCCGTTCCCTCTGAGATCAGGCGTCCCTCATGGCTAAGGAGCCGCTCCTTGAGAAACATGCTCGTCTCAAGCAACCCTCCGTTCTGAGCTTTCAACGAGACAAGGATCGTCATCCTCCCGCTTGACGGATCCACTTTCTGCTCTATGATGAATGGCCCTCGCTCCCCTTCACCGCGCAAACTGCGCTCAACGCTGACAGAAAGAGTGTAGACCGAGGAGAAGAAGACGGCGAATAGACATATCTCCAAGAGGACCGTGGAAACTCCAAGAACTCTACCAAGAGGCCTCTTCATAGAAAACAACCTATCGGAACTGCAACACAAGTAAGTTCACCTCAACATCAGAAAAACATTTCGAAAACGAGCCCCGCACAGAATGAGACTAAATTACACACTAACCGATTTCGCGCGAAAACCTGATTCAGCGACTCAAAAAAGAGTTAGAGACGTTGTTGGCGTTGGCATCTGGAGGCGTTTCCCCCTCATCTTCTGCGTGTTGAACCATCTTTAGTTTTCTTTTCTTCCCGCTCTTCTCCCTCTTCCTCTGAGGTCTTCTTGGCGAACCTGATTGGATGGAAGTCAAACATGAACCAAGGAGGATGCTTCTTCAAAAATTTTTCAATGTCGGATTGAGTCATGCCGTTCCCTTATCTTCTCAGAGGGGATATTGAGGCGGCAACCTGATATGTTTTGCTTGCCTTATTCGTGTAAGGGTTTTGTATGAAGGATATGCATCCAACTTGTCCAGACTGTAGGGTGGAGATGGTAGAGTACTATGTTGGATTGGTTGCCATAGGCGTTTTCCTGTCGTTGGACAAGGTCACCACATACATCTGCAAGGAATGCGGGCGCATCATGTTCTATGCCAAAGAGTTCCCCAGAAGATACTCTGAGCGGAAAAGTGAGATGCGATAGCGAGGCGGAGAGGCTCGATGGCAAAGATCGTAAGACACAGCCTGTTGGTTAGCGTGCCGAAAGGTATCATGATCGATCTTGAGACGACGGGTAAGAGCGAAGATGAAGACGAAATTTTAACGCTAGGCTATGTTGATCGGAATGAGATGATCGTTGTTCAGAGGGCACAAACGATAGGCAGTATAAGCTATGACAAGACCCCTGACAAAGCCAAGACCGGGAGAGAGATAAGTGGCCGCGGTCCATGGAGGAGAGTTATCTTCATCCTCACCGGCGTTGCACTGCGGACCGCGTCCGTAAGTATGACGAAGGGACCTCCTCAAGTTTGGCTCAGTCTACATGCGTCTGGAAAGCGACTACTCAAGCGATACAAGGGAATTTTGCGGTTCCACCTATGAGTGGGGGGTTGCGAAATCTTGGCGAAGAAGAAACCACTCATAGAGATACAGAATGTTGTCGCCACAGTAACTCTAGGACGAGACTTGGACCTCAGCTCCATCGTCCGGGCATTCCCGGGCGTCGAATACCGACCAGAACAGTTTCCGGGGCTTGTGTACAGGTTGAAGAAGCCCAAGACGGCGACGCTCATCTTCAGTTCGGGAAAGATGGTTTGCACTGGAGCAAAGTCTGAACGGCAGGCAAGAAAAGCTG
>CAYQCQ010000067.1:0-6204 GCA_964416035.1 uncultured Candidatus Bathyarchaeia archaeon
AGGATAATTGAGCTGTCTCCCACAAAGGTGCCAAGGCTCATAGGGAAAAAGGGCTCCATGATAAGCCTCATCAAGAAGGAAACGGGCGCAAACATTATTGTCGGTCAAAACGGAATCATCCTAGTGTCAGGCCGGTCCCCAGATTCGGAGAATACAGCTATCCACGCAATAAGAATGATTGAACGCGAGGCCCATACTCGTGGATTGACAGACCGCATACAGGTCATGCTTCGAACCAAGATAAGAGGTGAATAGATTGAGCCCACAAGAGGAACCTATCGAGCTGATAAATGAGAATGGTTTGAGAATTGATGGACGAAGGCTAGATGAATTTCGCCCGATGAAGATGAAGGTTGGAGTTCTCGACAAGGCTGATGGCTCAGCCTACATTGAGCAAGGCAAGAATAGGATTCTGGTAGCAGTCTACGGCCCCAGAGAAGCGCATCCAAGGCATATTGCATTGCCACACCGGGCTGTCTTGAGATGTCGATACCACATGGCGCCATTCTCTACGCCTGAACGAAAGTCACCTGCACCATCACGTCGAGAGCAAGAGCTCTCAAAGGTCATAAGGGAAGCCCTTGAGCCTGCGGTTCTCTCAGAATACTATCCTCGCACAACAATCGACCTATTCATAGAAGTCCTTCAGTCCGATGGTGGAACTAGATGCGCCGGCATAACGGGCGCTTCCCTAGCCCTCGCCGATGCTGGCATTCCGATGCGGGGACTTGTCGCAGCCACAGCTGTGGGAAAGATCTCGGGCAAGATCGCTCTGGACCTATCTGACGCTGAGGACAAGCAAGGCGAGGCGGATATGCCCGTGGCAATCATGCCCAAATCCAATGTTGTTACTTTGATACAGATGGATGGAACGCTAACCCACGAGGAATTTGAAGAAGGCTTTGACATTGCTGTGAAGACGTGCCACACGATCCATGAACAGCAGAAAGCTGTATTGAAAGAGAGGTACCTTGCCATAAAGGAAGAGGTAGAAGAAAAGAGTGAACCGGCAAGAGGAGAGGAGGAGTAGATAGTGTCGTCGACACCGCAGTTACCGCCTGTTGCCACGGTAGCGCAGAAAACCGTTGTGGATATGGTTGCTCTTGGAAAGAGGATAGATGATCGAGGGGTTCACGACTTCAGAGAGATGAAGCTTGAGATCGGCCTAATCGAGAGAGCATGCGGGTCAGCGCTGATCAACTTGGGCAAGACGAAGGTCATGGTGGGCGTAAAGGTGGAGGAGGGAGAGCCTTTTCTGGACACGCCAGATGAGGGAGTACTTACTGTGAACGCGGAACTTGTTCCTCTCGCCTCGCCATCCTTCGAGCCTGGACCGCCCAATGAAAATGCTATTGAGCTTGCGAGAGTCGTGGATAGGGGAATTAGAGAATCAAAGGCTATCGATCTAAAGAAACTGTGCATTCAACCTAAGAAGAAAGTGTTTGTGGTTTTCATTGATGTATATGTACTTGATTATGACGGAAATCTGATAGATGCCTCCTCAATCGCCTCACTGGCCGCTCTACTTAGCGCAAAGATGAATGAATACGATGTAGAGAATGGAGAAGTCATCTACAAGCCCGAACTCAGGAAGCTTCCCATTCAGAACCACCCGGTTGCAGTAACCTTGGCGAAGATCGGTAAGTCTCTTGTTGTCGACCCGTCGCTCGACGAGGAGCAGGTGATGAGTGCGAGGCTTACAGTTACCTCTGACAAGGACGGTCGAATATGCGCCATGCAGAAGGGAGGAGCCAAAGCACTATCAATCGAAGATGTCAAGCAGAGCGTCACGATTGCACTCTCTAAAGCGTCGGAGATTCGCTCTAGGATAATGGAGGCGGTCGGGACGTGACCAGGACAAGAAAGGTTGGACAGGCAGGCAGTTTCGGGCCGAGATACGGAACAGTTGCAAGGAAAAGATACGCTGAGATTGTCAGCGGATTGAGAAGAGAGAGCGAATGCCCTCAATGTCATGTCATGGCAGTTAGAAGAGAAGCCGTCGGAATATGGTACTGCAAGAAGTGTGGATATAGGTTTGCTGGCGGCGCGTACATAGCGCAGACAAAGCTAGGGGAAGTTGCGAGACGAGCAACGAAGGGCGCGGCGCCTAGTGCGGTCGCGATGGAGCTAGGTCTAGTTGAACCGCCAAGAGCCGTTGAAACTGTCGTGGAGCCTCAGAAAAGGAGAGTCAGAAGGAGACGAAAGGCTATAGAGGCTCCCGAGGAAGAATCGAAGTGATTGTCATAAGCACTTGTAGGAGGCCGACGCCGCGAATAAACAGCTTCGTGAAGGACCTTTCTCATTCTCTTAGGAATTGTATCATCGTCCCGAGAGGCAAGATGAGCTTGCAAGACGTTGTAGGCTCCACTGTTGAGAAGGAGGCTGACCGGCTCCTTCTGGTCAATAGGTGGAAGGGAGGACCGGGTGAGATCAGGCTTCAACGCCTCGAAGATGGAGAGTCACACGTCGTATATCCCATTATTTCTCTAAGTGGTGTCAAACTGCGACGAGAGTATCATGCCGGAGAAAGGTTCATTGCTGAAGCGATCACATCCGGTGAAAGAGATATTGAGGTTGATCTTGCTAGGCCTCTGGCAGACTTCCTTGAGCTCCCCCTACGATTAGATAGGGGCGTTTTCTGCTCATTTCACGTAGCAGAGAACCCTTCAAAGGGGCTGGCAGTAAATCTTACCTCTCCGGCCGCAACTCGGGAAGTAGGCCCTGGTTTCGTTGTGCGATATCTGGCCTGGCACGAGCGTAGGCTCAATCGATATGAAGGCCACAAGAGCTGAAATCGCGATAGAGTTGAGTTCAAAGAGACATGCGGAAGCGATCTACAAAGCCCTGAAGCCCGAAACGAAGCATTCGATCGGGCCGAGATCGAAGGTTGCAATCCTTCTGAGAGGAAAGGCCTTGGAAATAGTCGTGTTTGCTAGGGATATTTCTGCGCTACGCGCCGCGGTCAATTCATACCTGAGGTGGGTATCCAGCTCTACTGACCTTATTCGAAGCATTGATCACGTCAAATGAGAGAACGTCACGAAGGGTCTTCCGTCAGCTGGAAGAAGGGACTGAGGGCTAATGCCCGAACTTCAGGCGGTTCATTCTTATTGCCATGCACCGCCTGCAAGATGTGTGAGGAGATGACAATGTTTGGCATCTCGGGTGGTGACCTGATAGTCTTCATCGGCCTCGTCCTTATTGGGATCATCGTGTTAATGCTCATCAGAGCTGTTATTCACTTTGTCATACCTTTAGCTGGTGGCATTGTCGTTTGGTTCTACACAGGAAGCCTCACATCCGCAGGGATTGCCTTCGTTGTCATAGCCCTTCTCGAGTTAGTGTTCAAGAAGCTGTAGCACGAAGGACCCAAGACTGTCTTTGAGCGAGAAGAAATGATCGGCGAAATAGTTTCGCTATATTCTTATCCAAGCTGGTTTACAAGCGTAGTCAACACTAATCTTTGAGAGTGGGACAATGACTGAAGAAGCACAGTTGCCTCCTCAAGTGCAGGAGGACCTTGTTAGGCTCCAGCAGCTACAGCAGACATTGCAGGTTGTGGTAACCCAGAAGCAGCAACTGGAAATAGAGCTGAGCGAAGCGGAAAAGGCCCTCTCTGAACTGGAGAAGATCACTGACGATATTCCCGTTTACAAGAGCGTCGGGAGCATTCTTCTGAAAGTAGAAAGACAAGGGTTGATGGGCGAACTGAAGGAGAGAAAGGAGCTACTCAACGCTCGTGTGACAGTGCTGGGTAAGCAAGAGGAAAGGACTAGGGAGAGGATGAAAGAGTTGCAGGACAGGCTTCAACAACGATTGAGAGGGCCAAGTGCCGCACCGACCTAGCGTGGACGATGTGAGCTTCGAAGTGGGAATTGTACTAAGACGAAGGCCGTCGGCTAGCGAAATTGAAGAACTCTGCTCTACGGCTGAAGAGGCTGTGGAACATGTCCTTGAGAGGCAAATCGGGCTGAAGCGTATAGAGGATTTACAAGTCACCATGCGGGCTGAGGGTACAAAGCCTCTGAGGCTGACCATTGACATCCATCTGACGCCGAGTCGCCCATTGGCGCAGTTGGACTCTGTGCTTAATGAGGCAACGGACGCGGCGTTCTCGGCGGCGGAAAGGAAAGCAATCGATCTGAAGCTTTGCAAGAATGGGGGACCGCCTTGACCGAATCGGGGATCGCCTTGACCGAATCTTCCTGTCTGCACGGTTCGAAATCGGCAGAAGGCCCACAAATCGTGAGGACCCCCCCTCCCCTCTCACCAAAGAGCCGGAGAGAGGCAAAGGACAGCTCACTGCAGCACAGCTGAGAGAAAGCTGATGTTCCAGATTTGCGGACCTTCCGGCGAATCCTACCATTGGTGAAAGCATCCAGAAGAGTGGCCATACTCTCCCATCAAAATGCTGATCCTGATGCACTATGTTCGGCATACGCGCTTTCTTTCCTATTGAAGAAACTTAACAAAAGAATCAGAGTTCACCTAGTTGCCCCCGAAGGAGTAAGCAGAGTAACAAGGCAAATCCTTGGCCAAGTGAGAATGAGGCTTCAGGAACCTAAGAACTTCGAGAGCTATGATGCGGTATTCACCGTTGACACGAACACCCTTTCTCAGCTCGGGAAATACGAATCACTGCTGGAGAAGTTTGAGGGACCAGTAGTCGTCATAGATCACCACAACCCGGATCCAAGAACTCTAGAGGCTTCAAGCTACATCATCTCTGACGAGCGGGCCTCTTCGACAGCTGAGATTGTCTATGGGTTCTACAGAGAGCTGGGATTGCGTCTGAGGAGAGTGGTGGCGCTTGCCCTTTTTCTTGGCATAGCTTATGATTCTAGGCATTTCGCCCTTGCGACGTCAGAGGTGTTCAAGCTTACGAGTGAGCTCGTTTCCAGAGGATTGGATGCACGAAAAGCAATGAGACTTTTGCAGGTTCCGATGACCGAGTCGGAGAGGATTGCAAGGCTGAAGGGGTCGCAGCGGCTTTTCCTCAAACAGGTGAAGGGGTGGGTTCTGGCGACATCACATGTGGGCTCTCATCAGGCATCTGTCGCCAGAGGACTCATCATGCTTGGGGCAGATGTGGCAATAGTCGCAGGAGAGAAGAAGGACAGAGTGCGGATAAGCCTGCGATCTACTCAGGATTTCTACGACAAGACTGGAATACATCTGGGCAGGGATGTGGCTAGGCCTGTGGGAGATCTGATCAAAGGAGCAGGGGGAGGGCATGCCCTTTCCTCAGGCGTGTATGGCTACAGTAAGGCGATAGCAGTCCTTGAAAAATGCCTCAACGCGATCACAGAAAGACTTCAAGAGGAAAGGGCGAGACAGCTAATCTGACCCTTCTATCACCCCAAGCTAGGTCGATGACGCGACAGCAAAATATCGATAAATACCACCCTTCGTCATATTCGGCGAAAACAAGAATGAGTAGCTACTCAAGAATGGGAATGTCAGGCTCATTGACCTCGTGAGGCTTTAAGCGATTGGCAATCATCGACATCAAGAATCTTTCTTTCTCCTACGCAGGGGCGACTGGACTATCTCTCAATAACATCAATCTCGAGGTGGAAAAGGGAGAGTTTGTCCTAGTCACAGGACCAAGTGGCTGTGGGAAGACTACGCTCTGCAGATGCCTTAACGGACTTGTTCCCAACTTCTACACTGGGGAGCTGACTGGAGAAATTCTTGTCTGTGGACTCGATATCCGACGGCAACCAACTAGTATCTTGTCTCGACACGTTGGATTTGTATTTCAAAATCCTGAGAACCAACTATTCTCGCTAACAGTCGAGAGAGACGTCGCTTTCGGCCCCGAGAACTTGGGTCTTACTCGGGAAGAGACCAGGGAGAGAGTGGAGTGGGCTCTGAAGGCCACTGGGATAGAAGACTTGAAGAACAGAGCACCATACGAACTGTCAGGTGGGCAACAGCAAAGGGCTGCCTTGGCATCCGTCCTCGCCATGAAGCCCGAGGTCATGGTGTTAGATGAGCCCACATCTTTTCTAGATCCGAGGTCTTCGCTGGAGATTCTCGGTGTGGTTGCGAAGCTGAACAAGGAGCTAGGCATGACGGTCGTCCTCGTAGAGCACAGACTCGATCTCGCTACAAGACACTCCGACAGAGTAGTTGTCTTGGACAAAGGTGTCGTGGCGCTTGATGGTCCTCCTCGAAATGTCTACGGCAAACAGGCTCATC
>CAYQCQ010000068.1:0-6151 GCA_964416035.1 uncultured Candidatus Bathyarchaeia archaeon
TTGGTTTTGGCATCTCTCTCGACACAGTTCCTATTGGTGGTTTCCCAGCCGCTCTGATAGGGCCCAGACGAGCAACGGACGATGTCGGATATTGCTCGATCTGGTCTCGAGTAGCGGGAAGTATTCTGATATTTGCCACATCGAAAGTAAGAGCCCTTCCACATCCTGGGCAAGTTCCGTTGTATCTGCGAATCGTTTCGACAGGCTCCTCCATCTCGGGCCCATCGAAAAGGACCGTATTGCAGCTTTTGCACACAGTCAGTTGAGGCAAATCGTCACCACTTTCACACCAAGTCGCGAAGCAAATCATATGAAGCTTCTAGACGTTTTCTCCTTAACAATTGGTGCCATGACATCGTCATCAGTCCTTGAAGCTGACTCATTCATGGTATGGTTGCAATCAAAGGGCATCTGAGCTGCAACCTTATGACAATGGAGTCTCCACGAATCATGTCGCTTCGAACAGGGGTCAGTGGAGAGCTTATCCTCATGCGACTAGGGCAATAAATTTTGACGTCAAGAATCAGATGAAGAGGAATAGAATTACTTCGCTTCTTCCGGGCCTTGGGTTATGCTATTGCAGCTCAAGCTACCAGCCCTATGATCGCGATATCCTTCACCAAGAATTGCAGAAGCCGTCATGCTCATGTATAGAGGCTAGGCTTTCCAACAGAAGAATGTGGTAGGGGAGGCTTGTGTTACTTGTCATTCAAGTATGATGGTAGCCCGGGGGAGATTCGAACTCCCGTCGACGGGTGTCTTCTCTTGCATCTGATCCAGAGCCCGTTATCCATACTCGTGGTCTGACCCACTTTGACCGCTAGATTCGGCGGCCAACTATTTCAGTTAGCCTCGACCGGGCTTCGTCCCGGGCTGGGTAGAAGACGCTGCGAAAAGCCCTTTAAGGGTTTCTGACTGGACCGACAAAGTCTTTGACCGATGTGAGTGCTAATTCATCGTAGCTGCGTGTCTTAGCTAGCTTCATTGCCTCTACGATACTTGATAGGGCATGTCTTTCGTCGGTCAGATATTCTGCGATTTCACTTGGATAGTCTGCTCTACGGAGAAGGGCAGTCACCTATCCGTCTGGCTCCGTTGCCCCAGTACGAGCACTTTGGTTCGCCCTGCACATAGATCTGGAAAAAAGCGGTGGGACCTTATTGTATTGGAGGAAATGGATGAAATCTGTGGGGCGCGCCGTTACCGAAAGGCTTAAATAGATCTTACATGGGCTTGTCCTACGCTTCGGGCCAGAGACGCCGATTCTCGCCTCCGTTCCCTACGGAAATGACGCGCATGAATATGATGGCTTTAGCCCAAGGCATCGATAAGGAGAGGAAAAAAATGGGCGCTGCACGAGATCGCGCGAGTTCCGTCAGCCATTGCCCCGAATGTGGAAGTGACCATTTGGTTGAAGACTATGATCAGGGTGAGGTGATCTGCCAAGCATGTGGACTTGTCCTGACCGATCATGCAATGAGTCGAGGACCTGAATGGAGAGCCTTCACCAAGGAGGAGAAAGACGAGCGAGGCAGGGTCGGATTACCGATCTCGTATTCGATTCATGACAAAGGCTTGTCCACGGTTATTGATCGAGTTAATCGCGATGCTTACGGTAGGCAGCTTCCCCTTTCCACGAGGCTTCAGATGCTAAAGCTCCGCAAATGGCAGATCCGGACGCGAGTTCACTCTTCAGCAGATAGGAATTTGGCACAAGCAATGGCAGAACTCGATAGGCTTACTGACAAGCTTCACATTCCCGCACCTATCAAGGAGAGGGCCGCTGTAGTCTACAGGAAGGCCCTAGACAGCGGGCTTGTAAGAGGGAGATCAATAGCCGCGATCGCGGCAGCGGCACTATACGCCGCATGTCGGTCTTCTGAAACTCCTCGAACCCTGAAAGAGGTTTCTTCAGCATCACGAATACGAAAGAAAGATGTTGCCAGATGCTACAGGCTTTTGCTGCGTGAACTTGACATCAAGATGCCCGTTGAGGATCCCGTTCGATGTGTCTCCAAAATCGCCAACAAAGTAGGCATTGCACCCCAGACTGAGAGAAGAGGAATCAAGATCCTTGAGGATGCGAAAAAGAAAGGAATAGTCGCTGGCAAGGACCCGATGGGACTTGCTGCAGCCGCGCTATACGTGGCATGTGTTTCGGAAGGAGAAAGGAAGACCCAGAAGGAAATCGCGGAAGTGGCGAACGTCACCGAGGTCACTGTGAGAAACCGCTACAAGGGTTTGAAAGACGCTCTCGGCCTGAACGTCTGATCGACCATACTATCTTTCTTTTTTTCCGGAAATAGGCAATCAATATATCACCGAAGACAGGCGTCCTGACTAAGGGATACGATGGATTTGCATCGGAGCAAGATTGTCGGTATCCTCGGCGGAATGGGACCTGAAGCCACCATAGACCTTTTCACCAAGATAGTCCGCTCTACTCCTGCTTCAAAGGATCAGGACCACCTTCGGATCATAATAGACAATAACCCCCTGATCCCAGATCGGCAAGAAGCAATTCTGAAGGGCGGCCCTTCACCAGCACCTTTTCTGATTGAAACTGCAAGAAATCTTGAGGTTGCCGGGGCAGACTTTCTCGTCATTCCTTGCAACACGGCTCATTACTGGATTGAGGAAATAAGGAGCGCCGTGAAAATTCCAGTCGTTGACATGATCAAGGAAACTGCCAAACACGTGGCAAGATCATATCCCTCGTTAAGAACTGTAGGTCTACTCGCTGCAACTGGAACTGTGAGATCTAGACTTTATCAGCAGCGTCTCCTTGAAGTAGGAATCAGAACAGTATCACCGCCGGATACTGATCAAGACGATGTGATGCAAGCAATCTATGCTGTGAAGGCGGGTGACATGTCCAAGTCATCTACCGCAGCCATTCAGATAGGTCAGAGACTAGTTGGGGCCGGAGCCGAGGCCGTAATAGCCGGCTGCACAGAAATCCCTCTAATCATCAGAGCAGGTGACCTCTCGATTCCAATTATTGACGCGACCGAGGTGCTGGCCAGGCGAACTGTGGAGATTGCTCGGAGATCACTCGCGCCCTGAAGACTGTTTTCCTCCCAAACTGTTCTCTAACTCGACAATAAA
Organism: uncultured Candidatus Bathyarchaeia archaeon; assembly: GCA_964416035.1. GTDB lineage: Archaea > Thermoproteota > Bathyarchaeia > 40CM-2-53-6 > JALHTG01 > JALHTG01. The sequence goes on from CAYQCQ010000068.1 coordinate 3,109, forward strand.
GTGCCCGTAGTATCCGCAACTCTGGCACAGAAATCTCGTGGGAAACAGGAATCCGATGAGTGAGCCAGATCTCCGGATCTCGATGCTTCCACACTTGGGACAGACTATTACTTGGCGCTTACGTCTCTTCATGCCCGCTACTATCTTAAGGACGTTTCGCAAGCGTTTCGGGCCTCTGAAGTTGATTCGCCTATTAGTGGACCTCTATGCTAGACGCAGGAAAACCGTAGTCCTGTAGCAGCTTCTTGACTTTGTCTCGGTGGTCACCTTGAAGCATCACTACGCTGTCTTTCACTGTTCCTCCACATGCACAAACTGCCTTCATCTTCGAAGCTAACTCACCTAAGTTGACACTACGAGCATCAACACCCTCGACTACTGTCAGATTCTTGCCCCACTTCCGCGTCTCAAGACGAACCTTGACCCGCTGCTGCTCCATGCTGATTGTGCTGCACACGCAGAGGTCCTTTGGTAGACCGCAAATTGCACAAACTTCAGCCATGCTTATTTTCTTGGGCTCCCCTGTATTTTGTCCGATTCGATACTCTCTATTCTGAGTATTTAAGGCTACCCCGAAAACTGAGAAGACACGGGCCTGTCCGGGATCATTTGCATTTTGGAGACCCTGCGAATGTGAGGCTACTGCCTCGTCACCCAAACTCTTCCAAGGTTTCCCTCGACTTCAACCCAGTCGCCTGTTCGAATAGCTTCCACAGGGTTTCTGTCGAGCCTGTCCACTAGAGGAATCTTCGCCAATACGCATCCTCCAATTATTATTGGCTCAGTCTCAATGTTCACAATAGCCACTGGCGCAGCCCCGTACTTGCGCAACCCGTAGATCACATAGCTTCCAACTGTGCTGCCTTTTCCTCTGGGAAAAATGAGCACCTTACCCTGTATGCTTTGGCCCTCAAGGTCATGGCCCCGCTCGATCACAATGCCGCTTGTCGGGTCGACTCCTCCAAAGAATGAGACAGCCTGCTTGCTTACGATTGCCTCTCCTGCGCCCTGTCCGGCGACAACCTTCCTGCCATTCATTTCCAACCTAGGAGAGTGCATATCCAACGCACTCCTCCAAACTCATCAAACGACTCTCTATCCGATTCAGCGACCTTAGGTAATGTGCCGCCTTACACGAATTCGTGACCAAGCCACTCACTCCCATCTCTCTAATTGGCGAAACGACCATGCAAGTGTCGCATACTACCCTGCCGCCTGCTTGCTCGATAGCGCGGACATATCCGCGTCGCTCAGCAATATTGCGAAGGTGACGGGATGTGAAGCACCACAGCCTCTTCACTGTCTTTCTGCCTGAAACAAGATTGGCTATTACCTTGAGCTCTTCCAAACTCAGATGAGGGCACCCTAAACAGACATTCTCAAACTCATGCTCAGACGAGAGCATACGACTAACTTGCAGGAGCTCTTCCCTGTCTACGCCAATCGTCTCATATTCTGTCTTCGGGTCAGCCCTCTTCCGTGTCGAAAACATTGGAACTGATCCGGACGCCGCCATACTTGCGCCAAGCGCCTTCAATCGGTCATATGATGGAGCCTCACGGAGACCGTCGATTCTCGGAAGATGTGAGCCAACGCTCTCACCAATCCAATACCCGAGAAGACTATAGTCAAGATCGCTGTCCAGCTTGCACTTTACCTTAACATGATGCGTAGGTACCCTCTGCTCGTCTAGGTGCATTCCGTAGAGTGGCGACAAGCCCAATATGGAGCTTGCCAACGCAGTTGGCCCGCCTTCCCTGTTCGTATAGGCGCCTAGGACCGAGTTGGCGAATATGACTGCTGAAGATTCTGCCCATGCTACATGCTTTCCGTTGAGCGCTTCACCATTCGCTTGGTAAGGTATGCAAGTGCATGTGGGCTCAATCTTCATCTTGCTGAAGTATTGCATTACTTCAAGCTGTTTCTGAGCAAATTCTATGGGAACTCCTAGTTCACGCCATCGGGCAAGATCCATTCCTGCCGGATTCAACATGGCCTTAACGGTAGCTACCGCTCCTCCTGAGCTGAACTCCCTCAGAAACTCAAGGCCCGGTTCTCCAATCGTCTTATAAGAAACACCAGAGATCTGAGCACTGTGAACCTTGATCATCCGTCGAGCCTCGTAAACATCACCGATCGCCACAAGAAGCTTCATTCCAAGAGCCTTGGCCTCGCCCTCCTCACCTTCGAGAACTCGTTCCTGTTTCTTTGTCAAGAACATGCGATATCTCCGGTTACTTTGGTATCCGTGCCTTTTCGAACTTCTCTCTGCTCTTAGAGAAGGATATCGTCGCGTCTAACCCCATCTTTGCGCCAATCATTTTTTCTTGATCTGATGAAGGGTCCAGTGATGATGAGCGAACATTGTCGATGGTCACGAGGCCTTTGTCCGACCTGAACCTCGTTGCAATCGCCCACTCGACTTCACTCGGATCGTTCACATCAATATCTGCATCTACCACGACAACATGCTTGAGGGACGGGTGAGCGCCGAAAGCTGCCAGAATTGCGCTCTTTCCATCTCCCTCGGTCTGCTTATCCACTGACAAGACGGCGTGGAGCCATCCGCATCCTCCCGGTGTAAGGGACACGGACTTCAAGCCCGGTATCGTTGCCTTCACCTCATTCCACATCCGAGCCTCATAGGGAAGCCCCATCAGCAACTTGTGTTCGGCACCAGCCGGCAGTAGGCCCTGGAAGATAAAGTCTCGTCTATGCATCATGCCTACGATCTCGACAACCGGTTGCTTTCGTACGATGTCGTAGGTTCCTGTCAGGTCAACGAACGGGCCTTCATCGACCTCCCTATCTAAGAGTATCCTTCCTTCTAGGACAACTTCGGCGTCAGCGGGTGCGATGGCTGTCACGTTTCTGCACTGGATGAGTGTTAAACGTCCTTCCATCAATGAGTTCGCGACTCCGAATTCGCTCACGCCAAAGGGGGCAGGGGAGGAGGCAGCTATAAGCAGCGAGGGATGGAGCCCAACAGAAATGGCCACATCCAAGGCCTTCTTGCCGTCCCGTCTTGCAAGCTCACACAGTC
>CAYQCQ010000069.1:0-6116 GCA_964416035.1 uncultured Candidatus Bathyarchaeia archaeon
TCTGAAGAGCATTCTTAACAAGATCTTCTGGGACAAACGTGAAAGAGCAGATGACTATGTGCTTACGTTCATCCATCGAGGGAGGGCGGGAGACGTTAGGACTATACCATTGACAAAGATTGGACACGTCGGGAACTCTTCTTTTACCTACCGAGACGAGAAAGGGGATGAAACGATGATTCCTTTTCACAGAGTCACGGTAGTCCGAAACATCAAGTCGGAGAAGATACTGTGGCGAAAAAGAGGGTTGCACCCTAGTCTCCTCTGATAGCCTTGCTTTGAAGACCGATACCTTGACAAGTAATCGTTGCTGGCTTGCCTTTCTCTCCGTCAACTGTAAACCGGGCGCCGACGATGCTTTGAATCACCTCGACACAGGTCAGCGTGTGCAGGGTGAGCTCAGAGACCCTTATCTTGGATGTCCCTTTTGCCAGCCCCATCCAGATAGCCAGCTGATCTCCCAAGTGTTTGTCCACTGGCGCACGGCGCTCCAATTGTTCAATCAGTCCGCGAGCAGCATCAGTGCCCACTTCCTCGGCGGGCCTGCCACGCGCCCCAAGTCCATCGCCCGAGATGACGCCTCCAGACGAAAGCTCCGCCACGAGGATGATTCCGCATCCTGGGTCAACTGCGCACCGCGAATCACCTCGTTGAAGTATTTCTTGATCAATTGGAACGTCGGAGTATCCGGCTTCGCCAAGCGCAATCTTGGACGCAGACACCATTCTATTCGCAACGTGGTCGGGAAGCCTAGAACTGTAGGCTAACCCCGATATCCTTCTCACTTCTCCAAACTCCATGAGAGAGAGTGAGGATACGTCTGTCACTGGTTTCATCCTCACCTTGACTATTCCCTGCCCACGCGGGTAGAACCCGCGCCTGACGAGCTCCAACGAGGCGGATACGCCCAGCCTTCCTAGCGTAGGGAAGAGAACTCTCTCCAAGAAGTCTATTGGCGGGGCCATGGGATTGTTGGTTCCGCCCTTGATCACAACCCTCACTGATCCGGTTGCAAAGGCCATTGCAGGCATCATCGCCTGAAAGACCAAACCTATTGATCCGGCGGTTCCTACATCTATGTCAAGATCTTTGGCCTCCGAATAGCTTGGAACGAATTCGATCTCCTTTGAACCCACATTCAGGCCCCGTGTCCTCGCGCCGACGAGCTTGGCGACTGCCTCGACTGCCTTTAGGTGCTGCGGACGAAGACCTGGATTCGAACGTTTCGCTCGAATGTTGAATATCTTAATCGCGGTCCCGGTGACGGCGGAAAGTGCAACTGAAACTCGCAATATTTGGCCTCCTCCTTCGAGCATGGAGCCGTCAACTTCGATCATGAAGTCTCTCATCGGAGGTGTCTTAACCGAGAGGGAGTTGTGCCTTACGAACCCTTAAAACATACTAAGCTACGGAAAGAAAGTGTCAAACTCAAAAGATGTGATCTGTAAGGAGCACCCCATGCTGTTCATGGCGTACTTGGTAGGTAAGATCGATGTGGCGTAAGTGGAGGCACATAACCAAGCTGGATCCGGCCAAGAAGATATCGGACGAGAATCTGATGATAGTTGCTACGAGTGGAACGGATGCGTTTCTCATTGGTGGAACATTGGATGTCACTCGGGAAAGAGTGGTCGATCTGCTCAAACGGTTGAGACCTTATGATATCGTGAAGGTTCAGGAGCCGTCAGATCCGGCAAACGTTGTCTTTGAAGATGTGGACTATCTCTTCATCCCTTCAATAATCAACAGCGTTGACCCTAGGTGGATGATCGGCCTACACGCAGAGTGGATTCGAGGTTTGATGTCGAAGTATGGTTCTATTCCGTGGAACAAGATTCAAGGGGAAGCCTACATAGTCTTGAATCCCAAATCCTCTGTAGGCATTACTACGAAGGCGAAGACGAATCTATCGATAGACGAAGCGGTTGCCTACGCTATTTGCGCTGACCGGTACATGCACTTCCCGATAGTATACCTTGAGTACAGCGGAACATATGGAAACCCGAAACTGGTGGAAGCTGTCAGGCGAAACATCTCCGAGGCCCATCTCTTCTACGGAGGAGGAATTGACAGCAAAGAGAAGGCGAGAGAGATGGCAAGGTACGCGACGATAATCGTCGGGAACATAGTCTATTCCGATATTGAGAAGTACAAGCAAACTCTTGATTATGAGTAGAGCCCTATCGCGTAATCGCTCCTACAAAGAAGGCAACTATTCCTAGCGCCATTGAGACCTTAATCAACCCACTAACTCTAGGAGCGTTCTTGGCATGCAGCGCAGCGGATTCTCGAATGACAGCAAGAACAACAATGTCTGCAACGGAGATCGAGGCTAGGTAGGCCAGCCCCGTGTAGCCTAGGAGAAAGGGCGTTGCGCTCAGAGGAAGCAAAGCAACGTATAATGCTACTACCACTAAGCCAGCCGCGCGCGGCCCATGCCTCATAGCGATGGTTCTACAATTCCTCACTCTATCTCCCTCTAGGTCTTCCGCGCCCTTCACAATCTCTCTTCCGAGGTTCAGTATGAATGCGCAGATGGCAAAGATCGCGGTGAGAGGGAGAAACCAGTCAATAGTGAAGCTTCCGAAAATGAAGCTCATACCCGTCCCGGAGCTTACTGCAATGTTTCCCAATAGCCCGGTCGGCTTCAACCATACAGCGTAGACAAAGAATATCACAGCGTAGAACAACGCCACAAGAAAACACCCATAGTTTATGGAAAGGGCCAAAATGAGAGCCAAACCTGCGAGCGTCAACGATACAACAAGAGCTTGCCAGATTGAAAGGTCTCCTCGGGGAAGTGGTCGCTGCGGCCTGTTCACTTTATCCGCCTCGATGTCAAAAACATCGTTCACCGCGTTTCCGCTCATTAGGATAAGAGATGCGGAGATAGCCCCAAGAAGCACCTCCTGACTTAGAAACATCCTACTAACTGTAGCCGCACCGGCCATAACGGCGAGGAACGCTATCACCGCGTTGACAGGTCGAATAAGCCTCAGGACGCCTAGTAACTTCAACATTCGTTCTCCTCGCGCCGGCAAGCAATTGAAGACTGGAAGGAAGCCTAAAAGCATAGTTACGTTCTCCTATGCGACTAAGAATGGGCACTTCGGTTGCCATCTGGGTCAGAAAGTTTGGCGACTGTTGGTTCCCCACTGCCCTTGGCGACTAATGAAGAATCTTTTCCTCTAGGATAGCACAATCGTAAATATCAGGTTCGGGGCATAACTCGTGGATGATTGGAGCACAGGAGTATGGCTGAGACAGGGCTATACGTCGGCAGGTTCCAGCCCTTTCATCTCGGTCACCTAGAATCCATCAGACATATCCTCAAGAAAGTAGATGCTGTGATCATAGCGATCGGAAGCGCACAGTACAGCCACACACTGGAAAATCCATTCACCGCCGGGGAACGCATAGCCATGTCAAGGCTTGCCTTAGAAGACGCCGGAATATCCTCCAGCAAGTACCTCCTAATTCCAATTCCTGACGTCAACATCCACAAAGTTTGGGTGGCGCACTTGACCTCTCTTACGCCCCCGTTTCAGACCGTCTTTTCAAACGAGCCCTTGACCGTGACTCTTTTCCGAGAGGCAGGATTCAAAGTAGAGCCAATACCATTCTTCAACCGAGAAACATACTCTGCAACCGAGATACGCAAACGCATGCTCAACAACGAGGACTGGCCGTCCCTAGTACCGCAATCAGTTGCCCTTTTCATTAGACAGATCAAAGGAGAGCAGAGATTACAATATCTCAGCGGCTCAGACAGGATCTGACGCGACGATTTTCAGTTTAGACCCGGGTTTGACAAGGGCCGCTTTCGAAGCATCTCTCATCCTCATCGCTATCTCCAGAAAACCGTGACTTCCGACTAGGCATCCGAGAGCGCCTTCAGGAATCTCATTGTAGGTTCGGACGAATCCAAGTCTCAACCGTCTTCGTCCTGCTGTGAGAATCATGGTCCTTCCGAAAGTGAGATTACTTTTCTTGATACTGGATGCATCGACATTTGTCACGACATTGCCGAAGTCGTCGACATGGAGAACCTCGCAGCCTATAGACTTCTCGTTGACGACAGGTCGGCTGAATTCTGGTTTCACATAGTTCTTGACTTCGAATCCGATTTCAGGTGGGGAGACTCCATTCGCCAAGTCTCCAACGACAGGGGCAAAGACATCTCTACCATGAAAAGTTGCCGATTCGGCGTCTCTGAGATACCTCCGATCCTTGATGCAGTAGACGCTTCGTAATCCTTCTCTAACTGCAGACAGCATCAGCAACCCGTTGTCCGGCCCAACATAGAGTGATCTGTTCGACTGTACAATTAGGGGCCCAAGCTCCGATCCAACTCCTGGGTCAACAACTGCGAGGTAGATCGATCCCTCTGGAAATGATCGTGATGCTGAAGCCAATACGAATGCACCCATCAGAACGTCGAACTTTCGGATCTCATGACTGATATCCAGCAATCTTGCTTCAGGGCATCTGGAGAGTATCACTGCTTTCATCTCGGCCACGTATGAGTCTCGAAGCCCGAAATCGGAAAGAAGGCCGATGACCCTCATTGCGCTCCCAAGACAAAGAGCCTGAAGTGGCTTAATAGAGATCTCGGTCAGATTCGGATCCAAGAGATCAAGAGAAAGGTGCCTTGAAGTAACCGTATTCATCAAGAAGCATAACTCATGCATAGCGAATCACTGCTCTATTCATCGCAGACAGTCTTCATCAAACCTTTTATCTGCAAAATCATGGGTCATGAATCGGAGTGAATCAATTTGAAGCTGTTCACGGTCGGCCCAGTCGCCTGCTACCCTGAAGTTCTTGAGGCGATGGGCGAGCAGATGTACAGCCACAGGAGCAAGGAATACTTTTCCCTACACTACGAGACTGTTAAACTGCTGCAGGCCTTTCTTGAGACGCAAAACCAAGTATTCCTATTCTCAAGCACGGGCACGGGATTCATGGAAGCATCCGTCAGGAACTGCGTTCGAAAGAATATGGTTTGCTGCATAAATGGTAGCTTTGGAGAGCGCTTCAGTGAAGTGGGCGTCGCCAATGGCAAGACCGTTGTGAAGCTGGAGCCCCCGCTTGGGGAACCGACTCTATCCGACAGCCTTGACGACACGTTGAAGAGGCACCCTGAAGTGGAGGCCGTGGCCATGACTCACAACGAAACGAGTGTCGGTCTTATCAACCCGTTAAAGGAGCTGGTTGCAACCGCAAAGAATCATGACAAGTTGGTCTTTGTCGACGCCGTCAGCTCCATGGGGGGCACAGAGATCAGAGTTGACGAATGGAACATCGACGTCTGCTTCTCAAGTTCGCAGAAGTGTTTCGGCGTCCCTCCGGCCTTGGGCATAGGGAGCGTCAGTGAGAAGGCATTGAAGATTTCAGAGACAGCCCTCAACAAGGGGTGGTACTTCGACTTCAAAGTCTGGGAGGAAGATCAGAAGCAGGGTGTAGGGACCCCAGTGACTCCTGCAATACCTCAAATCGCAGGACTGAACAGGGCTCTGAAGATGATCGAGCGAATGGGAGGCAAAAGATGGTATTTCGATCTTTACAGAGAACGGAACCTGCGAATCAGGAGAGGTATTGAAAGGCTGGGTCTCTCAACCTTCCCGAGGCGAGGTTATGAGAGCCCAACCGTGAACTGCATTAACGCACCCGAAGGCGTCGACGGCTCCGTTATCTATGAGAAGATGCGCGAGAAGGGGTTTGAACTTGCTAAGGGATATGGCGCGATCAAGAAGAAAACCTTGAGAATCGGCAACATGGGGTACATTGAAATGGGTGACATCGACCTGATGCTGAAGGCGCTTGAAGAGGTCCTATCCTCCCTCTGACGTGAACTTACACGGAGTCTCCTATAGAGCCAAACTTGACGTCTCATCTATCCGATGATCTCACAGTCCCGTCTGAGTGCACAGGTTATCAAACTTCGGCGAATGTTTATCTTCTTGAAGTTCTCGCAGATCATGGGAGAAGCTTGATCACATCCGGCTACAGGGATCCGTCCCTCGCAATCAAACTGTCAAATCACATTCGTCAACTAGCGGGGGACAGAGAATACCTGATCATGCATGTGTGCGGCACGTGACCGAGGAGTCGGG
>CAYQCQ010000070.1:0-5967 GCA_964416035.1 uncultured Candidatus Bathyarchaeia archaeon
CGAAGAAGGAAAAGGTGCGGCTTCCAACCACAATCGTTGGCATAATCCGATGCGCCAACCCAGCCTGTGTCTCTAATGCCAAGGAACCCGTCGAGCCTGCCTTCAAAGTGGAGAGTTCGGAGCCCTTGAGACTTCGTTGCCACTTCTGCGGGAGAATGATGGAGAAAAGCGATGTTCTCAAGCAATTTTAGTGATGGCAGATGCGCAGTCGTCTACAGAGCTTGGCGAAATCTACAGTTGATGGATAGCTCAGAGATCAAGAGTCGCTCACGTGAAACTCTTAAATAACGTAATCTGATACCTCACCGTTCGTTCCGACAAGACACTAGAGAATCTCGAATTCCCAAGGAGAAACGGGTCATGTTTGGTCTGCCCCTGGATGCATTGTTCATCTTTGTCATCTCAACGCCTCTGATCGGCCGGTTGATGGAATACGCGAAATTGTCAAGGCATCGAGACAAGATCTGTGGGCTCTATGCCTTACTGGGACTGTTGGTTTCCGCCTACTTTCTGTACGACCTTTACCAATCAGTTGCGTCCAAGTCAGTTGTTGTGATCACGTTTCTGGAGAGATATGCGCCGCCACTGGGGGCCTGCTTCGAGATAGACATGCTAAGCGTTTTCATGGCATCGTTGATAATGGGACTGGCAATCGCTGCGTGCCTCTACTCAATTAGATACATGGAACACGACACCGGGCTTGTGCTCTACTATGTGTTGCTGCTAGGTCTGGTTGCTGGCATGGTTGGAGTTGTCTTTGCGGGAGACCTTCTCACGTTGTTCATCTTCTGGGAGCTCATGTGCTTAGCCTCGTATTGTCTAGTCGCCTATAGAAAGGAGAGATGGGCTCCAGTCGAGGCCGGGTTCAAGTTCCTTGTCATGAGTTCGTTCGGGAACGTCACCATTCTGTTCGCAATGTCACTCTTGTACGGGATGACTGGAACTCTGAACTTGGCCTTCTTGGCTTCGAGCTTGAAGAATGCCACTAGCTCTGTCTGGATTCTGCTCGCTATGATCATGGTTGTAATCGGATTTGGCGTTGAAGCTGCCTTAGTCCCTCTACATTTTTGGCTCCCAGATGCGCATCCAGAGGCGCCGAGCCCCGTAAGTGCGTTGCTATCTGGAGTCGTCATCAAGACTGGTGGCTACGCGCTTCTCAGGATTCTTTTCTTGGTCTTTCCCTCCGTGCAGGCGAGTTGGCAGCTGATGCTAGCGATTGCGGCAGTAGTAACCATGACAGTCGGGAACCTGATGGCGTTGCTTCAAGAGGACTTGAAGCGGCTTCTCGCCTACAGTAGCGTCGCACAGATGGGTTACGTAGTATTTGGTTTGACAACCGTCGACGGAGTCACAGCGAGCCTATTCCACGTGATGAATCACGCAATAATGAAAGGGCTTCTATTCTTGTGCGCAGGTTGCTACGTTCACATGACCGGTACACGTGACGTTAACGAACTCTCTGGGGTCTGGAAGAGAATGCCAGTAACTACGATCACCTTTACGATCGGAGCTTTCGCGATAGCTGGCATACCTCCACTAAACGGGTTCCTAAGTGAATTCATGCTCATAATGGCGGGGATCAAGGCGGGCACCCAGCCAGCCCAATCATACATGAATGTCTTCGCAGCAATAATGATTCTCAACGTGCTATTCTCAGTCGCATACTACCTGCGACTCATCCAGACGTTCGTGTTGAAGAAAGAAAGCTCGACGGTCGCGAAGGCACACGAAGCTCCGTTTTCAATGCTCATGCCTATCTTCTTGCTGGCGTTCCTGTGCATCTTGATAGGGATCTATCCATACCCGTTCTTGAGCTTCGCAGAGAGGGCGGCGAACGCCGTGGTCCAAGCATCGTCCTACATTTCGACGGTTGCCGGCTGAATAGAGAAAGCCATATGATAGCAGATCTCTTCTGTCCCATAATTTTGATTGAATACCTCAAATTCCTGAGGAGGCAAGTTGTCTCTGCAGAGCGGTGTGAAGGTTGAGAACTAGGAGAATAAAGGAACTGGTTCATAAAGGGATCATTATTCCTCAATATGAACCCAAGGGCTTCTCAATCTTCTACAGAGGCACGCGCATTCCTCTGGATCCAACACAGGAAGAGATGGCTGTGGCGTGGGTCAAGAAGCTGGGAACTGAGTACGTCAATGATCCTGTGTTCGTGAAGAATTTTCTCTCAGACTTCTGTAAAGCTCTCAACTTATCGAACCCTTGCAAGATCGAGGAGTTCGACTTCTCAGAAATCCAACGATGGGTTGAGGCCGAAAAGCTGCGGAAGGAGCAGGTGTCCAAAGAAGAGAAGAAGGCCCAAGCAGCGGAACGCAAGAAGATTCGTGAAGCGAACAAGGAGAAGTATGGCTTCGCGACGGTGAACGGCGAGAGAGTTGAACTTGGGAACTACACGGTTGAACCTCCCTGCATATTCATGGGGCGCGGAAATCATCCGTTAAGGGGAAGATGGAAGCCTAGAGTAAGCTACAGTGACATTACTCTCAACTTGTCGCCTGATGCCCCAAGACCAGTCCCGCCAGATGGAAGCAACTGGAAGGAGATTGTCTTCAACCCTGAATACCTGTGGGTTGCCAGATGGGACGACAAGCTCAGAGGCGTTGAGAAATATGTGTGGTTTGCGGACACAGCGGAGTTCAAGCAGAGACGAGATATAGAGAAGTTCAGTCTAGCGAGGCAGCTAGAGGCGACACTGGAGAAGGTAAGGCGTCACATAGAAGAAAATCTTGCGTCTCCTGATCCTATGAGAAGAAAGATCGCAACAGTATGTTATCTAATAGACAACTTGAAGATGAGAGTTGGCGACGAAAAGGACGAAGATGAAGCCGACACAGTTGGCGCCACAACGTTGCGTTCAGAGCATGTCAAGATCTCGGAGAATGGTGAGGTGACCTTTGATTTCTTAGGAAAGGATTCCGTAAGGTGGCTTCAAACAATAAGGCCTCCTCCCCAAGTCATAGAAAACCTGAAGGAATCAATAGGCCGAAAGAGAAAGTCACTACTCTTTCAGGGTGTCCGATCAGAAAAGGTGAACTCATTCCTTGACGAAGTCATGCCGGGCCTAACCGCGAAGGTCTTCAGAACACACCATGCGACGAAAGTTGTGAAAGAATACCTTGGTAGTGCCAAGGTGACACTGGAGGATGACGAGGCTGTCAAGAAGCACACGGCTACCTTGGCGAATCTTCAAGCTGCGATGACTTGCAACCACAAGCGAAAGCTTCCAAAGAACTGGAATGAATCGATGGCGAAGAAACTGCAACGCCTCAAAGAACTTGGAAAGAAGAGGAAGAAGAAGCAGGCCAAAGCCCTCTCGCTGAGAATCAAGTTGCTGAAAGCGACAAGGGACTATAATCTCGGCACGTCTCTCAGAAGTTACATAGATCCACGGACCTATGAAGAGTGGGGCAGAAGAGTCAACTATGACTGGAAGAAGTATTACCCGAAGACGCTCCAGAGAAAATTTGCTTGGGTCGACAAAGCGAAGTATGCCTGATGCCTTAGCTGAAGGTCACGTCTTACTAGCGTTTGAATAGGCTATCTCATGATCCTGACGCCGGAACCCTTCGGATATTTCTCCGCCAATTCCAAGAGTGAAAAGCACTTCCCCCCAGCTTTCTCAATCTTCTCCTTAGCTTGATTGGTGAATTTGTGAGCAGCAACAGTCACTTTGCTCTCTATGGTTCCTGATCCTAAGACCCTTCCCGGGATCGCAATGACATCTCCCTTCGAGATATATCTTTCAATTTGTCCCACATTGATCTCTATTCTTGATCTTCTTGGGTTGCAGAGAAGATCAGCCACTTTTTCCCATATCGGTGCCTTGTTCTTTCTCGAAATCCTTCTGAGTTCGGACACGACTTTTTGCAGTTGTGGGTTCGTGCTTCTGAAGGACATTTGGTCCATCTCGTTTCCTAGGTCTGTGTCTTCCTTTCAGCTTTTCTGGCTATGATGTCTTGGTGTCTAATTAAACTGTTTGATCTTCGTGTTGCGTTACGATCCCCTTTAGGATGCGGCGCCCATCATTTTTTCAGTATTTGAGCTTTGATTCAGACTTGTGAGAGAAGGTAAAGATCGAGAAGAAAATGAGACACGCTCTATGCTTTCTTCTTCAGCTGTAATATGGCCCTAGCCAAGTCTCCTTCGGTGGCTTCGAGGGCTTTCTTTGCCTCCTCTATGCTGACGCCGGCTTGATCTGAGACCAGTCGAGCATCATCCTCTGATACTGTCTCAACTTTTATGAGCGGCTCCTCTCTCTGCGTCCCACCCGTTATCTGATAGATCTGTTCGCCCTGAAGCGTCACCGCAGCTACGTTAGGCTCCTCAATCACTATCCTTCTATCAGCGGTTACGATGATCACTTCTCTCGCGCCCTCAATCTCCTTGACCTGCATGCCCATCTTTTGCATCGCTCTCATCGCGTCCCTTCCCGCGGGGATTCCTCCTCTGGCTGCACGTAGAGCCTTGTATGCCATCGTCTCACCCACTCGTCAAGGTATTGTAGTTCTTGGTGCTCCACCTAATGAATACAACTGAGGTTAGGGAGTATTCTGAATCCGCTGTCTCAGAGATGTTTCTTGAACCAGTTCATTATGTGGTTCAACCTTTCTATCCTGTGTCGAGGCTTGCCGCTTCGTGAGAGGTCATGGTTCTCTCCCGGAAACCTGATCATCTTGCTTTCCTTTCGAAGCTTCTTAAGAGCCACGAAGAGTTGCTCTCCTTGCTCGATTGGACAGCGATAGTCTTCTTCTGAGTGGATTATCAGAAGGGGAGTCTTGATCTTTTGCGCATAGGTTATCGGAGAGTTCTCAATGTAGTGTTGAAGATTCTCCCATGGTATGCCTCCGACCTCCTCTTCCGCAAAGTAGTAGCCTATATCACTGGTCCCGAAGAAACTGTACCAGTTGCTTATTGACCGCTGTGTCACGGCAGCCTTGAACCTATCTGTATGTCCAACGACCCAGTTCGTCATGAATCCTCCATATGATCCTCCAGTTACTCCGAGGCGATTCCTGTCTGCGATGCCGATGTTGATGAGATGGTCTATGGATTCCATGATGTCCTTGTAATCCCGATCTCCGTAGTTCGTCGGTATCGCGGCTGCAAATTCTTCGCCATAAGCTGCGCTGCCTCTAGGGTTTGTGAATAGCACTGCGAACCCGTTGGCAACCAGTAACTGGAACTCTAACATGAAGCTGTGACCGTAGGTGGTCCTTGGGCCTCCATGTATCTCAACAATTGCTGGAACTTGTCCTTGGTCATAGCCGGGAGGCTTCATCACCCAGCCTTCAATTTCGACGCCGTCGCTGGCCTTGAAGGTGAACCTCTCGGGAGCGCTCAACATGAACTTGGATAGGAGATCATCATTGAAGTTTGTGACCTTTCTCTCACCTTTCTCATCTCTCACGTAAAGCTCGGCAAGGTTCAACGCATCCATAGAGGTGTAGGCCAGCACGCTTCCGTTCTTTGAGAGGCTGAATCCCTCAACGCTTCTCTCACCCTCTGTGATCGGCTTTACAGCGTTGCCTTCTACGTCTACTTTGTAGAGGTGGCATGCGCCTCCGTCTGTGGCCAGAAAGTTGAGCCATTTGCTGTCTGGGTCCCACACAGGGCTAAGATCAGGCGAGACGATTCGAGAATCAGAGTTTAGATGGTTTCCAAGGCTTCTGTCAAGTTTTCCCGTTATCTCAACTAAAGGTCCGCCTTCGGAGGCTACGATCCAGATCCCTGTATTTGTTGCCAACCTCCTGCGAAGGTTATGTCCACGGTACGCGATTTTCTCTCTGTCTGGGGACCAGCTCAACGCTTGGATCGGACCTTTGCTCTCCGTGATCTTAACTGGCTTTCCACCACTCGTAGGCATTACTTGGATGTCTCTCACAAGCGTGTAGTCTGCCTCGTCAGTCATGTTGGCGATGAACGCTACTTTGCTTCCGTCTACAGAGATCGAATAAC
>CAYQCQ010000071.1:0-2372 GCA_964416035.1 uncultured Candidatus Bathyarchaeia archaeon
ACTCTCTGCAGCGAACGTAAAGGATGAGTTTCAGATCAAGGACGCAACGATACGCGCCGAAAGGAGTTCGCATCCTGCAGAAGCGCCAGTGACCTACTTGATCACCAGTGAGGATGGCGTCACGCTCTATCACACGAGCGACAGCCTACCTTTCAAGGAGATGGCGGACATAGGGAAGAAGTACGACATTGATGTATGCCTGTGCACGATCGGGATCGGTCCGAAGGCAACCCCGAAGACTGGCGCCGAGATCGCCGCCCTCGTCAAGCCGAAATTGGCCGTTCCCTACCACGGTGAAGGTCAAAAGGAGTTCGTGACGGCCCTTAGGAAGATCGCTCCTAAAATAGAGTCTCGCGTGATTAAGCAAGGGGAGGTTCTCATCTACCCGTCTATGAAGACGTAGGTGCTGCTCTTGGAGATCAAGACGCCCAAAGAAGATGTTTGCAGAATCCTCGTTAGGACAGGTGCACTAAGGTTTGGGACATTCACGCTCACAAGCGGAAAGATGAGCCCATACTACATAGACCTGAGAGTTCTGCCGAGCTTCCCAGAGACCTTTGACACTGTCACGGGGATCTATGAGTCGACTGTGAGAAATGAGATTGGAATTGACAACTTTGAGAGAATTGTTGGCCTCCCAACTGCAGGCATTCCCTATGGAGCGGTCTTGGCTTTCAGAACCAAGAAGCCTTTCCTATACGTGAGGAAGGAAGCCAAGACCCATGGCAGAGAGAGGAGGGTTGAAGGGTTACTGTCACCGGGAGACCGAGTCTTGGTAGTGGATGACCTCATTACCACAGGGAAGAGTACACTGGAAGCGATAGACGCAGTACGATGCGAAGGCGGCGTGGTCAACGATGCAGTGGTCCTCATTGACCGCGAAGAGGGGGGGCCTGACGCGTTGAAGGCAACAAGTGTGGAGCTTCACGCCTTCCTCAAGATCACTGAAGTCGCCAAGACCTTATTCGACATGGGATCTATCGAAAGGAGACAGTTCGAGGAAATCATGAAACAGAAGGCAACATAGCCCTTCGTCTTATGCATCTTCCGCCTTCACACGAACTAGACCAGCGATCGCGACTATTTGCTGTATAGTCCTCTCCCTAAAGACTTCCAGAGTCCTTTTAACGTCAACAGGAATACCGTATGGAGCTAAGCGAGGTGCCTCACCTACCCCAGGATTGAGCTCATTCTTGGTTGATCATCAACTTATAGTGGTCGTCATCGGCACCTTATTCCAATTACTGGAAACATCGTAACGGCCGGCCTGAAAGATCTTCAAGCCGAGCTGGGACTCACCTATCTGTTCATTTCTCACAACCTGAGTGTAATACGACATATGAGTGACATCATCGGCGTGATGTATCTAGGACACATCGTGGAGATCGGGTCAAAAAGCGATCTCTTCAAGGAACAGTTGCATCCATATACGAAGGCGCTCTTCGCAGCCATACCCGTTCCAGACCCGGACATAGAGAGGGAGAGAAAGGTGTTGAGTGGGGAGGTGCCAAACCCAACCAACCCACCAAAAGGGTGCAAATTCCATCCAAGATGCGAATATGCAAAGGACGAATGCCGGAACGTTCATCCAGAACTGATTGACGTGGGCTCTGGTCGTAAGGTCGCATGCCACCTATAACATAAGGTCAGCAAGTCATCGGTCTTCCATGAGAAGGTGTCACGATGGATAACAAGAGAGAAGCAAGTGGTCCGGACCCTGAGAAACAGAAAGGAAAGCTCAGGCTTGACTGGAAGGATTACGTGGCGATTAGCATCGCAGCTCTCCAAACCACTCTTCTTCCGATCGTACTTCTTCTGTTCGCCTTGGTTCTAATCTCAATCGTTTTTAGGGTCCTAATCTTCCGATGACCGGATGACGAACGCAACAGGGAGACGCTGCATAGGTCCGAATATTCCAGTATCAGCCTTTTTACGTAAGCAACATCTTCGAGAAGAATTCGCGAAGCACATTTGCTCGATCACTGTTGATGTTGAAGTAGTATCTCACTATCTCCCCTCCTTTAGACATAATCAGATCCCGCTCAAGTAGTTCTCTCATATGTTTTGATGCAGCTTGACGCTTCAAACCTGTTATTTGACATATTCTGTATTTAGTGAAGGCATGGTTTGGATATTTGGCGAAGAGTCTTAGAATCCTAAGCCTTGCCTTCGATCCTAGGAGTTTCTCCATTTCAGAGGCGTAGTTGTCATTTCTTATTCTGAGGGTTACTGTTTCTCTCATCTCTGATTATGTTCTCCAACTCTCTTCTGAGGATCTCTGTGGGGATCTCTGGAAGGCTTACCAGAAGTCTGCCCTCAAGATGTTTCATGTTGATAACTCCAGTTTTGGAGAGTTCTGTTAAGACGCCCTG
>CAYQCQ010000071.1:2472-5912 GCA_964416035.1 uncultured Candidatus Bathyarchaeia archaeon
CTCCCTGCGAAAGCCAGAATCTCAATCGCGTATCTGGCATCTCCCTGCTCTCCAGCGATATCGGCTATGAAGTCGATGACCTCCTCGGATACTGTGTGTGGCTTGAAAGCTTCGATCGTCCTCTGAATTAGAATGTTCTTCAGCTCTGAGGTCTGATAGGGTGGGAGCTCAATCGTATTCGCGCCGAAAAGGGTGCTCACCGTGCTGGGATCAAGTTGAGGGAGCTCATATATTCCATGGTTTCTGGCAATGAAGATTACTGCTATTCTCTTTGGGAAGTTAGCGAGCTCTTCACTTAGCCTTGTGAAGTCGTAGATCACGTTCTCACCAGTTCTCTTTATGAAGAAGTCAACCTCATCCAATGCTACAAGCAGGTAGAAGTCATTATCATTCAAGTAGTCGTAGATTCCTCGGAGCATCTGGCTTGGACCATATCCCCTCACTGCGAGTTCATGCGGGTTTATCTTCACAGCCAAATTCAATACCAGAGACCATCTACTCTCAACCGTTCGGCAGTTCAAGTAAACATAAATCAGATTGACCTCTCGACTCTTTGCAACCTTGACGAGGTTCTCGCCAAAATACTTCGCCAGAACGGTCTTACCTACACCGACCTCTCCAAAGATTAACGCCTTGGGGCTGGCTCTACCGGGGTTGTCTAGTAAAAGATGGAATGCTTGCGCTAGACGCTTAAGTTGAGCATCTCTATGCGGTAGCCTAGACGGCATATAGTCGAAATCAAGTTTGGATTCATCGATGAATACAGAATCCTTGATCTTTGAAATGGCTACTTCTATATACTCGGCCACTTCCCCTTCCACACAAACGAATCCGACAGCGACGTTTCATGAACGAGATGAATCCGCGTTCGATATAAGCAAGAGAGAAAAACGAAAGTAATGAAGATCGAGAAGGTGAAAAATCTCTCTCGACTGATGCGAAGGGGAATTCTGAATCACGGAGCGTTCCGTCGGGTCAGACGCTAATAGCCTGCTTTCTTGTCGATCATATTGATTAGTGGTTGCCCCGAAGTATAACGCCTCAGGTTTTCGCAGAAGATGTCGCAGACCCTGACCCAGTAGTGAGGAGTTGAGCCAGCTACATGTGGCGTAACAATGACGTTCTGCATACCCCAAAGTTCAGAGCTAGGTGGCAAAGGCTCTTCTTCGAATACGTCAAGACCAGCGCCTCCTATCCTACCCTCCCTCAAAGCCCTAACAAGTGCTTGTTCCCGAACTATCCCGCCCCGGCTCACATTGATGAGGATGGCCTCTCTCTTCATTGCTGTTAGTTCTGGTTCTCCGATCAATCCCTCAGTTTCTCGGGTGAGAGGCACTGATAGGGCAACGAAGTCAGATTGCTTCAGCAATGTCGACAGGGCTGGTGGCTTAAGCAGTTCGTCTACAGAGGTTGGGGGAACGGCCGCATCTCTATCGACAGCTAGGACTCTCATACCGAAGCATTTCGCTTTCCGAGCAATCTCTTTCCCAATCGCTCCTAGGCCAACTATGCCGAGGACCTTTCCCTGAAGTTCTTCGCATTGAAGACGAGTCCATTTTCGCTCGTATTGGGACTTCATGAACCTGTTGAGTTTTCTGCTGAACGCCAAGATTAGAGCGAGAACGTGATCAGATACCTGAGCGGGATGAACACCTCTCGCATTCGTAAGGATAACATCTGAGGAAACAAACTCGGGGAAAAGGAATCTGTCAACTCCTGCCGCTATGGCCTGGATCCACTTTAGCCTCTTGGCAGCCGCGAACATCTGGTGGTGAATCTGCCAGCAAGAAGAACCTCTGCACCGCGGATCTCTGATAGAAGTACGCTTGGATCAGAGCTTTTCTTGACGTCAATGCCGACCAGGCAGGAACGAATCCTCTCGACGTACTCTTCATCGAGATTGAACGAAACCAAAATCTTCAACATGGAAAGCTCCATCCCCTCAACTTGATTCTTTCGTTTTCTATGCCAACGACGGCTATTTCCTCTTGGCTTCGGTCTTGATTCTCGTCCTCTTCCTCTCGATCACATGGGCTGCAACAGCAATCAGTAGAGGGGTAGCAACGGATATGAGCATTAAAACCTGGGAGATTCCGACGCCAGTCTCGGACACTATCGCGTCTCCTTTGAGCCTGGCAAATCCAGGCGTAGTTATCTCACCTGAAAGATCCATCCAGACCCCGAACTCTGTTACCGAAGCGTTGAGTTCCCGCTTAACGGCGAGGTCGACGACATTCCCCAGCTTGAGCTTATAACATGTCTCCCCTTTGGTAATGTTGTACACCACCTGCCAATTTGAAAGAGGGGTTTCCAAGGATTTGAATCGCAGCATCGTTATGTTTCGTGCGATGTCTTTCGCTCTGTAGGCAGTCACGGGAAGTGTACGATTCTCGTGGAACTGCGCTCCAGTCATGTTCTCGAAACGAAGAATGACGCCTCGGAAGTAGGCCTTGCCAACTAAATTGTAGCTCACATTCTCTGCCGAGAGATCGTCGAGAATATTGAACGCCCTCCAAGTGAGATTCGCAGTAATCACTTCCTCCCGTTTCGAGACGACCCCCAAGACATTGAACCGCACGGTAACGTCAACAGTATTGTTGGTGAATGTGCAATGAACCGAAAGATTCTTAACAGTAGCTTCGGGTGATTTTGTCTTGATCTGCTTCTCAAACGCCCTCGTTACGTTGCTCAACGAATCTCCCGAAATGTTGATCTTCTTCTCGAAGAGGTTGGTGATGTTTTGGCTAAGGGTCGATGATATCTGTACATTAATCATGTCGCCTTCGATTCTGGCTGAGAAGGTTGAAGCAGAAGCCGCTGTAACGTTCTCGCAGATCATGAATATAACGAGCAATGCGACGAGCAAGGTCCTGTTCATCGGCTGGTCCTCTGGTTCCATTCGCTTTCTTGAGGCCTGCAAGGTCATCGGAGGCGTCTATATAATCCCTTTGAGCGGCCAGATCATCGATGCTTTGACTATCGTACTTTGGTTCCGGCGGGCACAGCTCCTTCCACGGTCAACCAAATCGGTTTTCCTTGGAGGTCAGCTGCCAACAGCATTCCTTTCGACTCCATTCCGGATATGACCTTTGGCTGGAGGTTCAGTAATACGACTACTGTTCTGCCCTCAAAGTATTCTGGCGGGTAGTACTCTGCTCCGCCTGCAATCGTTTGGATCTGTTGCCCGCCCACATCTATCTGGAGCTTGTAGATCTTTCTCTTTTCAGGAATCTTCTCCGCTTTGAGGACCTTTCCAATTCTAAGGTCCAGCCTTTGGAGCTCCTCTAGTGAGATTACGCTCATTGAAACCGCCTTGCTCGCTGGATAAGTCGCTTGCCCTATAAGTATTTGGTAGCCATCTCATTCCTGTGAAAGCAGCATATCAGGTTTGGCTGCGTAGAGCTGCAATCCGCGAGAGAAGGACCACAATTTGTAGTCGT
>CAYQCQ010000072.1:0-5847 GCA_964416035.1 uncultured Candidatus Bathyarchaeia archaeon
AATTTCGCAAGTGAAAAGATATCAGGTGAATAGTACGAAGGACTTGATCTAATGCTTCGACCCTAGACCGCATAGTGAAGAGCCTCACATCATCGTTATGAAAATTGGTCTAGGGGGCGGTTTTCTTTGGCTATTATCTACGCGCCTATTGGAGAAGTCAACAGTAACCTCTCCTACCGTGATCGTGGGCACTGACAGTCGAAGCTATATGGGCCTCCCAACGAACTCACAGTGCTGATCGCCCTTGCATACGCACCGAGTCTCCTCAACCCTGTACGGTTTCCCTGTCACAAATTCGAGGACACCTGCAATTGCGCCTGCATCTCGAAAGTGGACCTGACGATCGAACTTGAGCGCGCTAGGAATGAGGTTTACTCCATGAACGATTGCCATCCCACTCTCTTCGTCAAGAGAAATATGTGTGAATACTCCGGAACCTGTCATCTGTGAAACCTTGAGGTATGTCCTCAGTACGTCCGCACCTGAGATCCGCTGGACTTTTGAAATCTCCTCGGCCGTTCTTCCAGCGCTTGCCCTAGTATACTCATAGAGCATGCTGCCCCCTCTCTCATAGCCCACTTCTTTGAGTATGATCAAGGTGAGATTCGCCAAGCTTCTCTCGGAGATAAATTGCCCCTTGGATCCCGTTATTCTGAGAGTTCCATCAGGCTCCAAGGTTATTCCTTTCTTCATAGCCTCGAAGTCCTCGATCAACCTGGTCCAGAGCGCAATCTTCCCTTCCACGTCTTCGTATGGAACAATCTCAGAGGAGAACCTTGCTCCAGTCATGCTTTTTACTTGAAGATACTTCTGAAGCCTTGAGCCCACCGGCGCCGTAGAAAGCTCCACTACTCCGTCGTGAATGTGCTCAATCGTTGCATTATCCTGTCGCGTATGCATCTTCGGATATATGACATTGATTCCTGCTAATTCTCTTCTTTTTGCAAGTGAGAGAAGTTCCCTGCTCATCTGATATGTCGGACTGAGCCCGTACATCATGATCGCGTCTGACAGCGAGTTCGTAACGAATCGAGCTCCTCTTTCCTTTTGCTTCAGCTCACCGAGGAATGATCCCACCGATTCAGTCACGATGGAGGGATTCGAGGGATCTGAAACTGTTAAAACTCCTTCCTTGAGGGCCTTGGAAGGTTCAACTTCTCCCCTTGTCTGAAGATCTACTACAAAGAAATTCTTTCCCAGGGCTTCCACTAGCGAGGGCATCTCGAACCGTATTATGTGAGTGAGTGCCTCAAGGTTCCTATCCAAAGAAATGTAACATGTTCGTTCGTCTCTGTCGACACCCTCCTTCGCGAAGGCAAAAAGGAAGCGCTCAAGTAAGGTTCCAACATCAGCTTGCATAAGCACGCAATGGCCTCGTTCGACTCCTCCGCCTAGAAGTCTGTCAAGTTCCGGAATCCCTGTTCCAGCGAAAGACATCTTTCGTTCACTTCATGGAGGGCACTGGCACGACTTTGACGCCCCTGCTTGAGAGGATGAGATCATGATATCGGACGCTGTGATCAGTTCCTCTCAGCTTCACTATCAACAGCCTCCTCTTGATGGCAAGGTTCTCGACGAACGATGATACCAGTATGATACCGTCTGCAATGAACTCCTCGATCCCCATTCCAACTCGTTCGCTTCCCCATGGGATTTCGCATGTCATAATGGTTGTGCATCCCATACCCCTCACGATCTTGCTGAGTATGGTGTGAAGCATTATTCTTGCTTCTATTTCTCTAGTGAAGGCTTGAGCCATAGCAGAGAACGAATCTATGACAAGCCTCTGAGCTTTCAAGGAATGTATTGCGTCAAGCACCTCCTGCAAGACGGTTGATAGCCCTTCCTCTTTGACTGTTACCATATCCATGATCCTTATGTTTCCGAGCTTCTCCTGAGTAGCCATGTCGATTCCAAGCGCGTTCATAAAGTCAAGGAGGGGGCTTCTTCCCTCTGCAAATGATACATACACCCCTTTCTCCTGATGCGAAGCGGCGCCTGAGTACAGGAACTGCCCACCCATGGCGGTCTTTCCAGATCCAGGATGGCCAGCCAACAGAATGAGACTACTGCGTGGAAAACCGCCTTGGATCAGGGAGTCTAAGCCACTTATGCCAGTAGGCACCCGCTCAATCTGCAAGGAATCTCCCGGCAACTAGTTTGCTGTTCTGGTTATATATTTGCGTGCGGATGCTATAGAAACACCTTGGAGAACATGGAGTCTGACCTGAAGAGGGCTAGCCGCTTCAGATGCAAAGAGCAAAGGCCGTGAAAGACGAGCGGTTTGCGCCAGCTGCCTTACATGAGCCAAGAGGAGAGCTTTGAGTCAGCACTTTGAAAGATGACCGAGAAATAGACTTTTCTCAGGGATTGGTCAGCCCTTGCGAAGTCAGGTTGCTTCTTCAGCCTGAACAGGCTGAGAGTCGAAGTCACGTGAGCTTCTCACGTCTCTGCTTCGATTCTCTTCAGTTGTTTCTTGTACATTTCTAGTATCTCATGTGAAGTGTTCGCATCCTCGGGGGCCTTGTCACTTCTGTAGTTTCCTGTGAATCTCGGGAACCGAATCGCAAGTCCGCTGCCTTGTCGTATTGAGTTCTGTTCACAGGTGTGAACCGGGCTTAGAGTGATCTCTGCGCCCATGACCTCCAGTACGAGGGACGGTGTGAGCGATGTGTCAGGGGTGATCTTCGATCTGACTCGCGCGTGAGTGTGACCTATGATATGCGGTTTAAGAATCTGGGGGAGTTTCTTGAGATCTTCATCTGTGAAGCCTGTGCCGCACTTGCATACTGTTTCAAATATGTCTTCTCGTTCGTTGTAGGAGGCGAGTAGGAGTGCGCCATAAGTTCCCGCCCTCTTTCCTCGTCCGGCAAACGCGCCTACAACAGCTAAGTCAACTGTATCAGTCATCTCAGACTTGTATTCACGCTTATATTTGATCCAATGAAATCCCCTAGCACCTGCCTTGTAGACCGAGTCGGCACCAGTGGACTTCACCATGATTCCTTCGCATCCATCAGCTATAGCCTGACCCATGTATCGGTCAAGATCTTCCGGTCTAGTTGCCACTATTTGCTGTGCGATCTTGACATGCTCAGTTTCCTTAACCACCTTGACAAGAGCCTTCCTTCTTTCAGGATAAGTGAGCTGTGTTAGGTCTTTGCCGTTGAGGTAGAGGATGTCGAACATGAAGAGTGAAACTGGGACCTCTTCAGCCATCTCCTTAACATCATATTTTCTGCCCCTTCGCTGAGAGATCACCTGAAACGGCAGCATCTCTCCAGTATCTGCATCCACAGCTACGCATTCCGCCTCCAGTATCGCATCTTCCGCCTTGAAAGACTCCTCCACGTATCGCGCAACATCTGGGAACTGGCTTGTAATGTTCTC
Source organism: uncultured Candidatus Bathyarchaeia archaeon (assembly GCA_964416035.1). GTDB lineage: Archaea > Thermoproteota > Bathyarchaeia > 40CM-2-53-6 > JALHTG01 > JALHTG01. Next base: position 3,391 of record CAYQCQ010000072.1, read on the forward strand.
CAATCTTCTTGAGAAGAGCAAGGTCTTCTTCGCTGCAACGTGAGCTTGGATTCTCAGCCCATCATACTTGTACTCCGTGGCAGCTTCGCCCCCGACCTTCTCCAGGATTTCCTTTGATTCTGAAAGTCTCTCTGCGAGCATAGGGCGGATCGGTCTACCGAGAGTTATCTTGAACCGCTCGATTTCGTGAAGACCTCCGATTGCGGCTGCTTTGGCCACATGGCCTAGGTCAGATGAAAGGTTGTAGGCTCTCTCGAAAGCGTCGCGCGCGTTCTTTTCATCTGCGTAGGCAACTGCGAGAGCGTCAAGGATAGTCATGTCCGCGATTCCAAGCCTCAGCTGCCCCACTGCAGTCCTGAGAATATACTTGGCCTCCTTCCCTGAGGCGTTGGCTAACAAACCACAGAGGAGCCTAACCTTCAGGTCTATTGACCCCGGGCCTGTTGCGCGGGAGATCTTGTCAAAGGTTTCATAGACTTTCCTTACTGTTAGAACCTCTGAGATGAGTGTTGTTTGAGGCTTGACTGACGAGAATCTCTCTGCGGTGATGCCTATGTCGCCTGTTTTCTTGTAATCCTCTTCAATAACGTGCTCCGGCTCTCCAGAAACTTCTGCGATCGCCTTTATCCCAAGCTTATCAGCCACGCCGAGCTCAACGCCCATGTAGTCAGGATAGAGAATCCCAGTTGTAAGGTAGATCACCTTGTCTATTTCTTCTTTCGGGGTTTCCTTGATGAGTTGAACAAGCAGGTCTGTCATCTCAAGCCTTTTCGTAGTGGCCTCTATTTGATTATAGATTTCAACGATCTTCGAGTATCTCATCGATCCTCTACCCTTCTGTACTGATCAACTGCATGGCCTCGTCCAATGTTTTCTGAAGCATGCCTACGTGAACCTTTCGAAGTGTAGAACTTTCTCAAGACTGATTCTTGAGGGCCGGTCCGGAGACTCAGCCGGTCGTCCGATCGGTATGATCGCCACTGGTCTCACTTCCGGTGGAGCTTGAATTATGCGAGCCGCTTTGGTCTCATCAAATGCGCCTATCCAACAAGAACCGTACCCTAGGGCGTAGGAAGCCAGAAGCATATTCTGGATCGCGGCGGCAGTATCTTGAATGCTATAGAGGCTTACCCCTCGACTGCGGTATCTCCTCGCAGACCGCGCCGTGTTCGCACATACGACAATCACAATCGGGGCTTCTGCGATGAAGTCCTGTCCGTATGCAGCCTCTGCTAAGGCTGCTTTTCTGCTGTCTTCTCGTATCAACACGAATTCCCATGACTGAAGGTTTCCGGCACTCGGGGCGCAAATCGCGGACCCCAATATTTCCTTTAGATCTTGCTCGGGAACCGCGTCTCGTCTGTAGCTTCTTACGCTTCGTCTGCCTCGAATAGCTTCAAACAGCTCCATGCCTTACCAAGGACCTAACAAGGATCCTTTGGAAATAAGCCTTGACCCGAAGCCTCTGCAAGGTCTTCAAGACTGGCTTTGCCTCTTCTTGGTTACTGCTCTGCGTCTAACAGCCACGTAGGTTCCTACAACGACTATGCCGAATGCAATAAGAATCATGGTTGTTGTCGTCGCGCTTGCCGTCGCTTGATAGTCTGGTGAGATTGCGACCGGTTTCATGGACTCCCTCTCCTCGATGTATGCTCCTGTGTGCCTTAGTTCCTCGGCGTCACGATTTGTATCCGATATGTAGTCTGTGACGAGATAGTTGTTTGACATTACTGTGCTGAGCGTTTGGATGGCAGCTCCCTGTATCGCCAGAGTAGGATACTCTTTCGAATATCCCAACGTCATGTCCACAGGAATCCAACCCCAGGGAGGGACATAGATCATAGCCCAAGCATGCCAGCCTATTCGGTCCAACTGGAAAGAAAGATGTCCGTCGAACCTTGATCCCTTATCCACCTTTGCCGGTAGGTAGACGCAGCCGGACTGCAGATACGCCGGGATCCTTAGTGTTCTGCACATGGATATGATCAGGTTGGCTTGCTCGTCACAGTCACCTTCGAAGGAGTTGAGCGTCTCATTCGGCGGTAAGATTCTATCCCTCCTCACAGCAGGGTACTTGATGTTCTGCCCAACCCAAACAACCATTTGCATAACAGCCCTCAGGACATTAGTTTCGTTTTGAGCCAACCTGTATGCAAGTTCCCTGACTGACCGCCAAGACGAACTTGGATCGTCGATTCTCCATGCGCCAGCTGAGACACAGTACTTCTCAACAAGTTCCTTCGGTATCTCCTGCTTTGTACCGCTAAAGGAATAGTCCAGGTCAGGGTTCCATTCAAGCCGTCTCGTGGCTGTCAAGTGCAGGTAGGCTGTGAAACTTACCTCGATTGTTATGCTCTGTCCTGGTTGAAGAGGCTCCTCTACTTGGAAGATGCCTATTTGGTTTCCGTCTCGATCCTGATCGATTCTAATGTTATGGCTTCGCGATGTCAATCTGAC
>CAYQCQ010000073.1:0-5737 GCA_964416035.1 uncultured Candidatus Bathyarchaeia archaeon
AGAAGATTTATGATTGTACTTTTGCCCGCCCCCGTGGGCCCGACCAAAGCCAATCTCTTAGATTCACTGAGAGTGAAATCTATGTTATGTATCACTGGGTTTTTCGGATCATAGCCAAAAGTGACGTTTTCAAAGGTTACATTCTCTACCGTATCCAAAACTACTGCTTTGTCTAGAGGTGGATCTCTAACTTCTTCGCTCGTGTCGATCAGGTCGAACATTCTCTCAAGAGCTGCCATAGCCGATTGATATTGGTCGTATGCAGTTGTGAGGTCCATTAGTGGCATGAAGTATGAAAACTGGTATTCTGTGAAGGCTATGAGTGTCCCGATAGTGGTTTCTCCGCTCCTAACCATTAGTGCGCCGAACCAAAGTATCAAGGCCGTACCGATTATTCTCATGTAAAGGACTGTGGGCTGGTACGATGATGAGATCTTGACCGTGTTAACATTTGCCCTGAACGTCTTATCCTGCACTTTTTCAAAACCTTCTGCGGCGCTCTCTTCGGATGCAAACGACTTTATCACTCGCATTCCTGCGAGGTTCTCTTGTACCTTCGCAGTCAGCCCCGCGAGGCTTGAAAGAGCCACTCTGTAAGCTCTTCTGGAACGCTCTCCCAGAAACCATGCTACCACCATAGCGATAGGAAGAATCGAAACAGCCATAAGAGCGAGCTTCATGTTGAGTACGAATACTATTACCAATGACCCCAGAATGGACGCCGTATCCACCATAATGCTTGTCAGCCCCATTCTAAGGAATCTTCTGACATTGTTTGAGTCGTTTATCAGTCTCGACATTATCCTTCCTATTTCGCCTTCGGAGAAGTATCTCAGTGAGATCACTTGTTGTTTGGACATCATCTCGTCTCTCATTTTTGCAACAACATTTTCTCCGACAATTCTCATTTGGAAGACCTGAACATATTGGAGCAGATAGTTTCCCAGTGTTACGAACACGAAGGTTGGAACCCACCACAAGAACCCGGAAAGATTTCCAGGCTGAATTATCTGATCCACCGCGACCTTGTGTAGGTAGGGTGAAGCCAGCCCTGTGAGGGAGCCCAGAACAATAGCTGTAACACCTATCGCAAGATGCTTCCTGTGGCCAATGGAATACGTGTAGACCCTACGCACAAGGGTCCTGTCAGAAACTGTTCTTTTCCTGGTTTCTTCGTATCTTGTGGAGAAGACGCCAAAAGGGCTTGACATTTAGTTCACATCCCTCTGCAAAACGGGTGCTAGAATTGCTTCAGGGGCCTTCTCAAGGAACTGTGTCTCGTATATCCGTCTGTATATACCATCCTTGGCCATTAGTTCACTGTGCGTTCCGAACTCGGCGATTTCACCGCTATCCAGAACCATTATTCTGTCAGCATTCTTTATGGTTGATAATCTCTGAGCGATCATGAAACATGTTCTACCTTTCATGGCTTCCTCGATGGCGTCTTGGATCTCCTGCTCGGTTTTGGCGTCCACAAAGGAGAGGGAGTCGTCAAGAATCAGGATCCTTGGATCTGTTAAGAGCGCTCTGGCAATAGTTAGCCTCTGCCTCTGTCCGCCGGAGAGGGTTATCCCTCTCTCTCCCACGATCGTGTTATAGCCATCGGGGAGAGTTTCCACGAAATCGTGTATCCTTGCAAGTTTGGCGGCGGCTGTGACCTCATCTAAGGATGCATCAGGCTTGCCGAACGCAATGTTATTCCTGATTGTGCCCGAGAATATGAAGACGTCTTGCATCACGATACCTATCTGTCTTCTCAGGTTTGAAAGCTTGAAATTCTTGACATCTGTGCCGTCAATCAATATGCTTCCAGAGGCAACATCATAGAACCTTGGAATGAGGTATATTAGAGACGTTTTTCCTGAACCTGTGGCGCCAAGAATTGCTATTCTTTCGCCTTGACCAACCTTGAAGCTCACATTTCTCAGTACAGGTCTATCCTTAGCATATCCGAATGTCACATTCTGAAACTCAACCTGACCACTAGCTATAGAGATCTCTTTGGCGTCGGGTCTGTCCACCACTTCAACTGGCAGATCAATGATTCCATAGACTCTTTCGAGGCCAGCCGCAGCATTTACCCAGGAACCAATGAGATTACTCAGGTCTCGTAGGGGAAAACTTAGTCTCATCATATATCTTGCGAATAGTGTGAGCTGCCCTATTGTCAGCATTGATGATGGTGAAGCTATGAGGTTGCCGCCATACAGGTATACCAACGCTATTCCAAGAGTTAGAATGGCTGGTGCGGATGGCATATACTTGGATTGAACCTTCCCAGCAGAGATCGCCGTGTCTACGTAAATATCCTCGACCTGTTTGAATCCACTTTCCATCTCAGCTTCTCTTCTGAAAATTCGGACGACTTTCATTCCCAAAATGTTCTGTTGCACATATGCTCCAAGCTTTCCCAAGATGAGCATCATTTTCCTGAAAAGAGGTCTAATCGTAACTTGAAGTCGCACTGTAAGATAGAATATGAGTATTATCGGCAGAACGGCTATTGCACTCATTGTTGGATTTATCGAATACATCACCATATACACTAGTATTCCTGTGAATACCGCGTTGGTCAAGGTTCCAGTCCACATTTTAAGAAACTCCTCCGCCACCCGCAAGTCCATCGTAGCTCTTGAGACTAGGTCTCCTACAGCCGTGGAATCAAAGAATGTGAACGACTTACGTTGCAAAGAGGAGTAGTAGTCAGACCTTATGTTCCTTAGGATCAATTGAGCAGTGTATCCCTGTATATACGTTATCGCGTAATTGAGTATCCCAAATACTCCTACGGTGACCACTATTGCCAGTACAAGCCCCAGCAGCAGGTCATAGTTGCCTTCAATGATAACTTGATCAATTATCTGCGCAGTATAGAGTGGCTCCAGAGTAAACACGTAGGCCCTAAAAACGGCCAATGCGGCGATGAGAACAAAGAAATGAATATACGATCTATGGTGTTTCATAAGTCGCTTAAACGTTCTTGCAGAACCAGGAATATCTGCCCGCGTTCTAATCGTCCCAACATATTCAAGAATCGGTTTGGCTACACTCATCGCCTACGCCTGCCCAACTCAGATCCCTGTTTCCGATCCAGCGCTAATCGATTCCACAAGTACCTCAGAATCTGTGTAACTCTTGCATAGATTCTGTGCTTCAATCGGTTTCATTTCGGATGCCACTCTTCACCTCAAGCGCTCCCTCCTTGATCCTATCGAGAAGCCTAGTCACGTTCACCAGCTCATCTCCGCTCAGAACTTTCATAATTCGGCTCACCAGTTTTCTATGTTGAACGCTTGTTCGCCGGTGCAAGGTCTTGCCTCTTCTTGTGAGTCTCATTATGACGATTCTTCTGTCGGTGCCGCTTCCTCTGCGTTCTATGTATCCTCTTCCTTCAAGCCTATCAATCAGGCCTGTGATGTCGGGAGGCGTTACAAGCATGTGTTCACCAATCTTGTTCATCGGCATGGCTCCGAACTTTCCGAGGACTCTGATCACTCGATACTGAGGAAAGGTCAAACCGTTTTTGATCAGTTGCTGATTCAGAAGGAGGTGTACTGTCTTATAGGCACCCACAATGCTCATCCATGTCTCCACTGAGGAATCGTCCTGCAGCACTTGGCTCAACCTGCTCATAGCCGGATCTTACCGCTAGCAATTTGTTCACACTTAAATAGTTTATGATTTAACTTCTAACCGAGGCGAAGAGCAGGCATGCTCGAAGATGAGGGTCAACGTTGCAACATCATAATATGGAGACCAACCGAACCCGAGAAGAGATAAAACCCAGGATAGAGGTCTCAGTATCTTCAAGCCGTGAAATTCATCAGAATTTGGACGCTTCTCCTATCGCCCTTCCTTTGCTTGACGAAGAGCTCGGAGTTGCTCTGTGAGTTTCGGTACGATTTGGAACAGGTCTCCGACAACGCCAAGGTTGGCGAGGCTGAAGATGGGGGCCTCCGGATCTTTGTTTATGGCTATGATGGTGTCGGCGCTCTGCATACCGATTCTATGCTGAATTGTTCCTGAAATTCCCAGTGCAAGATATAGTCTGGGGCTCACGGTCTTACCTGATTGACCCACTTGCTGTTGATGTGGGAGCCACCCACAGTCCACTATTGGCCGCGACCCTCCCACTGCGGCACCGAGCACTTCAGCCAGTTCATAGACAAGCTTAAGCTCCTCCTGTCTCCCGATTCCTCGCCCACATGACACGATGATTTGAGCGTCCTCAATCTTCTCGGAGGGCTTCGTTAGCTCTCTCACCCTCTCGAGTACCTTGGTTCTAAGGGCGATAGGGCCGAGGGTTACGTTGACACGTTCCACCGTTGGGTTTCTGGCCTCGTCCGGCTCGGGCATCTTCATCACACGAGGACGGACAGTAGCCATCTGAGGACGACTGCGCGAGACTATCGAAGCCATGATGTTGCCTCCGAAGGCAGGGCGGATCTGGACCAGCCGCTTCTCCTCGTCTATCTCAAGGCCTGTGCAGTCCGCTGTGAGCCCAACTCGCAATCTAGCAGCGATACGAGGAGCAAGATCTCTCCCGTTGATGGTGGCGCCGAACAGGACTATAGAGGGTTTGTATCGGGCGATCACAGCTGCTAGGATGTCTGTGTAGGCATCTGTAGTGTATGACTCAAGCAGCTTATGCTCGATCAGATAGATCTTATCAGCTCCATACACACCCAAGGACTTCACAAGTCCGGCCACCTCACTGCCAACCAGCACAGCAGCAAGTTCTTCCCCTAGTTTTCTCGCGAGCCTCCCGCCTTCGCCGAGTAGCTCAAACGACACGGCCTTGAGCGCCCCTCCCTCAGGCTCCGCTACAACCCAAACTCCCTTGTACTCCTTGAAGCGTTCCACTGGGATCGAAGGACGTTCAATTACGATCGCACGATTGGGGCATGATCTAACGCAGACGGTACAGAGCGTGCAGGCGTCTCCGATTCTTGCCCTCCCTTCAGTGATCTCTATTGCCCCGAATGGACACGCCCGCATACAGAAACCACAGCCATTGCAGGTCTCCTTAACCTCTATTGACAAGTCTGCTTCCCCCCTAGATGATAGCCTGGGCCTGCAGGAATTCCACTACTCTCTTTGCCGCTAAGTCAGGGTCGGCTTCGGTGACAACGATTCCTTTCTGCCGTGGCTCCGGTGCAAAGACTTGGATAACCTCTGTGAAGGACCCCTTGAGTCCAACCTCTTCTACGTTCACAGCGAGATCTGCGGCTGTGGCTGTTTTGATCTCTTTCTTGTTGGCACTCATTATCCCCATGAGTGAAGGAAGCCGCGGCTCGTTTAGACCTTTGATAACTGTAAGCAGCACCGGGAGCCGACACTCAATGACCTCATAACCGTCTTCCGTTTCTCTGTGAACCACGACTTTCCTAGCCTTTTCATCGACCTCAACCTTCTTGACAAAGGTTATCTGAGGAATCCCGAGGTTCTCTGCAAGTTCAGGGCCAACTTGGGCAGTGTCGCCATCTATCGCCTGCTTACCACAAAAAATGATGTCGTACTCCAATCGTTTAATGGCTAATGATAACGTGTAGGCTGTCGCCCAAGTATCAGCACCTGCGAAGGCTCTATCTGTCAACAGGACTGCTCTATCCGCGCCCATGGCGAGGCACTTAACGAGCGCTTCTCTGGCTTGTGGCGGTCCCATGGTCAGAACAGTCACTTCGCCACCATGTTTCTCGCGGATCCTCAGCGCCTCCTCGACGGCGAATTCATC
>CAYQCQ010000074.1:0-5727 GCA_964416035.1 uncultured Candidatus Bathyarchaeia archaeon
TCGGCTTTCCGGCTGCGATCACATCGTCTATCTTCAGAATCATCGTTGCGGCTTCCCCTGCAGATTTCAAGGCCTGCTCCTTGACGGCGAGGGGCTCGTAGATGCTCAGCTTGCTCATATCCCCGACCCTACCTGAGAAGACATCTATACCGGCCCACTTCTCGCCTTTCTCATGCCTCGATCTCAGCTCAGCCAGTATGTCGATTGGGTCGAGACCCGCGTTCTCAGCTAGGGTCATCGGCAGCGCCTCCAAAGCCTCTGCAAACGCGAATGCCGCGAGCTGCTCTTTCCCTGTGAGGCCCTGAGCCCAGCGCTTCAGCTGTGAAGCCAATTCGACTTCGACGGCTCCGCCGCCTACCACCACTCTGGGGTCGCGGACCACATCTCTGACAACACATAGAGCGTCGTGGATTGATCTCTCAGTCTCATCAACTGTACGTTCCGTTCCGCCTCTGACCATTATCGTAACGGCCTTCGGGTCCTTGCAACCTTCGATGAACGTCATCTTGTCGTCGGCGACTTTCCTCTCCTCTACTAGCGCAGCCGAGCCGAGATCTTGGGCGGTGAGGTCGTCGATGTTGGTGACGATCTTGGCTCCTGTTGCTTTGCTCAGTTTTTCCATATCCTTTTCAGAGGCCCTGCGGACTGCCAGAATTCCTTTCTTGGCTAGAAAGTGCTGAGCAACATCGTCTATTCCCTTCTGACATATTAGGACGTTTGCTCCAGTCTTAGCAACTTTCTCGACCATCTCCTTCAGCATCCTCTCTTCTTCGTCGAGAAACGCGCTCATCTGATCGGGGTCAGTGATGCTGAGCTTCGCGTCAAACTCGGTCTTCTCAACTTCCAATGCGCAGTTGAGAAGTGCTATCTTCGGATTCTCAACCCTCTTAGGCATTCCTGAGTGAACTACCTCCTTGTCGAGTACGATACCCTTGACAAGCTTTGTGTCAGCAGTTGACTGGCCGGCTTTCTTCTCGACTTTGATGTCATCAACCTCCACCTTGTAGCCTTCCGCAGTCTTCTCTGCGACCTGCAGGACCGCATCTATCGCTACATCGGCAATATGGCTACTATATTCTCGGAGAGATTTTCCAGACTGAGAAACCTCCGCCACATGCTTCAACATCTGCCTATCATCAGTCTTAACGTTGATCGCCAGCCCTTTTACCAGTTGAAGTGCTTTCTCTGTGGCTCTTGTGTATCCATCCACGATTACTGTCGGGTGGATATCCTTGTCGAGCAGTTCTTCAGCTCTAGTTAGGAGTTCTCCGGCCAACACCACTGCTGTGGTTGTTCCGTCTCCCACCTCGTCATCCTGCGCCTTCGAGACTTCCACCATCATTTTCGCGACCGGGTGCTGGATATCCATCTCTTTCAGTACAACTGCGCCATCGTTCGTAACGGTGATGTCACCGAAGCTCGTGACTAGCATCTTGTCCATGCCCTTCGGACCTAGGGAGGATCTCACAACATCCGCGACTATTCTCGCTGCAGAGATGTTGGATCGTTGGGCTTCCCTTCCAACGGTTCTCTGCGCTCCCTCTCTAAGAATCAGGACTTGTTGACCACCGATTGTGGCAGGAACTGCTTCAGCCATAGTTCATCCACTCCCTCACATCGGCGGCATCTCTTCCCCGCCCCTAGGTGGTGGAGTCGGCGGGGGCCTCGCTGAGGCTATGACATCATCTATCCTCAAGATCATGGATGCCGCTTCAACCGCTGATTTGATCGCCTGTTCTTTTACAACGGCTGGCTCAACCACGCCGCTCTTCATCATGTCGACTGGTTTGCTCGTGTAGACATCGATGCCCATCCATAGTCCGTCCGGTTTCTCGTGAGAAAATCTCAAAGCCACCATTATGTCTATTGGATCGAGTCCAGCGTTTTCTGCCAGAATCTTGGGAACGGCTTCAACTGATTCGGCGAATGCTTCGATCGCAAGTTGCTCTCTTCCTCCGACCTTCGCTGCATATTCTTTCAGTCTCTTAGCCAACTCCATCTCAATAGCGCCTCCACCTGCAACTAACCGGTTCTTCTTTATGATGTCTGCAACTACGTTAAGCGAATCCTTGAGGCCCCTCTCCACTTCATCAACGAGCCTCTCAAGTCCTGCTCTGATCAATATCCCAACTGCCTTCGGATCCTTGCATCCCTCGATGAAAACCATCTTGTCTTCGCCGAACTTCCTTTCCTCTGCCAAGCTTGCGTTACCGAGGTCTTCTGGCTTAAGGTCGTCTAGGTTCGTTACGACTCTTCCCCCCGATGCTCTCGCAAGTTTCTCCATGTCTGATTGCTTTATTCTTCGAACAGCCATTATTCCTTCCTTACCCATGAAATGCTGAACCATGTCATCTATCCCTTTCTGGCAGAGCACGACATTGGCACCAGATGCCTTGATCCTGTCGACCATCTTCTTCATCATTTGTGTTTCCTGATCCAGGAACATCTTCATCTTCGCAGGGTCGGTGATTCTGATCTCGGCACTCATCTCTGTCTTCTCAATCTCCAAGGCTGCGTCGAGAAGTGCGATCTTCGGGTTCTTCACTGCCTTTGGCATTCTGGGATTAACCACTTCCTTGTCAATAATCACGCCTTTCACAAGCTGAGTGTCCAGTACGCTCTTTCCCTGTTTCTTGACGAGCTGAATATTGTCAACATCCGCTGTGAAGGCATCGCCTCTCTTCTCTTTCACCAAGTCGACAGCTTCTACGGAGATCGTTGCAAGATGGTCTCGCGCCCCCTCAATTATCTTGCTACGCATCGATGTGAGTGCCGCTTTTTTCAGCGTTTCCTTGTCATCTAAACTTACCGGGACAGCTACTTGATTCAGAATCTCAAGCGCCTTGTCAGCCGCTTTCTTGTAGCCAGCCACTATGGTTGTTGCGTGGATCTGGTCTTGGAGAAGTTCCTCAGCCTTTCTCAACAATTCGCCTGCGAGGACTACCGCTGTAGTCGTCCCGTCTCCCACCTCTTTGTCTTGAGCCTTGGCGACTTCAACCATCATCTTCGCAGCGGGGTTCTGAACTTCGATCTCATCCAGTATGGTCGCGCCGTCATTGGTGACTGTTACGTCGCCAAGCGTGTCGACGAGCATCTTGTCCATTCCCCGTGGACCGAGTGTACTCTTCACAAGTTCTGCGATGATCTTAGCAGCTGCCATGTTTGATCGCTGAGCATCTCTTCCTCTGCTTCTAGAAGTGCCCTCCTTTAGGATAAGTACGGGTTGACCTGCTAGATATGCCAAACACATTTCCTCCTTTCTCTCTCAAGTTGCGGCGACAGGAAAAATTTAAACATTACGCAACCAATGCTTTCTGACACGCGAGGGAATGTAGAAGCTTCTCAGCAGTGCTTCAAGGAACCGACTCGCAGAAGCTCACATGGTGGAGGAAGTAGTTGAGCGTTGACTGGTCCTGATCCTTCTGAAGCTGGGCCGCAGGAGCCTGAGAACAACGAGGAGAAAGAGGTTTCCAAAAGGAAGACCTTCGTCCCCATCGTTGAGGTTGCACGGCTTGAGAAGGCCCTAGAGGAAGAAAGAAAGAAGAGTGAAGAGTATCTGACACGTCTGAAGTACCTCCAAGCCGACTTCGAAAATCTGCAGAAGCGCACTAAGAAAGAAATAGAGGAAACGGTCAAGTATAGTAATGAGGATCTCATAGTCAGCCTTCTTCCAATCTTGGATGATCTTGAGCGCGCCCTGAACGCAGGCAAAAGCTCTGACAATAAGGATGCGGTCATCGGTGGACTAGAATTGATTTTGAAGGAGACTCAGAACGTTCTATTTCAGAAAGGCTTGTCGGAGATCGATTCCATTGGAAAGAAGTTCGATCCAACAAGGCACGAGGCGATCGGCTTCATTTCTTCCCCGGACCATGAAGATAACACGGTGATACGTGAGTTCAGGAGAGGGTACATGCTGAACAACAAGGTTATCAGGCCGAGTATGGTTGAGGTTGCACGAAAACCAAGTGCAGAATCGACTTAAAGCCCATCCCAAGGCTGTTAGCTGAAAGATTGTGAGGCAACATGCAAGTTGTACGAGGATTAGTGAATCAGAAGCTTTCTACTACAACCGTATGGGCCATCAAACTGTGCTTAGCCATCACCATGCGTAGACTTGGACGACAAGGCTTGTCAATCTCATCCAAGTGCCTGGCTGAAAACCTAACTCTACAGCAATGTTTCATAGGCTTCTGCAGCCACGCTGTTACTGCAAGTAACGTTTATAAACTTCCGCCCGTTACCTTGAGTAACAGTCTGAGTGCAGAACGGCTTAGTTGAGGTGTGCGTGTTGGCTAAGATCCTAGGCGTAGACCTTGGAACGACTAACTCGGCTGCAGCCGTAATGGAAGCCGGCAGGCCTGTTGTTATCCCAAGCGCTGAGGGCCCCACGATGGCGGGCAAGATGTTTCCCTCTGTCGTTGCGTTCACCAAGGAAGGCGAACTGCTTGTTGGAGAATCTGCCAAACGTCAAGCAAGCTCCAATCCGGAAGGTACCATCATCGAGATCAAGAGGAAGATGGGGACTGACTACAAAGTCAATGTCCTCGGAAAGGAGTACACCCCACAGCAGATATCCGCATTCATTCTTCAGAAGATAAAGCGTGACGCTGAGACTTTCCTAGGCGAGAAAGTTGATACAGCAGTGATTACTGTTCCAGCTCATTTCAACGACAATCAAAGGCAGGCTACGAAGGACGCTGCGGAGATTGCCGGGTTCAAAGTCTCTCGACTGATCAATGAGCCAACGGCTGCATGTCTCGCCTACGGCTTGGAGAAACTTGGCAAGACAATGAAGGTAATGGTGTTCAGTTTCGGCGGCGGGACTCATGATGTTACTTTGATGGAGATGGCTAAACCCAGCTCAGGCGAAGCAGCTACGTTTGAAGTTCTCTCAACGAGCGGAGACACAAAGACGGGAGGAGCGGACATCGACAATGCAGTCATGGGATATCTGGTGGAGGAGTTTCGCAGGATGAACGGGATCGACCTGAGGGGTGACAAGGTGGCTATGACACGCCTTAAGGAGGCGGCTGAAAGGGGAAAGATAGAGCTATCCTCAATGGTGACGACGGATATCGACTTGCCGTTCATCGCTCAAGACGCCTCGGGGCCTAAGCATCTTCACATGACTCTGACCAGAGCCAAATTGGAGGAGCTGGCTCGACCTATCGTTGACCGTATTGAAGCTCCGATCAGGCAGGTCCTAGCTAGCGCGAAGGGAGGTGCCTTGGAGTCGAAGGACATAGACAGGATTATTCTCATCGGCGGGCAGACTAGGATGCCTCTTGTGCGCAAATTCGTAGAGGACATAGTGGGTAAGCCTGCTGAACGTGGATTAGACCCGATGGAATGTGTTGCAGTTGGTGCTGCAATCGAGGCAGCAGTAATGACCGGTGAGGTCAGAGATCTCCTCCTCCTAGATGTTACGCCGCTCTCGCTTGGCGTCGAGACCCTTGGCAGAATCTTCACGAAACTGATAGAGAAGAATACGACAATTCCGACGAGAAAGGGCCAGATTTTCTCCACGGCAGCAGATTTTCAGACAATGGTCACGGTTCACGTGCTGCAAGGTGAGAGGCAGATGGCCGCGGACAACGTCTCCTTAGGTATGTTCAATCTTACGGGCATACCTCCCGCCCCGAGAGGTGTACCGCAAATAGAGGTTACCTTCGACATTGATGTGAACGGAATCCTGAACGTCACTGCAAAGGATCTAGCGACTGG
>CAYQCQ010000075.1:0-5605 GCA_964416035.1 uncultured Candidatus Bathyarchaeia archaeon
GACATGATGGAAAGCGTTGTTGCCCCCATCTTCGACATTTGAGCAGTAATGCTGGTAGTCAATCCTGTAGTGGATGCTACCAATGCAACAATCATGGATGTCCCAATCACTATCCCGAGGATCGTCAGGCCTGTTCTGAGCTTCCGATCCTTCAGTGCTTTGAAGGCCATCAGGAAGGTATCCTGTGATCTCATCGGCCAACCTCTATTGAAGAGTCGGAGCCATTTCTGCCAGGCCTAGCAAGACGCTCAAAAGATCTCGCAAGATCTGGATTAGAATGGCTAGTATGTCACTCTGCTTTTGAGCAACTTGTGGCGGGCGAGGTTCTGGAGGTCGAACCACCAATCTTAGACTTATCTGAGAGACATGACTGGTCGCCATGGAGTCAGCGTAGGTTACGGAGACGGTGATTGGATAGGTTCCAGGCGTAATGTCTCGCCTTAGTTGTGTTCCTGAGCTGAAAGGCCGAGGAACGTTTGGGTCGATTTGCCCAACTATGATTGAGGCGGAGCGGGCTAGTGCTTCAGACGAGATGGTGACGTTTGTGTTAAGCGCACTGATCTTTCCCACGTTCAGCAGATTCCCTGAGATCGTAATATTGCCTGCTGGAACAGTGGTCGAGGGTGAGGCTACCACATTGTAGATGACCATGTATCTGGTTGGGCTCACTACCACCGGAACCGTCACTACTATGGATTTCAAGAAGTACAACGTTTTGCCCACTCCGGACGCAAGCTCAAGATAGTTCACAGCCATATCCAACTTGTACTCACCTGGATTGGAACCTAGGTCAATGTTCAAAAGGAAGTCTGCAGCCGCGTTCGCTCCAGGCGAAATACTTCCCGAATAGTAGGCTCGACTGATGTCGCCACCGGTGACATCCTTGAAGGGATATTGAAGCTTCAGCTCGGCAGTTAAGCCCGAGATCGTCGCATTGCTTAAATTCTGGATCGTAACCCGAAGGCGTATGTTTCGGTCTCCGGGAGCCGCGTCTATCTCTGTCCACGTTCGGCCGGTCTCGTATGTGGCTTCCGATGTCACCCACACTGCTGACACAACGTTAATTGGTGTTTGAATCCCCTGTGCGGCTGAGAACCACGGTGTCACGATCAGGAAGAGAACGAGTCCGATCATGCAGGTCCTTGCAATCTTGTCTCTCTCTCTCAATTCAGAACTTCCTCCTTCTCTATCATTCCGTCTCTTATGTGTACTATTCTATGAGCTTCCCTTGCAAGTTCAAGGTTATGAGTCACAAGCACGAACGTCCGTCCTGCCGTCTTGTTGATTTCTTTAAGCAGTTCCATTATCTGCGCAGATGTCTTGGTGTCTACGTTTCCCGTTATTTCGTCACCGAGAACTAAGGCAGGGTCGGTGACCAAAGCCCGACAGATGGCGACTCTTTGCTGTTCTCCGGCGCTGAGTTCGTATGGGTGGTTGAAGAACTTTGACGATAATCCGACTGAGGTCAGCATTTTCTCAGCCAATTGTCGACGTCTGTTGGGAGCCATTCCGGAAGCTATGAGCGGGAGCTGCACGTTCTCGATGGCGGTCAACCTGTGTATCAGGTTGTAAGTCTGGAACACGAAACCTATCTTCTTGTTGCGAACAATGGATTTCCTGTCTTCGTCGAGTCTTGAAACTTCTATTCCGTCTATGAGTATCCTTCCGCGCGTCGGCCTGTCGAGTAGACCTATTAGGTTGAGAAGTGTGGTCTTTCCGCTCCCTGAAGGCCCAACTATGGACACGATTTCTCCATTCTTGACCTTTAGAGAAATTCCGTGCAACGCGGTGAACCTGATTGAACCTGTCCGGAATACTTTGACCAGGTCACTGACTTCGACTGCGAATTCACTCCTCTGGTTCAAGGGTCTTACCCCGGCGATATCTCATCATCCCTAACGCTGACAAGTAGACCATTACGACTATTAGAAAAGCTGCGACGCCGCATGACGCCATGAAAACAAGATTGCTATTTGTTGGCGGGATTGCCCCAGGGACATTCGGAAGCAGGACTGTCGTAGAAATCTTCAGAAACCCCAGAAGCCATGCGTATCCCGCATTGAGGATTCCTGACACTGTTGCGGCTAAGACTGCCTTCTTCCAAACCGCTACAAGATCTTTGCTTGACCAAACGCTTCCCAGAAACGCCCCTGCAACAATCAGGGGAATAAGAATTGGTACCTGTGGCAATTGCTTCGCTTTCCTCCCATTTTTCCCAGACGTAAGCGCTTGCTCAAGGTTAAGGCTTTCTCCGTATTTATATCCAATTTTCTTCCAAATCTCGATAATGCTTTTGTTGCGGGAGACGGTCACTATATGTCAACCCATTCATCGTACTAGGCGCGGGGACTCTGATGTTTACCCGGAAGCATTCGATTGAACGTCTGCTTTGGTGGCTCATTGCTGGCACAAAGGGAGGTAGAACACGCGCCACAGTAATTGCCGCATTGAGAGAGATGCCTAGGAACGCCAATCAGCTAGCGAACGAGCTCAAACTTGACTACAAGACAATAAAGCACCATCTTGGAGTCCTGGGGAGTAACGGTATCATCTCATCTGTCGGGAATGGTTATGGGACCACGTATTTCTTGTCTCCTGAGCTGGAGGAGAACTATCAGATGTTTGAAGTGATTTGGAAGAAAATTGGGAAAAATGAAAATAAGAAGAGTAGCATGCGTGTGATGAAGAGATGAAGCCAAGAATAGTCGCCTTGACAGCGGCGATCATTATCGGCCTAGCTCTCCTAGGCTACTTGGTTGCCACTGTATACCTGCCTTCGGAGTTGATACCTTTTAGGCAGGTCATCAGAGGTCCAGATCCTGCAGAGTTGTATCTCTACCTTACCATGAGAGTCATTGTCGGAACAGTGAACGCAGGACTTCTGATAATCCTCTTGGCAGTATACGTAGGAGTTTACATGAGGACCCACGCTGAGTTCACGATTGGCTTGATCATCTTCACAACGATTCTACTTCTATACGCCATTATGTCTGGTCCTCTCACAGTCATCCTCAGCGGGCCGTTTCGCATCTACGGCCTGGGACCATTTGCCACATTTCCAGAGTTATTCACGACGATCGCAGTGGCTGTCCTACTTTATCTTTCGCTGAAGTGAGACTTGGTCGGACAGCGGCTCTTCACTCAGGATCTCTCGACAAACAGCGGAGGCTTAAGGTTGCCTGAAGAAGATGCAGGGTGTTTTGATCCGTGAACAACCTGTTCCAAAGACTAGGATTTACTATATGCACGGAGCGAGATAGCGGACAGAGATGACACGGAGGTGAAATGATGATTAAGAATGACAAGCGATATCGTGCGATAACGATAATCTCCATCATGGCGTTAGCGCTCCTGAACGGCGTAGCTCTATACTATGTCTCATCTAGAACGGCTGGCCCAATGACCCCCGCCCATGAAGAGACCTCCAACACAATCTCTGTAAGCGGGACAGGCTCTGCGTATGCTGCTCCAGACATGGCATATGTAAGCATCACAGTTCTGACCGAATCTACCACAGCAACTGAAGCTCAACAGAAGAACACAGACACGATGAACAGTGTAATTGAAGCTTTGAAGAGAATAGGCGTGTCCAAGGACGAGATGAAAACAGAACAATACAGTTTGCAGCCTATGTATGACTATGACAAGCAGCAGAAGATAGTGGGCTACACGTGTAGGAACACTCTCAAAGTCACATGGCGAAAGATCGATGACGTTGGCATCGTTCTGGACACCGCAGTCAAGGCAGGCGCAAACAGTGTTGGCAGCATAACATTTGGACTCTCTAAGCAGAAACTGGAAACGCTGACAGCCCAAGCCATCGGAGAGGCAGCCAACGACGCGGAGGCGAAGGCCCAAGCACTAGCGTCAGCGCTCAAGCTAACGATCGTAGGCAAGATCTCAGTCTCGATAGGAGCACCATACGTTCCCCAATCCTCTGTCTACGAGCTTAGGGCAACAGCGCCACCGATCGTGCCGGGAGAGCTGCAGGTGGCCGTCACAGTATACATTACCTACCGCTTCGCGTAGCAATCGCGAAGCCTTTCCTCCCTATCTTGGCTGTAGTCGAACAGAGAAGGGTGGCCTCAACTCCAGTCCCGCCTTAAGGTTTGGATGACCCGCTATTGTGAATCGGCTGAACCTTGTGCAATCCACACGTCTCAATCGCGCTGTCTGCTATACAACATATGCTCTTCCTTCTTGCTTAATGGGTCGTTTACCATACGGGTCGACCCGATGAGAAATCTCGGTGTGTTGCGAAGGGTGTCAGGTTGTTCAATGAAGAAATCCTGCCCTAGGATGCTTGCTCCGTCAGATAGTACAATGGTTCTATTCGTGGCTACCTCCCGTTGGGCCAGTGTTGTGCATGAAACTCTGAAGTCATAAGATCCGCTTGGCAGATAGGTGTCGTAGAAGCTATCCATCGAGTATGTTCTGTAAAGCTCCTCGCCTCTTCTCATTTCAATCAAGGCCCAGCTCGTTGTTCTCACTTCATCGAACCAGTTGTATGAATAGATGTGACCACGAACGTATGCTCTAAGATCGAGAGCAAACACGACCGATGAATCGCCGCCAATCCTAGTGTTTGGTATGGTTATGTTGGATCTTGACTCGTACGGACCGAAATGGTTGTAGGGGAAGAGGAAGGTGGATTCGCCTTGGAGAAGGGAGGCTGGCGCAGGACTGAACTGTTGTGGGCCAATGTACCAGTTTACGATCTCTATCTTTACGGTCCAGTCTCCGCGATATCCTTTCGTGTTGCCGATTGAGCCCCATATGCCGTAGTCTGGAGAGAACAGTTGAGCCCTCTTCAAGGCCTGAATCTTCTCAATGCCCGTAAGTAGCTCAGTATAGTGGTACATGCCGGCGAGGTTTCGGTATTCTATGACTTTGGTTCCCTTGGGGATTGATGTTCTTCCCCCGGCCAAGAGGATTTTGGTGTCGTCAGCGAAGAATCCTGTTCTTGGATCGATTACGCCTGCGTCTAGAGATGTGGATAGAGCCGCTACAAGAGTATCCGTGTTATCGTAGACTCTTATTCTCATGGATGAGTTGTAAGGGATGCCCTCGATTATTCCTTCTTTTCTGAAGATTACGGTTATGTTGAACGCTAACCCAGCCATTACCTCCATACTTCCGTCTGCTTGAGAGCCGATCATAGGGACGACAACTGAAACCTTGCCCAGATCTCCGAGGACGTAAACTCCTTCTTGGACGTATCCGTATGTCCAAGCGGTCAGGCAGTATTCGCCAGGGTAGATCGCGATATTCGACCTGAAGTCAGGCGCCCGGTATGAGGCCCAACTGTAGAGGAAGGAGACGCGGAACATATTCTCCAGAAACACGTTCGTCGCCTTATCTTGGGTCGGAGTTTGAGATATCGGGTTCGGTAGTGCAGGACCGATCCTTTCTAGAATGGCCGAGCCATTTGTTTCCAGAGACGAAGCAGCCTGCCCGAATTTTGTCCTCCAGTTTGGCCAGGGTATCATGTTGAAGGCTGAGTTGGTGCGCGGAAGGCTCCAGCTGCTTGCATAGGAATTCCAAAAGTAAATCACGTCGATGAAGGCTTTCGAAGCCATGTCATAGACGAGGGTTGAGACCTCGG
>CAYQCQ010000076.1:0-1297 GCA_964416035.1 uncultured Candidatus Bathyarchaeia archaeon
GCTGGAGAGGTCTCAAATTCCTGCTTAAGACCACATGCGGCGCATTGGACAATTGCGTGACGGCCGCCGCTCCCCATTGCTACTTTGACTGCCTCTTCTGCACAACTAGGGCACGAAAAGACCGTCGGTAGCTTCTTCTTGACGATCTTTACTACGCGCCGCCGTCGACGTCCCACCTAATGCACCTTCGATGACTGGCGCAGTCTTTCTGATCGTTCTATTTCAACCTTCTACGATCGGCGTTCAGTCTGATCCTTGTTCAGATATGGTACGGAAGACGAAAGTCGTGCCCTACCGATCTGTATCCCAGTTTAACACAGAGCGGGGGCCTCCGCTTATGCTCCGACCCCAGCCACCGATCCTCAATGCGTTTCACAACCTCAGTGGATAGACTTAGGTCTTGAGCAATCTCCTCTACCGTCATGAAGTGCTCCAAGCCGTACAGAACCGGATCCAACTGGTCATAGTCCAATCCGAGTTCGTCTTTCGCCGTTTGTCCGGGCCAAAGATTGGGAGTCGGTGGTTTCTCAGCGAGTCTCGCCGGAAGAGCCAGATGGGTAGCTAGCTGGCGTACCTGAGTCTTGTACAAGTCGGCGAGGGGTAAAATGTCTGCGCAGTAGTCACCCCATTTGGTGAAATACCCGAGCATGACCTCACTCTTGTCCGATGAGCCAACAACCAGCCGCCTCGTCCTATTCGCGTAGTAGTAGAGTACAATCATCCTCATGCGTGCCTTAGCGTTCCCGTTAGCCAGACGATCATCGAGATCAAAGGCAGGAACACTCTGAAAAAAAGTTTTGACCATCTGTGAGATATTGACGGTCTCCAAATCTATTCCGAACATCTCGGCAACAAGCTCTGCATCCCGAATGTCTTCATCGTTCCATGTTTCGGCCTCAGGCATATTCAACCCGAGAACTTTTGCGCCGCCAATGGCTTTGGCGCAGATTGCTGCCCCTGTTGCACTGTCGATTCCTCCGCTGATTCCGAGAACGACACCGGGGGCTCCCACTTGAGTGACGTAATGTCTTACGAAGCTTGTGATCCTGCTCTCTGTTTGGGTTGGGTCTATCTTCAAAACCTCGGATGTTAACCTCAAAGTCGTTCCCTGCGAATGGCTCCCGTCGCCATTCATAAACATGCTTCATACCCAATAACACATTTAAGTGGAAGACAGCTCTCGCAGACTTGGGGAATAAAAGAAAAGATGGTCAAGATCTCGGTCGCCCTCGCCCAATTCTCGCCTAAGCAGTGCGACAAGGATCACAACATCAAGACCATGAAGGAGTGGGTTGAG
>CAYQCQ010000076.1:1397-5562 GCA_964416035.1 uncultured Candidatus Bathyarchaeia archaeon
GTAGTGATCTTCCCAGAACTCTCTCTTACAGGATATGTTTGCAGAGATCTGTTCTACAATCTTGCGGAACCGATGGATGGGCCTTCCGTAAAAGCTATTGAGAAGGTTGCGCGGGACAACAACATTCACGTCATCTTCGGTATGCCGGAGCAGGCGGAAACTGAAGGAGTCATCTACAACTCCTGTGTCATAATTGGGACCACTGGCTTTCTGGGCCACTATAGGAAAATGCATCTTCCCACGGCCACGGTTTTCGAGGAGAGGAGGTACTTTCGGCCAGGTTACGAACCAACGGTCGTCAACACTCCTCTTGGCCGAATCGGTCTGATCATCTGCTACGACTTGTTCTTCCCGGAAATTGTTCGCGTCTTAGTGGTGGACGGAGCGCAACTAGTGGTCTGCATCTCGGTTTCTCCTGGAGTGCGGAGAGATTACTTTGAAACCTTCACAAAGGCGCGTGCTATGGAAAACTCTGTCTTCCTCGCATATGTGAACCGGGTTGGGATTGAAGATGGACTTCAGTTCTGGGGAGGTAGCCATCTTTTGAACCCTAATGGGGAAGTATTGGCAAAGGCGAAGTACGATGTGGAAGACCTTGTGGTCGCGCAAGTTGACTACGATGATCTCAGACGAGTGCGGACATTCCTACCAACACTCCGTGACCTGAGGCCTGACCTGCTCGAAAGGCTCTCCGAAAAAGCGAAAGTTATCTAGGAACCTAAGAATTCCGAACCTTTTCCTCAAGTTCTAAACACCAAGGCAGTCCTTGATTGCGATACTCAAGTTCTGTTCATCCCTGACTCAGTCGTCGCCATAGTTCCGGATACTTCTGTTTGACGGCGTCTTCAACTATTTCCGCTGTGATCTTTGAAACGTTGACATCGGGAACTGTCTTACGCAGATAGATTAGAATTGCCTTAACTCGGCTGCTGACGAAGGTTATACGCGGCTCCTCTTCGGCGATTTTAATGGCTTCCCTCCAGATCTGGGTGTCGCCTATTGGCTCCGTCGGCTGTGGCTGTGTTGGCCGCGGCCGATCTGGCGTCTCTGCTGTGAAGAGACTCTTGGCGACCCGCCCGAGGCGCTCTCTCTCACTTACCAAGTCTCAAGATCTCCTCTCTGACGAGTGTTCGGTATGCAACGCTCGCCGGCGACTCCGGAGCATATAGTGTGACTGGCTTTCCATGCGAAGGCGCTTCAGCGACTTTCACAGCTCGGGGAATGATGGTGCTAAAGACTTGATCCTTGAAGTTTTGGCGTATCATGTCCGCGACCTCTGAGCTTAGCTTAGTTCTAGTGTCGAACTTTGTCAGAAGGAGCCTTGTCTCTACGTTGTGCCCGAGCCTGGTTGAAACCAAGTCGCGTAGCTGCAACATCATCTTGACACCGGCCATAGGGTAGAACTCCGTTTCAATCGGAATGATCAGATGCGTTGAAGCCGCTAAGCCATTGATGGTCAATATCCCCAATGAAGGAGGTAGATCCAAGAGAATGAAGTCATAGTCTCCGGCGACAGGCGCAACCTTCTGCTTGAAAATCTCCTCTCGTCTGAGGGCTGAGATGAGTTCAAACTCGGCGGCCGCTAGCTCTATGTTAGCTGGCAGGAGCCAGAGGTTCTGTATCTCTGTGGGAATTATGGCATCGCTCGCATTGCCATCTTCACAGAGTACATCGTACATTGTATGCTCGAGCCCATAGCTGTCGATGCCTAAGCCCAAGCTGCAACTTCCTTGTGGGTCCAAGTCACAAATCAGTGTCTTTCGGCCTTCGTCGGCCAAGCAAGGACCTACGTTGATCGTCGAGGTTGTCTTCGCGGTGCCTCCTTTCTGGTTTCCGAACGCAATTATGGGTATGGTCACTTGCAGAGCCACTCGCTTGGAATATATACGGTATACTATATAATGGATCATATATGGTATACGGTATACGACGGACCGATGCTCGTTCGAAAGGGTGGAGCCAAACCGGCCACTTCTGTGTCGACCAATCACGGAAGATGTTATGGTGGAACGAATTTAGATGTCACGCCAGCGAGATGTCCAGAAATCCTTATGTCCTGTGGATACGAATCCGTATTCAGGGACCGGTTCATCTTGGCTGAGCCCCAACCGAACACAACACGCCCCCTTGGCGGGGTGTTCCAAGACCCGATTGTCCAAGTCCTTCTTCAGCATTCGAGTCTAACGGAAATACAGTTCGAAAGTCTTCTAATTTCGCTTTTAGGAGAAGAATTGGTGGGTAAGCGTCTCTCTGGAGAAGAAAGAGCGAAACTTCGGCGCGAAAGGGACAATCTCACCCGAGGATCATTCAACAGAACCGTAGTTCAAGCCAGAAACAATGTAGTGTCATCAATCTACACAATCCTCCTTCTCGGCTACGTGGGCCTCTTTGACACCCCAGAACTCGAACCTTTCCTAGAGATCGCTAGCCGAGTCAAGGCATATGTGGAACAGCGAAAGGCTTCACCGGAAACGATTACAGAGGAGGAGTTGAGAGTTACGAGGCTCATTTCTGAGGAGCTCCAGAAGGGAATTGCGGACCTCGTACAAGGAACGCGGCGAAGGCGGGTGTGACGTCACAGCATCACAGCCTCGAAGCTGCTACAACCGCCTGCCCCAGAGATATTCCTCCGTCGCCCGGAGGCACACGCCTATGCTGAAGGAACACTAATCCCTCTTCTTCGACGCATCGCCGAGCTGTCTCCACTATGCTGGCGTTCACTGCAACCCCTCCGGTTATGCCGACCCGTCGGATGCCCCTCTCCCTTGCGACCGATATTGCAATACCAGCCAGACCCTTGGCCAGACTACGCTGGAAGGACGTGCAAGCATCTGAAACAGAGATCCTCCCAACAGCCAACAGTGCTCCGAGCAAGAGCTCGGTCGTGTTCACTGTCAGGACACCTTCCTGGCGAACAATCAAATCACGAATAGAGATCAGGGGGGCGGCGTTTCCTGCTGCAGCGGCAGCCTCCAACCTCATCGCAGGTTCACCCTCATAGGTCCTCTCAAGGCAGATGCCCGTTCCGGCAGCCATCGCGTCCAAGACCCTTCCTGTGCTTGACGACCAGCTGACCGCCACACCATTATTGAGCTGTGCCTTCATCCTATCTAGGTCAGGTTCTCCCAAGCTGCCTCTCCCTTTCTTGGAGAGAAGGATCGACCGCACATTGTTGTCGTCAAGATGCCTAGCGAGCATGGCAGCGCACATCCTCAGAGGAAACTTTGTGCACATATCTCCTCCTGGCATAGGTTGCTTGGCAAGGTGTCCTACCCGCTCAGAGTCCGCATATGAAGCGAGTAGGACTTCTCCGCCCCAAGCTTCGCCATTTGTGCCGTAGCCTACTCCGTCCGCAGCTATTGCAACTATGGATTCGTCCGGTGGGATCGCGTTGTCGGCCATCAAGGAGGCTACGTGGGCGTGATGATGTTGAACCGACAGAGTTCTGCCGTTCCATTTTTCAGACAGATCTTTCGCCATTTTCGATGTCAGGTATCTTGGATGTGCATCATGGACTACTACAAGGTCCTCACAAGATACTCCCGTCAATCGCAACATGTGCTGTAGAGCGTCCTGAAGGAAGATCATCGTTTCTAAGTTATCTACATCGCCAATGTGCTGTGTGAGATAACACTGATTCCCATGAAGGACGCTCCCAACGGCCCTTAACTCGGCTCCTACTCCGACCACATCGCTCCGAGCCGTCATCGGCACTTCGATTGGTGTCGGAACGAATCCTCTTGACCGTCGAATGAAGGTGGGAACACTGCCTAAAACTCTGACAACAGAATCGTCGCACCGTGAAACAATCTCTCTGTCATGAAACAGAAAATAGTCAACTACATCCGAGAGCCGATGTATTCCTTCATCATTGCCGATTGCCATAGGCAATCCTGAGATGTTTCCACTCGTCATCACGAGAGCTGGGCTTTCACAGTGATGAGTCAGGAGAAGGTGTATTCCGGTGTATGGCAACATGACACCGACTGTGTCCAGGCCTGGCGCCACTTGGTCAGAGAGAGAGTTGTTCGGTAACTTCTTCAGGGCGACTATCGGCCTCCGCCAATCCTGCAGGAGCTGCACCTCAATATCTGAAACGTATGCGAACTCGCGTACCCTGTCTATGTCCCGCGACATCACGGCAAATGGTTCGAAAGGTTTCCTC
>CAYQCQ010000077.1:0-5557 GCA_964416035.1 uncultured Candidatus Bathyarchaeia archaeon
TGGACGACGTCATCGGAGGACGTCCGATCTTCTGCTTTCCAAACGCTCAAGGAGGGTTTAGGCTTCGATATGGGCGATGCAGGAATACAGGGCTTGCCGCCCTCGGTGTGCATCCGGCTACTATGAGAATTCTAAGGAATTTTATCGCTACCGGGACGCAGCTCCGAGTAGAGGCGCCTGGTAAGGCCGGCGTCGCGGCCCCGGTAGAGTCGATCGAGCCTCCAATCGTGAAGCTGAAGGATGGATCAGTAGTTCGCGTAGAGAGTCTACAGCAGGCGGCTGAGCTGGCAAAGTCGATTCAAAGCGTGTTGTTCCTAGGTGACTTGCTTGTAGCGTTCGGCGAATTCTTGGAGAACAACAGGCCTCTGCTACCTTCCGGGTTTGTTGAGGAATGGTGGGCAAAACTCCTTGAGAAAGAGATCTGCCGGGACGACATTGATGCATCCGAGCTTGCGCAGGTCGGATTAGCACGTGAGCGGATAAACGAGATTCTCGCGAATCCTCTACGTGAGATTCCATCATACACGGAGGCTCTTGCGATCTCAAGGGTCTTCAAAATTCCCTTGCACCCACGCTTCACATATTTCTGGGAGGTGCTTGCTTTTGAGGATCTGAGCTATTTGCGTGACACTTTTTCACAGGCTCAAGCGTTGCCTAGCACCGATAAGAAAGCGAGCATCTTACCTAACGCTCCAAGGCTCAAGGGGATACTTGAGACTCTTGGAGTTCCGCACATGGTGAAGGATGGCTCTATAGAAGTGTCAGAGGGCCACGGATCGATTCTGAGGTGTTGTCTAGGCCTTGATAATCTGAACGTTCCACTGGATCATGAACGCTCTGTATTGGAGAACATCTTCAGAATATCTGGGCTGAGAGTGTGTAAGAAAGTCGGATCGTACATCGGCGCGAGGATGGGCAGACCGGAGAAGGCGAAGAGAAGAGAGATGAAGCCTCTGGTTCATTGTCTCTTTCCTGTTGGTTTACACGGGGGGCCCCGCCGCAACATAACTGAAGCGGCCCGAACCAAGAAGCTAATCACGGTTGAGATAGCGAAGCGAAGATGTCCCTCCTGTAGAGAGGTGACGCATCAAAACATCTGCAGAAAATGTGGAAGCCAGACCGTCGCCGAGTATGTTTGCCCCAGATGTGGACGACCAACTCCCAGTAACAAATGTCCCTCATGCAAAACTAATGCAGCGCGCTATGAGACGAGGTCAGTTGATGTTGGAACGCTGTTCCAATCCGCCTGCAAGCGCCTAGGCGTCGATCGGACGCCCGACCTCGTGAAGGGTGTCAAGGGCCTTACGAGTGAGGCGAGGACCCCCGAACCTATTGAGAAAGGAATCTTGAGAGCGAAGTTTGGCCTCTCAACCTTCAAGGACGGCACCGTCAGGTTTGACGCTACAGACGCGCCTCTGACACATTTCAAAAGTAGTGAGATTGGGGCTGGGGTTGAGAAGCTTAGGAAACTCGGTTACGGTGTGGACTTCAGGCAAAGACCGTTAGTTGATGGGGATCAACTGTGCGAGCTTCAACTGCAAGACATCGTGGTTCCCGAGCATTGTGCAGACTATCTGGTACAGGTGGCAGGATTCGTCGATGAGTCACTGCAGAAGCTATACGGTTTACCGTCGTACTATAACGCAAGGACAAGAGAGGATCTGCTGGGGCACCTTATACTTGGAATGTCACCTCACACATCCGTTGGCGTTGTGGGAAGGATAGTCGGATTTACCAAGGCCAACGTGTGCTTGGCACATCCTCTGTGGCATGCAGCTAAGAGGAGGGATTGTGATGGAGATGAGGACGCGATAATGCTTGCGCTGGATGTTCTGCTCAACTTCTCAAGGTCATATCTGCCCGGTAGGATCGGGGGATTGATGGATGCACCCCTCCTGCTCACGGTCGTATTGAATCCTGCTGAGGTTGCCAGACAGGCGTTCAACATGGAGGTCGTTGAGACTTTTCCGTTGGAGTTTTTCGAACAGGCGTCCCGCCAAGCTGATCCGAAACTGGTTCAAGATATCATTGAGACAGTATCACAACGCTTTGAGGTTGGAGGACTGGGAAGTGAAGCTGCACTTGAAGGGTTCGGCTTTACACATTTCGTAAGCGATTTGAATGTTGGAAACCTAGAAAGCCTGTACAAGAAATTGGGAACCATGCTCGAAAAGATTCAGGAGCAACTGGAGCTTGCGGAGTCAATCGTTGCGGTGAAAGCCACGGATGTCGCTAGGCGGGTGCTCTCAACGCATCTAATGCGTGACGTTACGGGCAACCTGAAGGCGTTTTCAACTCAGAAGGTCAGGTGCATGAAATGTAACACCAAGTACCGGCGTATTCCGTTGAAGGGAGTATGCCGTAGATGCGGAGGGAAGTTGGTCCTTACGGTGCATAGGGGAACAATAGAGAAATACGTAGAAGTGGCGCGGGACCTCATAAAGCGATACGACCTCGGAAAGTATCACGAGCAGCGGCTTCAACTCATTGAAGATGAGATAGAATCTCTGTTCGTTGAGGAGGATGGGAAGAAGCAAAAGGTGTTAGGCGAGTTTATGTAGTGATATGTCATGCCGAGGACCTTGTATCATCGCAAGGCGTATCTGACGACAACGAGAAACGTGAAGGCAGGGCTCGCTTCCAGAACGAAGATAATATCGTCGATGGAGGATGGCGCGAAGACCGTAACTGAGATTTCGAAGCGATCCGCTCTCAGCTACGCATGCGTGGCACATCACCTTCACCTTCTTAGAAAGGAGAAGATAACCCTTCGATCAGGTGGCAGGCGAGGGTATACATGGACGCTGACTGAGTTCGGTCAGCAGAAGCTGCAGTCCTAGATGAAGGGCGGCCTTTTTAGGGCTGCCGCAACACCAAACAATAATGACCGGAGCTTGAGTAGATCACTGCTAACCTGTGATGTCGGTAGCCTCCCTTTTAGTGGAGATCTTGAGAGTTTCCTGAGAGGCGCTGATCTCTACAACTCTCTCTTGGAGTTGCTTCACCCCCAGGATCTCCCTATATCTGAGCCATGCCGACATTTTGAGGAGAAAATCATAGAGGGGCTTCTGGGAAAGCTTGAGGCAGGAATTGACGTTCCGAATTTTCCTCAGTTTAGGGACATGAATGAGATGTTTCTTCAGCTTATGGAGGGCGTGAGGAAGACAAAGAGTGGATATGAGCTCACTGATCGATTGCGGCTCGCCACTGAGAGGAAAGTGTTGCCCGAGCTTGAGGCTATTAGACGAAACGCCTCAAAAATTAGAGACAGGGTTGGGCATCGGATTGCACTAAAGTTATGTGTAACCGGCCCGTACACCTTGTCCTCTCTGCTTGTTAATAGGACGGACGACATGTTTGGACAGTTCAGTGAGGTGCTCCAACAGGTCGTTGAGGCCAACGTCGTTGCGCAGAGGAATATGGAAGTCACCCTTGTCTCCGTCGATGAGCCTGCTTTTGGTCTCACGAGCGACACACTCTTGGACCTAGGAGCACCGGGACGAGAGACACTGCTGAAAGCGTGGGAGGCGATTTGCCATAAAGCAAAGATCAGCGGCGCCAAGACGCAGATTCACCTCCACAGCACGGCGGACTACCTCTTCTGGAGCGTAGAGAATCTTGACTTGATTGAATCACATGTAGATGATCCTTTGTACGAGTCCACAAGAGCAAGGCAGGCGTGCGAAAAGTTCGACAAATCTCTGAAGGCGAGCATTGCAGTTACAGACTTTGACCGCTTGATTTGGGAACGAACAATGGCATCGAACCCGAACCTCAGTGAAACTTCGATCGGCCAGTTTGTCGCGGACACTTGGACCTCGATCAAGAAGGGTAAGGTAGACCCCATCATCTACTTGGAGACTCAGCAAGTAATGGAGAGAAGACTGAAGCGAATCGTAGAGTTGTTCGGAGAAGAAAGGGTTCTCTTCGCTGGACCTGAATGCGGAACGAGAAGCTTTCCTAACCTAGGCTGCGCATTGGAATACCTGCGCAGGGTTTCTAGAGCGGCAAAGCGGAAAGTCTGAAGCTGACCCTATTTGTCTTTGCATTTGCAGGGTAAATGGTGGCATCGTGGACAGCCTTCTCCATATTTCTCAAACGTAACTTTCTCTAGGTCAATCCCGAGCAAATTACAGGTGCTGCAGAGCCAAGCGAAGACATCCGCAGCCTCGCTCGCCATCCCCGTCTGATCTTCCTTCAGAACCGCGCCAGCGAACTCCCCACTCTCAGAGATCATCCATAATAAGGTGCCGAGTACCCCTCTCTCCCTGTCTCGACGGAAGTATGTCCTCCTCATAAGATTCTGAAGTTCATGTATGGTCTTCATTGTTTCTCTTATAGAAAGGGTCTCTCCTAGAGCTTATTGTGTCTGTTGGAGTTTCAAGGCTTTTCAAGCAGAAATGTGGCGAGAACCCGGGGCAGCAAGGCTGGCTCTGGATGGTGACGGAGTGTAGAGATAACGGTGAGGTCCCGAATCGAGGTATGGGAGCGCCTTCATCCGGGCTCCGGTTATAGACATTTATTGTAACGAGTGAGACATTGCGATCAGGGGCGTTTGAGGAGAGATAGATGAAGAAAGAACCCTTACCAGGTTTTGAGAGCTACTTTGGCGCGGCGTTGTTCACTTGTGGAATAGCTTGGTTCTGGGATTATGTTTCATCGCTCTACTTTCCAGGGCAGGCGGCACTGAATCTGACCCTTCTCTCCGCCCTAGTCTACTTGGAGGCAGCGCTCCTAGGCGCTTTTGGTTTGACACGAAAAATGTTGACGAAGCATATACACGTTGGGATACGGGTTGGATTTGGAGCTTGGATGACGAACATGGTCTTCCGACTGATCGTCTTTGAACTGGCCGAGGCTCTTTGGGGAGTAGCCATCTATCTGGCGAGTTTTGTGGTAGGAGGATTCCTAGGCGGTCTTCTTGCAAGGATGCTTCACAGAGCTGACGCTAGCGAGAAGACTTAAGGATAGCAAGACAAGAACCGTTGTACAGTGATGTTGTTGGAGTCCATCGCTGGCTTGCCGCCTGAAAGAGAGAAGGAAATCATCGAGAAGTTAGCGAGGCGGATTGTGGATTCAGGTCTAGGTACAATGGCGGTGTTGACCTTGCATTCCATTGCTCCTCTATCATTCGTTGGTGCTCAGGTTGGCATGGTTGTTGGTTCTCCGCTTTTCATGACCCTTGATTTGTTGGGAGTGAAGGTGTATGAATATGCAGGACTGTTCGCCGAGTCAACGCGATCTCGAGAGAACATGGAGCGCTTGATCCGTAGAATAGAAGAGCTCATGAAAGAGGAAGAGGAGGCTCGGAAGAGAGCGAAGGAAACGGAAGGGAATAAGCGAAAGAGTTGGTACACAAGACTTAGGGACCGCCTCATTTAATGTCTCACATTGTTGTTTCATGACTAGCACACCAATGTTTCAACCCCACTCACCTATCGGAAAACGTTATAACGAGTTTCGAGATAGTAAGCCCAGAAAATATAGGTGACAACAATGTTAGTCTCAGGAAGAATATTCGCACTAGGAATGCTGATAGCTCTATGGATCTTTATCA
>CAYQCQ010000078.1:0-5516 GCA_964416035.1 uncultured Candidatus Bathyarchaeia archaeon
GTGCAGAATACTCCAGCAAGAGGGCGCTGGCTTCGAGGTTGGCGGACCTGGGGAACTGTATATAGCACGGTTGTTGGGACTCAACCCGAACAGAGTAATTCTCAACGGGAACAACAAATCACGTGAAGAACTTCAAGAAGCAATTGAGATTGGGGCTACGATAAACGTTGATTCCATTGACGAACTTAGAACGATTCAAGATGAGGCGAAAGGTCTCGCGACTGTGGCAAGAATAGCCTTCAGAATTAACCCTGATGTTCACCCTGATGATAAGGCAGTTCATCCGGAACTGTGGACTGGGATGCGAGAGAGCAAGTTTGGATTAGATGTCGAATCGGGACTAGCCCATAAAGCCCTCAAGATGGCAAAGGAAATGGAGAACGTAAGGATCGTAGGGATTCATACTCACATAGGCTCACCCGTCGAGGATGTGGGGCCTTACCGGACCGCGGCCGACAGAGTCATGGAGTACGCTGGTAGGGTGAAGAGAGAGATGGGAGTGGAATTCGGTTCAGTTAACTTGGGAGGAGGGTTCGCAATTCCCTTTAAACACAAGAATGGGCTTCCCTCAGTTGAAGAATACGCTGAATCAATCACATCTGTCGTGAAGGATAAAACTCGTGAGTTTGACCTGAACGAGCCAACATTGATACTCGAACCTGGCGGGGCCATAGTCGGTGATTCTGGAATCCTACTCCTAAAGGTAGGAATGACAAAGGAAACTCCGGGCATGGCGAAATGGGTTGCGGTTGACGGAGGTGCCAATGTGATTCTGAGAGCCTCCCAAGGATGGTATACGTATCAGTTCGTCACAGCGAACAAGATGTTTGAAGAGCATGTCGAAACTGTCAACATAGCAGGGCCGCTCTGCTATAGTGGCGATGTCTTGGCGAGAAACAGAAAAATGCCCCGGCTGGTGGAAGGAGACATCCTCGCGGCGTTGGACGCCGGCGCATATACTTTCACATACGAGTTTCATGGAGCCGGGTCACATCCTCTTCCTCCCATCGTTCTTGTCAGCAACGAGGGGGGAGAAGAGCTGATCCGAAGAGGTGAAAGCCTGGCAGATATAGTATCGAGGGACATAGTTCCGAGAAGATTAAGGAGAGAGTAGGGATACGATGTCATTGAGTAAGAAGCTTCTACGTGGAGCAAGAATCGTCATCAATACATGCTTGAAGGTCCAACCCAAGGAAAAAGTGCTAATACTCACAGACACCGGAAGAGACCCTCGCGTCGCAAAGGCTCTCTTCGAGGCCGCGTTGGAAGCAGGATCCGATGCTGCAATAGCGATCATGAGGCGGAGATGTCGCGCTGGAGACGAACCACCGTCGCACATCATCGATGCCATGAAAGCCTCCGATGCCGTCGCTTGTCCAACCTCGACAACGATGTACCACACAAATGCAAGGTTGGAGGCCTGCAAATCCGGGGCTCGGATTATCGCCATGACAGGTGTTACGCCGAGAACATTGATGTCTGGTCCGATAACAGCCAACTTCGTAGGGCAAAAGCCTATGGCTGAAAAACTCGCGAATTTGATGACTCAGGCAAAGAGAATCAAGTTGACAACACCGTCAGGCACGTGCCTCACTGCTGACATCGAGGGCAGAGTTGCTAATGCGGAGACCGGACTTTGTCATGAGAGAGGAAGATGTGTCGGCGTTCCCGACATCGAGGCGAACATAGCCCCTATTGAGGAATCGACTGAAGGCAGATTGGTTGTCGATGGGTCGATTTCAGTAATACCGGGACTGGTGAGAAAGAAGGTCGAGTTAACAATTGAAGCTGGCAGAGCGACAAGAATTGCAGATGGACGTGAGGCACTCAAACTCAGGAGAATTCTGCGTGAAGCCAACGACGCAAACGCCTATGTTGTGGCAGAGCTGGGAGTTGGACTCAATCCTAGAGCCAAGGTCAGAGGCGTCATAATTGAGGATGAGGCGTCACTTGGAACTGCTCATATAGCGCTAGGAGACAATCATCGGATGGGGGGCAGAAACGTCTCGTCAACCCACATTGATATGGTTGTCCTGAAACCCACTATTGAACTCGACAGTAAAGTGGTGTTTAAGGTCAACAAGTTGCTAGTCTAGAGTTCTGTTGGAAAGCTTTTCTTTTTCTTGGCTACTGCTCTGTTTGATTCGGCCAGCTCTCTTTATCTCTAAACATTCGGAAGACAAGTCTCAGGCGGAAAGATGCTCAAACGACCTCCCCGTCGGATTTACCGAATGCTCATGGTACACTATGAAGCGGGGAACAAGCGGTGTTGAGGCGAATTCGGTTGGTATGCCGTTACAGTCTCTTTTCCGATTGTTCTCGGCATCTTAGAGCGCCGTTGCTGAGATTTGGATTAGGGACAGGAGTCTGTTTCTTCCGAGGGGGAGTTTGATGTCTGCCTTCTCGGCTGGGTAATCGCCTTTCAAAGCCATGCTCGGCTTGATGAAGTTGTGCATGACGTTCAGCATGTCCAGGAAGTGTTTGCAGGAGATATGGCTTTTGAATCCTTTCATGGTTTTTGTCCGCGTCTTGATTCGCTGGTTCTCTCGTTCTATGGGGTTGTTGTTGTGTTTGAGCCCACGCTTCCTGCATGCTATCGGTACGCCGTGAACCATTTTGACGCCTGTGCGGTAGAAGTATTTGTTGAAGGCCCGGCGGTAGTGGCCCAGCTTATCGGTGACTATTCTCGGCGGGAGCCCTTCACATCGATCCCTTAACATCTCGTAGAGAGGTTTGGCGCCCAGCCTGTAGCTCCTTGTCGGCGTCAAAGGGCCTGAAACCTTGAATCTGGTTCGGTTATCTATGGCACCCCAACTGTAACCCCTTCCTTTCCGCACCTTCACGATGACCTCGTCCGCATGGATACTGCCCTTCAGCCTAGGTTTGAAAAGGCTTAGAAAACCGTGTAGACGGCGTGAATAGTTCTGTATCCATCGGTGGATTGTTCCCCTATTGATCCAGGCACCGTGGTTCTGCCGAATATGATCCACCGCATCCGACTCGGAGCAGCCTCTCAAGTGGAGGCTGAGCGACTCCGCGACTACCGCATCGGAGTGATGACGCCACAGAAAACCATCGTCATAGGTGAACGTTCTGCCGCAGCCCTTGCAATGCCAGCGTTGTTTGACGCTTGAAAGGTTATACCGCCTCCCCCATCTAGTGACTAGGTGCCCATGACAGAACCTGCATGGAGGCCTATCAGAATCCAACTTGCCTCCATACAGGCTCCTGAGGCAACCAGATCCGCAAAACCAACATAACCCTGCCTAAGAAACCCGTCCAAGCGACAAGAAATAGGCACCAACCGAATTCGCATCAACACCGACTATAGGTACGGCCGGCCATCTTATATATTTCTCATATGCTAAAAGGAGGGCACCTCAAATCTCGGAGGATTCAGTTTGGAGAAAAAAAGTAGGATGGGAATAGCTGTCGTAGCAGTCGTCATAGTCTTGGCAGCGGCGATCGGTACATACTTCTATACCGCGATGCAGCCGAAACCGCCAGAAGAGGAGAAGCTCATAAGGCTTGGTGTCACTGGTCCGTTAACTGGACCGAATGCAGACTTTGGCAAGTTTATCGCGAACGGGGTCAGAGCGCGGGTGGACGAGGTAAACGAACAGGGAGGACTATTGATAGCTGGCAAGAGGTATCCAGTGGAGATATTTCTCGCGGATGATGAAAGCAAAGTGGAAAAAGGCATAACAGCCATGGAGAAGCTTTGCACAATATCCAAAGTACATGCCATAGTGGGTGGTTACCACAGCTCAATAATTGTTGCCAGCTGCGAGATCCCTCAGAAATACGGCATTCCTTTCATTGACAGTGGAGCCATGTCGATAAAGGTTGCCGAAAAAATAAGGGATAAACCGCTACCGTTGGTTTTCCAGCTTTCCAAGACCGTGGTCAGTGAGGGCTATTCTGTAGCACAGGCGTTGGTGGAATTGAAGTGGGCACCAAACAACAAGATTGCCCTGATAACTCAAGACTCGGATTACGGAAGAGGTGACTCTGAATACTTCAGGAAGTGGCTGTCGCAAAATGCGCCGCAAATACAAGTAGTACTGGAAGAGTATATCTCGACAACCGGAATGGTTGACTGGGTACCCATACTGACAAAGATCAAAGCGAGTGGAGCAACATGGGTCGGTTCCACCCCAACCGGACTACAATCTGTCTCTCTTGTTCAAGCTTGGTCAGAGCTAGGCTTGAAAGATAAGGTAAGACTGCATGACTTCAACGGTGAAATCCATAAGATAATTCCGGCAGCAGACTACAACAAGATCTCGTACATGACGGGAACCGTGCTTCTGGCCGCAGAGAAGTTCCACAAGACTGAGTGGGCGAAGAAATTCCAAGACAAATTCAAATACTATCCAGCGGAGCATGATGCTCAGGCGTATGACTCGGCAACAGCGATGCTCTGGGCAATGGAGAAAGCTGGCACCTTTACTGACGGAACGAAGATTGCAAAAGCCATAGAGGAGATGGACGTAGCTGGGGTGAGCGGAAGGATCAAGTTCTCCTCTATAAAGGAAGGACATGTGCGTGCAGTGTCACACATGATTATGCAGTACATGCCGATGGGGACCCCTGTACTACTCCCTGTTGTATGGCCTGAAGCACAAAAAGATCAGAGCTACACCTGGCCTCCACCAGCATAGCTCCTCCCACATCCCTTTTTTTGAGTTCGTTCCAGAGGCCACTTACCATAGCTGCAAAAGCGTGCTAAGGAGATCCGGTTGCTCCGAGCCGAGCACCTAAGAAAGACGTTCAAGGGAGTCGTTGCGGTAGATGACGCGAGTTTTCAGATAGCAGAGAAAGAAATCGTAGGAATGATAGGGCCAAACGGCTCAGGAAAAACAACAGTCCTCAATCTCCTTGCCAACACGATAAAGCGAGATGCTGGTGATGTCTATTTCAAGGGCATATGCCTCAACAATATGAAGCCTCACCAAATAGTGCGATCGGGAATAGGAAGAACATTCCAAATATGCCAAGTCTTCGAGAACCTGACCGTTCTTGATAACATGAGAATAGTCGAATCAAACAAAGAGAGAATAGATGAGCTTTTGAGGTTCGTAGGCTTATCCGATCTTCAAAATAGACGAGCCTATGAAATGTCAGGAGGACAGCACAGACTTCTGGAGCTAGCGCAGGTCCTCGCACTGCGCCCTGAGCTAGTCCTCTTGGACGAACCATATGGCGGAATACACCCCGACATGATAGAAGAGATAGCTGCTCGTATTAGGCAGTTGAATCGCCAGGGAGTTACGTTTTTGATAGTTGAGCATAACGTGAGGAGCCTGCTCAAGCTGTGCAGCAGGGTGCTCGCTCTTGATCAGGGAAGGATAATTGCAGATGATGTGCCTGAGAAAGTACAGCAAAGTGAACAGGTTCTAAAAGCGTACCTGGGAGTTAGTCAAAGATGAGTCTGCAGGTACACGATGTTGTTTCGGGCTATGAGGGGGTGGAGATCCTTCACGGCGCATCGATCTCTGTCGAAGAATCACATA
>CAYQCQ010000079.1:0-5501 GCA_964416035.1 uncultured Candidatus Bathyarchaeia archaeon
ATCCTTCCCCTAACGAATTAATACAATAGAACATATGGGCAGAAGAAAAGAGAGGGTTTGGGAGATTCTTCTCCCGACTTGAATAAGTGTGTGCGCGCACCACGTGAGGGGGATACAGGTAAGAAGCGGTTTTCCCATGCCACGTGGAAGTCTGAAAGTCGACGTGTAACTTAGATGTGAAAGTTGCCTTCGTTTCATCCTACCCAGAAGCCGACTGTCGTTCCCTTGGTGGCGAACTCCAGCAGCGTGGCACCGAAGAAGAAGGCCAAGATCATGAGCGCCCGGCCTTCCCGCATGTGGTAGAGCACTTTGGGCCCAAAGTAGAGTTGCAATACAAGAGACCAAGCCCCTACAAAAAGAGTCCAATAAGGCACCCAACCCAAGAGCACACAAGGCCCCACTCCGTAGCAGGTTGCCTTCCAAGCATTAAGGATCGACCCTTGCCCGCCTAGGGTGCGAAAGATTAGGTGCAGGAACCCAGCAAGGAACACGCCTATGACCATGGCCAGCCCCAGGATGATGAATGCCTCAACAACATATGCCCACCAACCCAGCTGGGGGAGCAACTGCTCACTGATTATCCTCCAAGCGATAATTTGAGCCTGATAGGTGGACGTTAGATCGGTGCTCGGCCAGCCCAAATAGTTTACAATGGGGGTGAAGAAGGCGGTGACCGCTGACACCTGAATCAGGAAGATGAATGGCTCGCGGTATCCTTCTCTTCGAACGCTATCGAAGAATACCTCCGGCTCCTTCAACATCCAGAATAGTTTCCCAAACATCGTCTCATCTCCATCACGTTTCAATCTTGCGCGCGTTTCATAGTGAATTTGTCAATAGACTTTGACAGTAACAGGAAGGTAATGAGTGTTTTTTTTGTGTGCTGGTTCTCTGGCAGTGGGAAGAGGGGTTTTGTGGGATTCCTCCTACAACATGAAGCATTGGAATTATGTGTGACATCACTGGTGCGGCCGTCGTAATTTGAACCATTGGAGTCGGTATTTTCTTGTGTGTATCTGAGATGGTGCGGGAGGGGGGATTTGAACCCCCGAAGGCCTGTGCCACAGGGTCCTGAACCCTGCCCCTCTAGTCGAGGCTTATCTCTTAGACCTGGCTTGGGAACTCCCGCAGGTCAAGGATGATCGGGGATAATGCGGAGGTAAACCTAGAAAACCTTTCCCCAAGAAAACGGGGATTGATTAGATATACACCATCCGCTTGTCCCGACTTCGGAGCCTCGCCTTCACTCTGCGACGGTCGGGAACGAGCTTCCTCAGGTTGCTGTGAGCTTCCTGTATGCGGGTAGGCCCAGCTTGGCGATCAGCTCATCCACGTTCCTCCAATTCAAATGAGCTACCGGCAGGGATTTTTGACATAGATAACCCGAACAGGTTTCCGGTGCTGTGTCGTGAACGCCGCATTCGTAGTACGCTTTGCCTCTGACTCTTCTGAGAAAGGGGCACCCCTTCCCTCTGGTTGACCTCCGTTCAATCTGCATGACATTGGAACGACAGTCTGCGCATGCGGAGTTCTTGGATACTCGTTCTGCGCAATAGCCCTCCTTCTTGAAACACCAGACATGCTCGAGTATGCCTCTCTTTCTTTCCTTAATCCATCTCTTGATCTCTTCAGCGTGGATCCTGATCGGGGGT
Organism: uncultured Candidatus Bathyarchaeia archaeon; assembly: GCA_964416035.1. Classification (GTDB taxonomy): domain Archaea; phylum Thermoproteota; class Bathyarchaeia; order 40CM-2-53-6; family JALHTG01; genus JALHTG01. The sequence continues at coordinate 1,653 of CAYQCQ010000079.1, forward strand.
ACGTAATACCTGCAGCACTTCCCGCATCGCAGGCATCGGAAGTTTGCAAAGAAGAAGTGTTTTGGAAATCGGGAGTTGAAGGTCTGGGCAAGCGCAGTTAAGAGACGGTTGAGGCTTCCTACAGAGATCCAGAGATCATGTCCGAAAAGTCTAGATCCGAAGCTACACTTCTCAAAAGGCGTTTCGTCGATCTTGGACTTCATTACTACGAGGAAAGTATCAGTTCACAGGATGTTTGTATGCCTCCAATCGACACCTTCACAGGTTTCACGAGGCTCGGAAGTTTGCTGACGGACTTGCCTATACGACAGATTTTCAAGCAAAAAAACAAGGGAAAGCGGGGACAGGATTGGGCTCGCTGCAGCCTGACATCGTGGAGGTTTCACACGCCTGCCTCGACGAGTTGCTCAAGCCGAGTCGCGATGAGTTGTTGCAGAAGCCTCTTTGCTTTGGCCGTGAGTTCGAATTGTGGAGCACCACTTGGAGACCAAGAATTAAAAGGTAGCCTTTGAACGATGCCGTCCTCTTCAAGTTGCCTCAGGAGTTCGCGTGGATTCTCTATCCCAGTTTTCTGCGATATGTAGCCGATAGGCGCTGGACCCTTGGCCTGATCCAATGCTAGTATTACCTTGACCTTATTCTCTTCAATGTCTGACATTCATTCTTCACCTCCATTCTGTGCGAATAGGAGTCTAGGCCATCGCCTCGGCGACCCGTTCCGTAGCGATGTCCATTGCAACAAACCTTGGCATAGTTCCCGTCTGAAGAGAACGATCGAGCACTAGCGTTGTGTTCTTTCTGATCTTCGAGTCAATCAGCGAAAAGGCTTCATCAACGGTTTGTCCCTTGTATTCCGCATACGACCCGATAACGCCGCCCGCATTTACTAGAATGTCAGGTAGGACCGGGATTCCTTTCTTGTGAAGGAACTTCTCGGCTTCACTAGTTGTAGGATTGTTTGCTGCTTCGACGATTGCTTTTGTCTTAAGTCTAGGAGCTGTCTCCATTGTTATTACGTTGCCTACGGCCGCGGGAACGAATATGTCACATTCTATATCGAAGATGCTGTCTCGAGGAATCTTCTTTGCTTCCTTGTAGCTTCCTAACGATTGTGCCTCGCTCTTGGCATAAGCAAATTTCGCAACTTTGGCGATATCGATGCCTTTCTCGTCGTGAATCGCTGACCAGTAGTCGCACACGGCTACCACCTTCGCGCCTTTCGCGTGTAGAAACTTAGCGAGTTCAGAGCCCACGTTTCCAAAGCCCTGAATGACCACCTTCACTTCACTCAAGGATTTCGGCAGAGGTATCTCGCCTTTGACACGTTCCAGCATGGCTTCGATGGCGACGGCTACACCGAATCCAGTTGTGCCTGTTTCATGTGGGATGCCTCCAAGATGCTCGGGCTTTCCTGTGGCCGCCCTCAGGTCGCCTACCTCGTTGACGAAAGCTTCTATCTCTTTCTCGCCAACGTTCATGTCAGGCGCGCTGATCCATTGACTCGGAACATATGGAGCCACAGCTCTAGCGAACGCTCGTACCTGCAATATCCTGTCAGTCTTGAACGGGTCAGCCCTCATTCCGGCCTTGGCACCGCCGAACGGAAGATCCGCTAACGCACATTTCCATGTCATCGTTCTGGCTAAAGCGAACACTAGCCGCGCGTTCACATCGGAGGCGATTCGCATGCCACCTTTGCCAGGGCCCCTCGCAGTGTTATCGATGACTAGGACACCGCGGACTCCGGTCTTCGGATCGTATGTGTGAAGTACCTTCTCCGGTCCCCATCTGTCGGGAAAAGTGGACGCGTCTACCTGTCCAAGTAGTTCTTGAACCCTGTGTTCCGCTACTTCTTGCAGAACCACCTTCATCTTGCTCAACTTCACTCCACTTCCTTGCGCACCCCATACCCATCACTCTCCCACCCATAAACCCCAATTACAAAAAACCGCGGCGAAATGTGCACAATGCACATACTTAGCCTCAAAGCTTACTCAGTTCTTGCCAGCGGTCCCGGTCGGGGGTGTAACATTATCTTTATCAGATCGTCGAGAAGATGCTAATAGTGGTACAACCGGGGCGGCCTGAATGTCAGCTGTGTCGGCCATAGTTAGACCATCCTCAACAGACTTGTTAGAGGATGAGACAAATCTCCTCTTGCTCAGAAGCCTAGTGTCGGGGGAGTCAGTAAGCGTCAACATCAACGCGTTAGTGAGGCTGCTGAGGAGACATAGGAACACAATCAGAAACGAGGTTCTTCAACTACTGGAGCATAAGGTTGTCAACCCACCAGTCTGCCCCTTTATGGGACTCTACAAGGAATATCCTCTGCTGGTTGTTGTTCGAGCAGACCTACCTTACGAGAAACCCATCTATGATTGGGTCGCCCGGGACAAGCACATATTCGCCGCCTATTGGTCCAGGCACGCTGAGTATAACACGCTTCTCTTCATATACCACAGCGATGTCTTGGCATACCAACTTTGGAGAGAAGCACTCACTGAAGAACACAAGATACCTCCCAGAGAAACGCGATTTCCATCAAGTTCCATCTATGTTTCAAACCAGCTGATGTTGAAGTATGATCCGAGCGCCGCAATCGGCCTAATGGAGGCAGAACTCAACCAAAAAGGAAAAATCGAAATCAACGGACTAGCGCTGCAACAATTCCAGTTCAGCATTCTCAAGCATCTGGTGTCCGGAGGCGTCTTCAAATTAAATGAGAACCTTCTTAGCAGAGAACTCGGAATCCACAGGAAGACTGTGACGAAACATATCGACCTCTTGCTGAAGGAGGGGTGGATACTTGAGCCCGTGTGTAGGTTTCCTGACTTGCTCTGTCCGCCGAACTACGTCTTGACATACTCCATGGCTGAGATAAGGAAAGCACGAGACAGAGTGACACACGCACTTCAGAACGACCCACACGTATCTATGGCACTGAGAATTAGCGTAGGGGGTTACAGCTCCCTTCTTTTCAGCGCTCACCCAGACGTTTCAGAACATATGGAGTGGGAACAATCGCTAAGCAGACGCTTTCCCGGATGCATAGGACACGTGGACATCACCTACCTCTCTCCAAGAACCAAGATTCTAATAGATCAGCAGAAAGTCTCGCTCGGAATAATTGATGGTAGACTCGCACGTGTGAGAGGAAAGAAGCTGAGGAGACCTCTAGATATCGGGACCCAAGTACATCATTTCGAATAGAAACGATTTCGCAGAGAGATATCGAGCCTTGAACACTTCATATATGCGCCGGAGTTCTGCCACCGGATCGCGATGTTCGTCTACTCGTAGATCGACCAAAGGCCTCGGACTATCGGCCTCAAGTCTGAGAGTCGAAGCTCTCAAATGTCCGCCATTTTGTCCCCCACCCCTTCCCCCAACGTCTCCAAAGCTTCCCCTCTTGAGAGAAGACTTTGCTTCAATGCTGCTAGGATTCTTCCGAGGCTACCTCAGGCAGCAACGCCAAGTTTCTTAGCCAAGACCGCGACAGCATCGTCGTCTAGAGGGGCTGCTACGTGATCCTCTTTCCGAGAAAACTTCAACCCTCTAACGATCGCAACTGTACATTTTGCTTCGTTTACTCTCTCTTCATCTTGATCGGAGATTCAATCCAGCACTTGGCGTCGTACAGAATACCGCTTATTCCCCTATGAGCTCCAGTTCTTACGATGAGCCTCTCACCCGACCTTTTCCTCGCCACATAGACTATTCTCTCTCCTACTATGCCATCGCCATGTTCAAACAGAATCGTCATCGAGCGATCACTTCCCTCTTCAAGTCGGCTAATTCAACTTTACTCTCGGACATCAATGCTCTCACAGCTTCGAAGACCACTTCGAG
>CAYQCQ010000080.1:0-5492 GCA_964416035.1 uncultured Candidatus Bathyarchaeia archaeon
TCCCACCCCCCGCACCACTTGATCAGCCCTAGGACCTATTCGCAGGTCGTGAAGTCCGAGTCAGGAACTGGCTGTTCGCTGCAGGTTTTCCGGTTGGTTTACTATATCAGCACATAGCCTCTTTGTTTCATCTCTTCTAGCAGTGGCCTTATTCTCTCATGTTTTTCGACAAGCTCTTGAGGAACAGGCAAGTTGTTTCTAGAAAGATAGTCGCGAATGGCATCTTTCAAGGCATCGTCTGCCAAGACAGAGCAATGAATCTTCTGTTCTGGTAAGCCGTTTAGGGCAAGCACTATGTCATCCTTTGAAATTCTCAACGCTTCCTCCAGAGTCCTATTCTTGACAAGTTCTGTAAGTACGCTGCCGCAAGCTATCGAAGCCGCGCAACCCTGAGTTCTGTATCTTGCGTCCACTATCCTACCTTCCTCGACCTTTATCCAGAACTTAGTTATGTCTCCACAGAAGTCACTCATGTAGATTCCAATACCATCCGGATCCGCAATTTCGCCAACGTTCCTCGGGTTCCGATAGTGCTGAAGTACTGTCTCGCTATACATACCACTTCGAACTCATCCGTTGCCTTACTTTAGCTTTTTTGGCAGCTTCAGTTGCCTTCGGAACTGGTTCTTGCAGCAGCTCCCCTGAGGACCTGTAACTAGACAACGGTCCGCTTTCTCTGTCGTGCCAGCTCATGTAAGCGAGGCTTGACGTGACATAGATGTCTTGGCGAAGTAACGGTCATCGACCAAATACAAAGGAAAGGTTTAGCTGTAACAAGCAGGAACCTCACGCCGAATTTGGGTCGACCAGATCCCACGGATGAGGCTGCACTACGCAACTATCCCCGTTATGTTACACCCTACTCCGCACCGTTCGATCCATTGCAGCTAGCTATTGAGACCGAGAAAATAGTGTGCCGTCATGATGGGAGAAAGTACACTGGTTTCTACGTTACAGGCGTTTATGGAGGGATAGCGACCGGATACAGCTGCGGTTGCTGCCTCCGATGCGTATTCTGCTGGGTTGACTGGAGTAGGGATTTCCCTGAGCGTTTCGGACAGTTCTATTCGCCCAGTGAGGTCTTGAAGAGGCTGCGAGACGCTGCCAACAGAGCCAAAGTGAAGAAGCTGAGAATCTCTGGAGCTGAACCGACGCTGGGAAAGGCTCACCTGCTCAGTCTGCTTGAACAGGTAGAGAGATCAGAGTTTAGCACGTTCATACTCGAGACGAACGGTATGCTGTTCGGGACAGACTCGGACTACGTAAAGCAGGTTGCGAGGTTCTCCAAACCTTACGTAAGGATATCTCTCAAGGCAGGAACCCCTGAAGCCTTTACTCGCAAAACTGGTGCCAACCAAGGGAGCTTTGAAATCCCTTTCCAAGCGATTAGGAATCTATTGCGTCATAACGTGAGTTTCCATGTCGCTGCGATGAGCGCTGACCCCAGAATAATGTCACCCGAGGAACGAGGCAGTTTGATTCAACGCTTAGCCGATATAGATCCAAGACTTGTCTCGAACTTGGAGGAAGAAGTTGTCGACCCGTATAAAACAACGCTTGCGAGATTGCGCTATGCAGGCGTGAAGTTGAACTGGCCTTTGAAGCAGATCTATTCGCCCGCACGGCTTCCCGAGAAGGGGGAATTCTTGAGGAGAGGAGATTACTGAGCGGGCAGAAGGTGTAGCGCTAGCCCTTTAGGATGTGCTCAGGAATTCACCGCCATCAATGTGAATGGTTATCCCAGTCATCCAGTTTGAATCGTCAGAGGCAAGATAGACAGCAACTCTTGCCACATCTTCAGGCTGTCCCCATCTCCCGAGAGGAATCCTTCTAAGTGCCTCTTGCTCCTTTTTAGGAAGCTCTGAAATCCATCCGGTGTCGATGCACCCCGGAGCAATGGCATTTACCAGAATATGCGGGGCAGGCTCCCTTGCCAACCCTCTGGTCACAGTATCCGCGGCCGCCTTCGTCATTATGTAGTCCAGACTGTCTTAGTCTCCTTAACCACAATGTTGATGATTTTTCCGCTCCGTGTCTTCGACATAAGTGCCGTCGTTGGACAACGGCTCCCCCCTCCCCCTAGGAATTCCAACCTGAACAATCATTGCTCGGCCTTGTCTCTGAAAACAATAGAAAAGGCAATCCTTGGTACCAACAGTCCCAGAGCGGAAACAAGGTAAATAGTAGCGACTGAGTGGTTGTGTGGGGACTGCGCTAGGAAGAGTCGACGGAAAAGATGAGACGGGTTTGAATCACGCAAGATCGAGATCAATCAATACGACCACTACGGCAGAGCTGCGGTTTATCGGGACCGTCGAAAGAGCAGGAGAGGAGGAGGCCGAGGTTCGCGTCTTCCCAAAATTACGCGCTGGACTCAAAGGCATAGAAGACTTTTCCCACATAATCATACTTTACTGGGTTCACCTACGTGACAACGAAGATGACAGGCGTGTTCTACAGGTCGTTCCGAGAAAACATGCGGTAGATGTGGAAGTTGGTGTTTTCGCCTGTAGAAGCCCATCCCGCCCGAATCCTATAGGCCTATGCGTAGCAGAATTGATGAAAGTTGAAGGAGATATCTTAACGGTAAAGGGGCTTGATGCTCTGAAAGGTTCACCCATAGTAGACATCAAACCATACCTTCCGAGAGCAGACTCTGCACCCACTGCACGAGTTCCGGAGTGGGCAAGACATGGACCACCGACATAGGACCAGTTCATGCTAGGCGAGGAACTCTGGGACGAGTCAAAGCCTGTGCATATGTTCTTCTTGAATCTCGATCCTTTCCGCCATGCGGTGGAAGAGTGAGGCTAATCACGAATTACACTTGAATCATAAGCGATCTTCAACCACTGTCAACAGTTCCCTTCGGACTAGGGAAGCGAGAACAACCCTATGCCGATGCCATTTTCTTGTTGTATCTTTGCCAGTACTTGACGGCTTCCACGATGCCCATCATGGCAAAGCCAAAGCAAAACACCAATGCCCAATCCCAGATGTTTAGAGGCGCCACACCCATGACAGCATTCATGAATGGGACGTGAATAGCAAAAATCTGCTCACCGAAAGCAAGTGCGACCGCTCCGAAGAAGGGTTTGTTCGAGAAGAACTCGCCTGAAAGGAAAAGGGATTGGCGGAGACTTCGGTAGGAGAAGGCGTAGATGACATCCTCGACGGCTATGATTGTGAATACGATGGTTCTGCCCATTGTTATGTCACGATGTACTTGCCAGTAGTGCTGAAATATGAAAAGGCACAAAACGGCGGTGATGCTGCTGATCGCCAAGATTAGGAATTTGCAGTTATTGTTGAGGATGCTTTCTTTCAAACTCTTTGGCTTCTCATCCATTATTCCCTTCTCAGCTCTCTCAAAACCAAGAACAATATCCAATGGCCCATCACAGATCAGGTGAATCCATAGTAGTTGAGCTACTGTTAGTGGAGCTGGCCACCCCAAGAGGATAGCTCCGAAAATGAGGAATATCTCCGCGAAAGAGTCGGAGAGGACATACGCCACGACCTTTTTTATGTTTTCAAATATGATCCTCCCCTCTTCCACAGCGTTCACGAGTGTTCCGAAATTGCTGTCCAGTAGTATGACGCCAGCTGTTTCTTGGGCCACATCCGTAGCGTTTCCCACTGAGACCCCGATGTTCGCTTTCCTCAGGGCTGGAGCGTCGTTCACGCCGTCTCCTATCATGGCAGTGACCTCGCCACGTCGCTGGAGCGCGCTGACTATCTTCAGCTTGTGGTGAGGCGAAACCCTGCAGAACACAACCGTATCATCAACGACTTTATCCAGTTCTGATTCGGTCATGGCTTCAAGCTGGTCGCCCTCTAGAACTCTGCCTGATCCAATATCCAGGCCGAGGTTGGTTGCTACCTTCTCAGCTGTTCCCCTGTAGTCTCCCGTGACCATCTTCACCTTGATCCCCGCCTTGCGGCACAGGGCGACCGCATCCCTTGCAGTTGGTCTTACGGGATCCTCAATTCCGACGAGGCCAATCCAATTAAAGCCTCTCAATTCTCTGCGTGTCTCATCTTGTTTGCTGGCTAGGCCAATCAGCTTCAGTCCCGAGTTCGCCCACTCCTCAATCTCCGCAGCGATCTTCTCTTTCTCTTGGGGTTGCAGATGGCAGAACTCTAGAACGATCTCCGGTGCTCCCTTGAGCAGGGCGACCTTGTCTCCCCCTATGGTATTGATGGTTAACATGTACTTCTTTTCGCTTGTGAATGGCACTTCGTAGATGCGTTTGTGTTTCTCGAAAAGCGCTTGGGGATCAGACCCGAGTGTTTTTACATTTTCCCAGAGGGTGACCTCAAGAGAATCTGCAAGGTTGTTGCACAGTGCCATCACATAAGCCGCCATCTTCTCTGAGCGGAAGTCAGTGCGTACAACCCGCATGACACCCTCGGTTAATGTGCCTGTCTTGTCAGTGCAGATAGCGGTGACTGATCCGAGCGTCTCAACAGCCAAAAGCTTCTTTACGAGACCTTTTCTCCGCAGGATCGCGCGCATTCCAATGACGAGAATCATTGTTACAGCTATCAGAAGGCCCTCTGGAATAGCAGCTATAGCAAGGATCACTGATACTCTGAGCATCTCAAGAACGGCGACCCCTGACAGGGTGCCAACGGCAAAAACAACGATGCTTATGACGATGACGATATAGGTCAAAGATCTGCTGAAATCTTCAAGTTTCACTTGGAGAGGTGTAGGATCCTCTTCAATCTCGGCAAGGGAGCCAGCTATCTTACCTAGTTCTGTCTCCTTCCCAATGGAAGAGACATTCATCAGCCCCCTGCCCGACAAAGCAGTTGTTCCCATGTAGACGATGTCGCCTGTTCTCTTGACTACAGGCTCACTCTCTCCAGTCAGTATCGCCTCATTCATGTTGACGTTTACCGCTTCGACCAACTTTCCATCTGCAGGAATTTTGTCGCCGGGGTTTACCGCCACCATGTCATCTGGCACAATCTGAGATGCTTCTATCTCGACCATGCTGCCTTCTCTTATCACACGAGCAGTAGGCTTCAGAAGACGTCTAAGGGCAGCCACGGTCTTCTCAGCCCTGTACTCTTGGAAGAACCCAAGTATGCTGTCCAGAACGACTACGACTGCTATGATCAGTGCGTCATCGTATTGGCCTAAGAGAACGGAGATGGCAGCAGCAATGGAGATTATGTAGATGAGAGGGTTCTTGAATTGAGATACGTAGATGGAGAGTGTGCTTCGACCTTTCTTCTCCGGAAGTGTGTTCGTGCCGAAGCGTTTCCTTCTCTCTAAGACTTCAGAAGCTGTAAGCCCTTTCTTTGAGAGATTCTCAACTACCTCTATATCACACAACGGTTTGAATCGATCCTCGACGTATCATCACTTTTGAGTCAGGCGGGGCTTAGCAGAGCCAAGTCACCCTATAGGCATTTTGGTTAATCCATACGCAGTTTTCGGGCTATACTGAGGTTGTTGCTACACAAAGCATAAGTGAAAG
>CAYQCQ010000081.1:0-5480 GCA_964416035.1 uncultured Candidatus Bathyarchaeia archaeon
AGCGAACACTTTCTTCGGCATCCCGTGGAATTGCGGCGTAGGAGATGAAGCCAGACACAGGACGACACAATCATTGGGTCAACTATTGACAGTTCGGGACATATAATGGGAGGCTTCTTCAGCTCGTCCCTCTTTTTTTCTACCCAATGCGTCCCGTTTGGTCTGTCGTATGTTCATATTGCACGCCGGCATCTGGGTTGGGGCGTATTACGCGTCTAGTAACTGACAGGTACTTGGCGGGCGTAGGTTTAAACCGGAGATGAACGAGCACGGCAGGATTGGACGCGCAGGTGTGACATGGCCGGGTAGGCGAAGATCTTCGCCTCTCGATAGCCGCTGGAGGGACGGTGACATATGCCTCAAATTCCGATCTTTCCCAAATTCAGACCTATTGAACTGGAAGATAGGGCGCTCCTGCCGAAATACTTGGAGGCGTTCCAACCGCAGATCTCTGAGTATACATTCACGAATCTATATGTCTGGAGAAAATCGGATCGAACCCTACTGTCGAAACGAGGCGATGTCCTGCTAGTCAAGGTGCTCAAGTGCCCTGACGAACGAGAGGTATTGCTGCCCCCGGTGGGGTCTAAGGATGTGCCCGGCACTGTTTCAGAGCTTGTTGGAGATGTGGGCAAAGGGGAGAGGCTCCCGGCGGTCTACGGGGTATCGAAGGATCAGGCTGAAGCGCTAGCCAAGAGAGGTTTCTCAGTGAAGTTGGATAGGGATAACTCGGATTATGTCTATCTGGTCAAGGATTTGATCGAACTTCCGGGTACCAGATTTCACTCGAAGCGCCAAGCCGTAAGGCGATGCCTATCCGAGCACAGGTGCGAGTATGTTCCCATCACATCGGACATAGTGGAGCTCTGCCTTCAGCTTCAGGAGGAGTGGTGCAACTTGGTGAATTGCAGCGAGTCTAAGGGGCTGAGAGAAGAGGATCAGGCGATCAAGGAGACCTTTCTCCACTATGACAGTTTGAATGCTTTTGGGGCGGCCGTGAGCGTTGACGGAGGGATACAGGCGTTTACTGTAGGAGAGAAACTGAACAACGATACGGCTGTGATACACTTCGAGAAGGCAAATCCCAAGATACGAGGCCTATACCAGCTGATCAACCAGTGGTTCTGCAAGAACGCTCTTGCTAGCTACACATACGTCAATAGAGAGCAGGATCTTGGTGAGCCGGGGATTCGACGAGCAAAGGAGGGCTACCACCCTCACCACATGGTCGAAAAGTACATTGCAGAACAAGCTTGAATCAGCGACTACGTGACAAAAAAAGGATTACAGAAGCCCTTCTCTCACGTCTCAGGCAAGACCTGAGAGAATGCATGTCCAGTAGTTAGACGTTCAGTGGGCTTCGAGGTTAAAGGAAGCTTATGTCTCTGACACCGTCGAGAAAGTCGTCTGGGCTTAGTCGCCACGCCTTGATGCTGAATTCCCCTCTTGTTTCCGCAAGCTTTCTGATAAACACACCTGCTTCTCGTTTCTTCCACCATTTGTCGCCGAACTCTTCAGCTAGCCGCTTTCTGATCGCCTCAACTCGAACTGCAGCTATCACGTAGCTTGGAGAATACATGTCGTAGTTAGGCATTATGTGATGGAGCACCCAATAGTATCCGGGAACTTCGATGAAGAAACGTTTTGTAAGTTCCTGCCATCTCCTCGCAGCCTGCTCAACGGTATACTGGTTTCTCCAAAACTCCATCTTCATTACTCCGTTTGAGGCGTAGAACGTCAGAAATGCCAGATCCATGAAACGCCTTCTGTCGAGTATGTCTTGGACGGCCTCGTCTCGCAACCTGAGATCCTCTTTGAGAAAACCTGGTGTATCTAGCATGCTTTCGTTCAACATGCTGAAGGTTTCGGCCACGCTTCGTGCAATGATGTAGCGCTTCCAAACCGGATCGGCTGGGTCTGCACTTATGCCATGTATTCCGTGGCCGAATTCGTGGAAGACCGATCCGAAGTCTGAGAAGGGGGAAACCTTTCTGTAGACGACGCGGACATCGTTTGGAATCTGAATCCCGAAACAGAAAGCGCTCGGACTCTTCTTCTCTCTGTCTTCGTCATCAACCTTGATCATGCCCGCGTCGAATCCCCACGCACCGAGAAAGCTCCGAACCCTCTCAAGAGGGGAAAGTCCTTCGAAATATCTTGAAAGAGGCCGGAAGATTCTTCCGTTCCATGTGTAGTAGTCGTCAAAGTACTCTACGTTCTTCTTGCCGAGAACTTCTGGTGCATAGTGCTCAGCAGCTTTCAGAAACGGTTCCCTAGCACCATCACCAAGCCGCATCAAGAAGTCTCGCAGCTCATCGAAGGTCATCTGCTCGAACTCAAGGTAGCTATCTAAGGGCGTCATGTGATATTTCGCATAGACGTCCCGGGAAGCGGCCATACGCTTTTCAACAAGATCTGTGACGCTCGGAGCCTTCGAGATGAAGTCGTCGAAAACTTCCTTCCTCTTGTTGAAGTCATCTGTTGTGGAATTGAATTGACGCCAACTTCCCCAATTCAGCCTTCTCCCTGCTACATCGTACTTATCACTCGCGATCTTCTCCATCCTCGTTTCCTCAAATTCCAGCTCAACATCCAGCCTCCTTGCAGCTGCTATCGTAGCGATCGACTCTAGGTACATACTTCGAGGCTCAGAGAAATCTCTCAAGAACTCTTGACATACTACGGTCAGCTGCTCTGATAGCCGTTTCATCAACTCCTTGTCAAACGGTAGTCCGGCCCTTTGGTTGTAGCGTTGCTCGGAAAGTTGCACTAGGAGCTTCTCGTAACGAGACATCAGCTCCGTTAGTGATACCATCACCAGTTCACCAAGCAAAGGTTAGGATTCTGTTCCTAAAGCTGTTTTCCTGTTACAGACCAAGGGAGAGACGGCGATAAGGTGCAGGCTACCCACAGACAAGCGCAAGTCTCCCGTTACTTTCTGGCGTCCTGCACCTTGGCAGCCCTTCTACGATAGGCCCCCACCCCTAAGAGATTCCAGTACCGCAGGAATGGTATGAAGGCTAGAGCCGCCACCGTGGTCAACGAGTAGTGCAGTCGACCTATCGGCGACCAATATCCCTCTAACCATGTGAACACGGTAAGTGCGGGTAGTCCTATGGTCAGGACAGTCGTCACAATGGGGATAGCCGGCAAGGCAGTTAACACGGGGAGCTTACCATAGGTGAACTCCCACTGGCCGACCAGAGAGAGCACTAAGGCCAGTCCTGCTAAAAAAGCTAAGTTCAGAGCACCTATCAAGCCAGCCAGTAGTCTGGATATTTCCGACAAGTAGAGGGATTGAAGGTGCGTTCTAGGGAGAAAAGCACCAATACATGTGGACAAGAAGATGAGCACAAAGAATCCGAGCAGGCTCAGTTGAAAGGACTTTGTTTCATACCAAGGCAGCTTCTCATAGGCACCGGTTCCAATGAACATGTACGTGACGCGGCCAGGCTCATCTTCTCTGAACGCAACATAATCTTCGTCGTCAACTCGCTGAAACAACAGCGGTTCGACTTCCACGTATCGACCGAAGCCTACTCTCAAAGACCTATCGTCGTATTTGACGCGAACTTGACTCAAAAGTGTGGATATTTTTTCGATGGTGTGTCGCGAGCATACTGTGTAGCGATAGTATCCGGTGAAATGTTTGGCTATGCTTGGGAAATCAGCTGGTGGTTGGGGAGAGCCGGTTCTCTCTTGGACGGGATAGTAGTGGTCGAGGAGCCGACTGGTCAGTCTCCTAGCGAGTTGAACCGTGTCGCTATTGCAGGCTACGAAGAACCCTAGGTTCTGGTCGGGGAGTAGGAACAGTCTGCAGTTAAACCCGGGCATTCCTCAGTCATGGAAGATTGCCCGCTGACCGTTCTCAAACCATTCAGAGAATCCGTAGGCTCGGCCGCGCAGGCGAGGATGATGAGTGAAGTGTTGCCTGTGCATTTCCCGAGCCGTTGCCTCATCCAAGATGCGGCTGTTGCGGTAGCGGCCGAGCTGGAGGTGGGCAATCATGAAACGTGCTATGTCAGTGGCAGTGCTGATTGCGCCAGCGATCGGTGTAGTGTTGAGATAGTCGTACTGGTAGGGCCGGTGGGTGCCAGCCTTGTATCTGTAGCCAACAGCTATGTCAAGTAATAGAGGTGGCGGCGGTGGTTGCTGAAAGCTACTTCGACTCATGCCAAGCGGTTGGAAGATGTTCTCGTCGATGTACTGGGCAAATGGGACCCCAGATATTTCCTCCACCAGATATCCTGCTAGGGACATTCCATGATCGTTGTAGCTTATTACTTGTCCCGGTGGCATAGTGCGTGGCGGCATTCTGGTTGCCAAGTATTGCTCGAGGGGTATTACTTCAGAGATTTTTCCGGCGTGTTGTCCGATGAAGTGTTCGTCAAAGCCAGCTGTGGGGGTCAGTAGGTTGGCAAAGGTGACTGGTTGAGGGTAATTTTGCTCCAGCTGGAAGAGTCTCAGATACTTGTTGACATAGTCTTCTAGCTTGAGTTGTTTCCGTTCGTACAGTTGCATGACCGCAGTGGCGGTGAATAGTTTAGAGACGGAGCCGACGCGAAAGATCGTCTTGTCCGGAATGACAGGCGTCCTCTTCTCAAGATTGGCGTGGCCGTAGCCCTTGGCGAAGAAGACTTCCCCGTCTTTGACAAGAATGAAAACCGCGCCGGGGATGTGTAGTTCCTTCATCTGGCTCGTAAAGAATGCGTCTAGAAATGTTTCAAGTTCCTGCGGATCTGTTGGTCCCGGATGAGGGCAAATAGGCGACGTACTCTGCCCTAGCCCAGACGTCATCCGGCTTCGCCCTCAAGTCATTCACTTGAGGAGATTGTACATCAAAGCAGCCTTGATGACAGAGGTCTGAGTGACGAGTCCAAGCAATCTTGAGCTCTCGTCTACCACCGGAATTCTCTGAATCCCTGTCTTGATCATCTGCTCCACTATCCAACGCAGCGGAGTCGTTTCGTTCGCCTTGACTAGGGATCGTGTCATTAGGTCAGACACTAGAAGATCTGAGATGTCTGAACCTGCAAGGTCTATGTCCCTTTGCGTAATTATTCCAACCAGAACATGCTTGTCATCTGCAACGGGAAGTGCCCCGATGTTATGTCTAAGCATCATAAGGCGGGCGAAGGCAACCTTTCTATCCGCCGAAACCGTACGAATCTCTTTGATCATCACATCTCTGGCGAGAATTTCTACCATCCCAGATCCCTTCTAGATGAGTAGGCAAGTCTAACTAAAAGAGGTATCCATCTAGATTGCGAAGCTGATGGTGGATACTCCTAGACGCGCCCCGATGAATGGTAAGAATATCTTGTGCAAGCGCGGGAAATCATTGGCCTAGGCACTCGCTGTGAATTGATTGTATCAACGGGGGCGTGGGTCTAAGGTTAAAGAGCAAGATCCAGACTAGGTATGCCGGTTTCCTTGAGAACAGTGACGGTTGAGAGTCTTCGTCGAAATCGGGGTAGGCC
>CAYQCQ010000082.1:0-5479 GCA_964416035.1 uncultured Candidatus Bathyarchaeia archaeon
AGCAGGACCAGCAGGCTTAGCCGCAGGGCTTCATTCTGCGCTTTTCGATTTGCGCACCCTACTCATCGATGCCAGTAAGAAGGCGGGTGGAATGGCCACAAGGGCTCGCGGCTTGGAGAACTACCCTGGGTCTAATAGGATTTCTGGACGGAGGCTTATGGAGAGGATGACTCTTCAAGCCGAGAAGGCTGGCGTTGAGATCCATACTTCGGAGGAGGTTGTGAATCTTTCTCTGGACGGAGACAAGAAGACTGCGAGAACCAAGCTAGGGACATATTCCAGTAGGGCTTTGATATTGGCTACGGGAGATGGCATGAGGGGGCTTGGAATGAAGTGGGAGACATGGATTGGCGGCGGCGTTGCCTACTGTGCAGAGTGCGGCTCCCCCTTCTTCAGAGGACGAGATGTCGTAGTCGTAGGCGGATGCCAAGAGGCTGTGAATGAAGCTCTGCATCTAGCTAAGATTGCTAAAAGAGTGCGTTTGGTTAATCATGCAAACGCCTTTGGGGTCAGCGAGCAGACTAGAAGAAGGTTGGTGAGGGAAGGCGTACGTCTGATAGAGGATTATGTGGGAATAGAGATCAGAGGTAAGCCGCCCTTCAAGAGGCTTGTCCTACGTCCTTTAGGAAACTCAACAAAGAAGGAATTGAAGACAAACATTGTTTTTGTAGTTGGAGGTGTCAAGCCTTTTGTTTCGGTCATGCGGGAAGCGGGGATCAGAACTCATAGGTTGGGTTGTGTTGTGGTGGATGAGTTTGGAAGAACCAACATCAGGGGAGTTTTCGCGGCCGGTGCCTGCGCCTCAACTGTTAGGGATATAATACCTGCCTGTGTAGGTGACGGCACCAATGTTGCGACTAGCGTCCGTCTATTTCTTGAGTACGGATGTTAGGCGTCGGACCGTCGCTATAGCAAGACCTGCCTTAACAAGGAGAACTCTCTCAGAGGCAAGATGCTCAATGCTTATTCTCGTCTGAATATGGGTCACGCAGGTGAGATTCTCCGTCACACGGTAGGCGGCGTGGGGGCAGCCGCAGATTCGGCTACGTCTGTTTTTCGAAGGCAAACAAGTATTCAAATTGCGGTCACCCACTGGGAAAGGATGGGCGGAAACGAAATGTCTGGTAGGAGTCCTCTCCCGTCAACCTCCTTCAATGCCAGAAAGCTGCGCACCCGCAGTATCGACCGCTCTGACTTTGAGACAGATGATACCTTGAACGTATTGACGGTTGCTGTGGAACGAGGGCTCTCTGTTCTAGGCGAAAGTATCGCACAGGTCATATTCTATCACATGGACAAGAAATATTCACTGAAGAGACACGAGATCCTCAAGAAGCCTGATCGGTTCGTTGAGGCCTTGCAAGACATGTTCGGCTCCGGCGCGGCAACTATAGAGAAACTTATCATTGAATCCATATGTTCAAGCATTGGCCTCAGCCCGAGCAACCTAAACACCCTCACCCTCTCTCAATGCATAAAGGAAGCCGAAGTAGCAGTCAAGATCGGGAAGACAGGCAACGATTTGCTATAGGGCATCCTGTGCCGGCAAACACAGCCAGAAGATCCTATGGTGCTGGTGAGCAGAGGAGATCTGGAACCTGAGCATTCCTCCTCCCTCTTCTGCTCAAGCCTATTTTTCGTGTTGACAATCAGTCAATATGAGCCTAGTCCATAGAATTGTTCCGGTATTGTTTGAGTTGATCCTAAGCTGTTATTGAGCTGAAAGAGCGTGCTGAATCCCAGGTCTTCTCGAAGTCAACAGGCAGAGGATGAAGACGCAAAATGGCAGAACGAAAGAGATAACAGGAGGCTGAGGGCAGAGTCGTCGACATTGATTCGAGGTACCGAACGTGTCGACTACCAAAGAAGCGGCATCGGGAACATACGATATGGAATTTCCTCCTCAATTGAAATGGATGCTCAATAGAGCTCTGAATGACCCCGAGAGTTTCTGGGGAGAGATAGCCGACGAGCTTCACTGGTTCAAGCGTTGGGACAGTATCTTTGAAGGAAACTATCAGAAATTCTCGTGGTTCAAGGGCGGAATAACAAACATATCATACAACTGCCTAGAATATCCGATCACAAAAGGAAGAGGCACCCACGCAGCGATAATATGGGAAACAGGTGAAGGCTTACCTACTCGAGTCCTAACCTACAATCAGCTTCTACACGAAGTCAAGCAGTTCTCATCCGCCTTAAGAGCTCTAGGGGTCAAGAAAGGCGACCGAGTAACAATCTACATGCCGACAATCCCTGAAGCTGCGATTGCAATGTTGTCTACTACGCGAATCGGGGCAATTCACTCAGTTGTTTTTGGAGGATTCGGGTACGGAGCCTTGGCCGAAAGGATAGCGGATGCAGAGTCGACGCTTGTTGTCACTGCGGATGTTGGCTATAGACGTGGCGAGGAGGTTAACCTCAAAGAAGTCCTAGACAAAGCTCTTGAAACGAGTGGAGAAGGCGTAGAAAGAGTCATCGTTCTAAGAAGAAAGGAAGAGAATCCTCCTCTCATTCCCGGCAGAGACATTTTGTGGGAAGAGGCGATTGAGAAAGGGAAAGGAGTAGGCGCTGAAGTCGAAAGGATGAATGCAGAAGATCCAGCCTTCATATTGTACACTTCGGGAACCATGGCCAAGCCCAAAGGTACGGTTCAACCTCACGGCAGTTACCAAGTGTACATCTATGCCATGGGTAAATGGGTCTATGACATGCGTGAAACGGACGTTTGGTGGTCGACTTCAGACGTAGGCTGGATAGTGGGCCACAGCTACGTC
This sequence comes from uncultured Candidatus Bathyarchaeia archaeon, assembly GCA_964416035.1. GTDB lineage: Archaea > Thermoproteota > Bathyarchaeia > 40CM-2-53-6 > JALHTG01 > JALHTG01. The sequence goes on from CAYQCQ010000082.1 coordinate 2,778, forward strand.
GTCTACGCTCCATTGCTGTTCGGTTGCTCAACAATAATGTATGAAGGTGTGCCGGATTACCCGTCTCCCGAGATATGGTGGCAGATAATGGAGAGGAATCGCGTCACTCAGGCTTGGATCTCTCCGACAGGAGTACGGGCACTGATGAAGTACGGTGAGACATGGCCTAAGAGGCATGATCTGAACTCTTTGAGACTTGTAGTTTGCGCAGGAGAAGTTCTCAATCCTCCTGCCTGGGAATGGCTCCAAAAGAAAGTCTTCGAGAACAGAATTCCGGTGATTGACCACATGTGGCAGACTGAAAGCAGTGGTCCGATGGTGGGCAATCCATACGGAATCGCTTTGCTGCCGATAAAGCCGGGGTCTGCGACAATACCTCTCCCGGGGATCGATGCTGACATAGTTGACGAGGAGGGGAAATCTCTTCCGATCGGGGTTGAGGGAACGTTTGTGTGCAGGAGCCCGTTTCCAGGTCTGACGCCAACCCTGTGGCGGGATCATGAGCGCTATGTGCAAGACTACTGGAACCGGATTCCGGGCGTCTACTATAGCGGCGACGCAGCCATGAAAGACAAGGATGGCTACTTCTGGTTCCTAGGCAGAGTCGACGAGGTTATCAAGATCTCAGCCCACAGAATCGGCACAATTGAAATAGAAAGTGCCCTGCTCCAGCATCCAGCTGTCGCCGAAGCTGCCGTTGTCGGCCGCCCCGATCCATTGAGAGGCGAGGTTGCCTCTGCCTTCATCGTCCTGAAGGGCGAACATACGCCCGATGATACTCTGAAGCAGACTCTAAGGGAATTGGTCAGAAAGACTCTAGGTCCAATAGTGGTCGTCAGCGACATGTTCTTTACTAGTAAGCTTCCTAAGACCAGAAGCGGCAAGATTATGCGCCGGCTCATAAAGGCAATAATAACCAACAAACCTCTGGGAGACTACTCAACAATCGAAGATGCAACAGCATTGGATGAACTGAGAAAGGCCGTAGGAATGCCATAGGAAAAGCTGTGTGGCAACATCGTTTTTGAGAGTCATGACAATCACAGCGGATGCTCAAAACCTTATACTTGATGACCCGGTCGAGGAAAAAGTGCTGACAGCCTTGTCCTTCAGGCCTCTGCGCTTCAGACTCTGGTCCTGGATCCCAAGATCAGATTGAGTTGAAGCAAGAGGAGACTTCTGCCATGCCCCTTACCCGTCATATGGAAAACAGATCCAGTTTCAGGCGTGCAGGGATCATTTCGCACCCTGAATGCCTTGAAAGTGCGTGGCTTGAGCAATATCAAAGACTCGCAAAACGATTCGCTTGCCTTCTTCGTTCCAACCTTGGGGATCTAGTTGAGATAGGTTGCGGAAGGGGACAATTGACGATCCCCCTTTCAAAACTTGTTGCCAGTCATTGTATCACAATCGTAGATAGGTTCACCGGCCCATACTCCAAGAACTACATGCTCCTCAAATCGATGTTGACGCGGGAGAAGCTGCGCAAAGTCAGCGTGATCGTTTCTGACTATGCAAGCTGGCTATCCGGACAACAGAGCAATAGATACGATGCATTGATTTCGAACGAGTTTCTGTGTGAAATCGATTCCGCGGAAATGCGTAGCTTTCTCTCAGAATGCTACCGTGTCCTAAGGCCAAAAGGAATCACAATTCATGGATTCCTCTCACCACAGGCAAGGAACTTCCGTCAAAGATTGTCGATCGAGGCGGATTCCGGTCCTAGATGGACCAAGTTTCCTCCGAAAGAATGGTTCTCTCCGAAACCGAAATCCGTTGCTGACCAGCTAAGGCGAATTGGATTCAGAAGAGTCAGAACACTTGAGATCAGAAGTAATCTGAGAATCAAAGCGAGCGCTGCACAAGAGCTTCTCAGAAGTTGGGGTGTCAAGGAAACCTTTTGGAAGCTTCATGAAGAACAGCTCAAACGAGAGGGATTAGAAATCCCAGATTGGATCGTGATAGCAGGGCTCAAGCCTCGGTGAGAATCAGCCCAGCGATGGCTTTAGCAACGACTGCACGAACCTTGCTCGAATGTGCGAAGCGTTTCTTCTGCTGTCCGTAGAGTGAGCGTATTTCGGGCAATTCTGAAATAACGGTTAAGGAGTCGAGAGGTGGTGGGATGGAAGATTGGAGTCACAGAAGCGCAGAGAAGAGCAACCGATGAGAAAACAGAGAGAAGATACACGAGTACTGAGGCCGTGGGACTGGACGAGTATTGCTCTTAAAGAAAGAGAGTATTGGTTGACTCCATCAAAGGATGTTTTTGAATTCGCATTTCATCTAAATCGTCGTGGACAGAGAAAAGTCTGTGATCTTGGATGTGGAATCGGAAGAAACCTGTTTCTCCTAATAGATATGGGATTTGACGTGCATGGCTCTGACTACTCGCTGGACGCTGTCAACGAAGTGAACAGACATCTAGAAGAGATCAAGTATCCTCACAGGGTTAAGCACGAGTCAATGACCGAGATAAGCGAACCGGACAAATCTTTTGACGCTGTCATAGCCTACCATGTCGTGTATCATTCCTATGTTGCCGACATGAGAAAAGCGTTGAGGCATATTCACCGGATCTTGAGGCCCAGTGGAAGTCTCCTCATAACATTCCAATGCAAGGGATCCCCATCATACATCAGGGAAGAAGCGGTAGAACCAGGCACAGTCATCAGAAAGAATGGACCTGAGACTGGCATACCACA
>CAYQCQ010000083.1:0-5456 GCA_964416035.1 uncultured Candidatus Bathyarchaeia archaeon
AAGCTTCGATACAAGCGGTTGATGCGCTCAGGGAGAATGTTCATCATCGGCTGAGAGAGCTTGAGGAATCGAATCCCGCCGCCAAGCTGGAAGAGCTGGATCGTCAACTCACAGAGAAGACCATGGAAATTGAAAGGCTCGAAGAGAAGAGGTCATCGTCCGCAGACAGTCTTCAATATGACAAGGATCAGCATGAGAAAGCCAAACAGAAAGTCGAGACGTTACGGAGCGAATACGGAGGTCTCGACGGGGAGCTGCGTGGAAGACTCGGAAAGGTCAGCCTACTTGAGGCTGATCTTCAACGCTTGGTAGGGGACTTCGATCGTCGTCCAATCTTGGAGGCCGAGTATGGAGTTCTCGACAGCAAGAAGAAAGTGCTTGAGCTTGTTGTTGGTGAGCTTGGAGAGACCAGTAGGGATCTGAGAGCCAAAGTTACCCCTCATGCCAGTTTCATAATAAACCAGATTCTTCCTACTCTAACGGACGGAAGATACTCCCAGTTCGAGATCACTGAAGATCTAAAGTTCAAGGTCTACTCCGGTGAGGCGGGTGGCTACAAGGAGAGGGAGGTCTTCAGCGGGGGGACCCAAGACCAATTCCTGATCGCGTTGAGGTTAGCTTTCACTCAGAGTATTCTTGACTCGCGCGTTATGGCGGACAGATACTCGCTGCTTATGGACGAGTGTATCTCAAGTAGCGATGACCAGAGGAAACAGGGAATCTTTGAGGTTCTGCAGGCGATGAAGAAGACGTTCTCCCAGATCTTCATCATAGCCCATGAAGACATCTCAAACCTCGTTGACCATTACATAGCCCTAGGCAGAAGCCAACAAGGCTACACTCAGATCCGATCAAAGAGCTGGTAAGCGGCCGCAGAGATTCTTGAACATCTTATGCGTTACACTTGAGGTCACAGGTCTCTCAGGGAAGCAAAAGGGTTCAGTGGCCGCCCATGTGCAACTAGTAACTTAAGTGAATCCTGCCTCTTCCGATCAAATTGACGTAACGAAGTGAGTTTCACAAGGCAGGCGCCGTGATCCGTGGGGGATGTTCGCAGACGCTGCCTCCTCTGGAGGCCTCGTAGCCTGCTAGGGTCACGGCCTTTTGTGCCTACACCGAATACAATGATCTGTCTGCAATATGAGTAGCTGTCTGGACTCCATCTCCAGATAGCTTCTCGTCTTCAGAGTGCTGGCATAGTGAAGGCCTCCTGAGTCGAAAAGAGAAAATGTCGGCTTGGATGAGGCTGTTCTTCGACGACCTGACCCAAGAATCGCAGATGCCCTAGGCGAGTATCTGGAATGGCCGGGAGGTCGAGTATCCGTGGCCTTCAGCTTTTATGCCGCTGAATCCCGTCGTGAAATGCTTTGACTCGTTCGGCAGCCTCTGTCGAAACATCAGATCCTATGAATCTTGATGCTGCTTGAGATGCGTAAGAGCTTCGGCTTTCGAACCCTCGATGGATCCTGTCAATCGCACGGGCAGTCGTCTCCGGTAATCGACCGCCCGCCTTGATTGAGATGAGGCGGTTGAACTCTTTTGCGGCATTCATAGGCGAACCCTTGTGAAATCCCGCTACAGCGTAGATGTCGTAGCTATCTTTCTCCAGCTTCATCCGTCTCCCGATAGCTAGCCCCTTCATGGTCAAGCAACCCGCAATGTCGGCCACGTGCATCAGTTCGCTTCCTTGACCATCATCAGGGATTGTTCCTCGCACCTGCTGCTCGTAGTTGAAGTTGAACACTATGCTGCATCCAGGAATCAAAGCAGCATCTAAGCCGTTCTGAACCTTTACCAAGCCAGCCTTCTGAGCGGATTCCGGTTCAGTTAAGAAATCCAACCCGAGGCGAAACAAAGCCCCTTTTGGATCCTTAAGTTGCTTCTCAAACCTGAATTCTCTGTCTGCTGGCGCGTATCCAAGCTCATCCACAATGATTTTACGGATTCTATCGTATCTCACTATTATGGTGGGCCTCAGAACTATGTCTATGTCAATCGAACCACAGTGCTCGAAATATCCAAGGGTCAAGAAGTATGGAGCCCAACCCCCAACCAGAACCATGTCGTCCCGATACACTTCGAGAGCCAAGGCTAGCTGAACTAGGGCCCCTTTCGAAATCTCCGTCACTATTCGATCATACAAAGCGGTCACGAACCTAAAGCCTCGCCCCATTCAGCTTCAATCAATCGAAGCAACGCTGCTGAGGCCTCTTCTCCACGGGCAGGATAGTTAACAAGATCCACATATAGTTGAACATTGGAAACTATCTTGATTCCATCCACGGCCCTCGAACCATAGAACACTCCCGCGTCATAGGGAGAAAACAAGCGCACATTGCCCCCCTTCTCGACCAGACGAAGATCCAACACCTTCGCAACCTCCTTCGTCAGCTCCTTGTTGAGAACATACATGTCAAGTGTTGTGGGACGCACATGAGGGGCCAGAAGCCAAGCCCCAACAAGGCCAGTGAGTGCGTATGAAACGCTTAGACCCCTCACCTGTTTCAGAAGACTATCCAAGTCTCGTTCGAATGTTTGGAACTCCTCAAATGTGTTTTCGGTCAAGAAATCATGAGAAGCCGCCCATCGCTTCAGCAGTCTTGCTGGATCCACGAGGTTGACTCGATAGCTTTCGTCTCTCACAATATAGCCTTGCGCCTGCAATGTGGTTATCACGGCGTGGGTCCAACCCAGAGATGCCTCGGCCTCTTTGGCCAGGGCAAGGATTCGCCAGCGTCTTCCTGGATGTGCTAGGAGAACTCTGATTACCCGGCTGGATCTTGGCTGAAAGATATCTTTCGTTCTCTTTGTCAACGGCTTTCACTGCTCTTTCTATAGTTTCACTTGAAGTGAATGGTTTCACCTTGCTATATATACTTTCACTAATAGTGAAACCTACCTGTACCCTTTCTAACTACGAAGCGATCCTGTTTGTTGACGTAGCACTGTTGCCGAAGTCATCAACTCCGATCCCTCACCGTCCAGAATCTCATGGCGGAAAGCACCAAACAGATCGCGGATAATATTCGCACATTAGCTTTTTCCTTGCCCCCACAGGCATTGTCTTCAGATTCAATTTTGGCGCGACGGCTTCAGGCAAACTAGATGACGAGATCATCAGACCTCCTACCGACTTTGCCACTTGGGAACGCGAACGCCTCATCAATAGGGGTCTGATAAAGAAGGCGAACTGCGATCGTGAAGGTCAAACAGATGCCATGTGGTGAGAAGTACGAGAATGTGCTAGGATATGCGAAGCCTCATCGCATATAGGAAAGTCTAAACTGCGGATTATGGAACTCTAATTCGACCCAGATGAAGGCATCAGATAGTGACCGTACTAGGCTTCCGCCCGGTCAGAAATGGATTGATCACATCCTGCGCTGGAGCGTCGATCATCCCGGAATAGCTCCAGAGAATCCTAAGTTCAACCCAGAATCTTGGAGGCTCACTGTGGACGGAGAGGTCGAGAACCCGGTCGTCCTAAACTGGAGAGACCTCTTAGAGCTGCCCGCGCACGAATCAGTGAGCGACTTTCACTGCGTTGAGGGCTGGAGTGTTGCAGGCCGCAAATGGTTCGGAGTCAGGTTCAGTTCCTTGACAGCGATCGTGAAACCCAAGCCCGACGCCAAACATGTGTTCTTCACCTGCGTGGACGGCTACACGACATCGCTAGAGCTTGCGGATCTTCTTGAGGGCAACGTGATCCTGGCCTACAAGCATGACGGAAAATATCTCGAGGAGTCGCTTGGCGCACCGCTGAGACTCGTGGCACCGAAGAAGTATGCATACAAAAGCGCCATGTGGCTTGAGAAGATGACCTTCATGAAGACGAAGAAGCTTGGGTACTGGGAGCAGCGAGGATACAGCGACACAGCCGACATCTGGAAGAACGATAGGTACGGTAAATAGAAGAACGCTCCGAGCTAGACAGGTGCTTTCAGAAAAGAGAGATGCTACTCAGCGATTGGACTAGTCAGTTCGTCACATTAACTCTCCTTCCCGGAAAACAAATCCTGCAACAAACTTTCGAAAGGCTTCTTAATTCTCCGCCGAGATAGGAAGGCCCGGGATTAATCTTGTCGGCTGAAGAATTGAAGAGAAAGGTTCGCAAAGCGATAAGAAATAGAGCCAAAGGGATCTCTCAGATCGGTAACCAGATCTTTAAGCATCCAGAGTTGGGCTTCAAAGAATTTGAGACAGCCAGACTTGTCCAGCGCACTTTCAAGGGCCTAGGTCTACCATATGAGTCAGACGTAGCCATCACTGGTGTCATTGCAAACCTCGAAGGAAACGCGAAGGGGCCCACGATCAGTGTCATGGGAGAGCTCGACTCTGTTCTATGCTACAGCCATCCCTACGCGGATAAGACCACAGGCGCAGTGCATGCCTGCGGGCATAACGCGCAAATCGCCGCAATGCTTGGTGTGGCAATGGGTTTTGTTGACGCAAAGATCATGAACGAACTTCCCGGAGCCGTAGCCTTCATGGCGGTGCCCGCGGAGGAGTATGTTGAGATAGAGTACCGTTTGAGGCTGAGGGACGACCAGAAGATCAAGTTTCTTGGAGGAAAGCAGGAGTTCATCAGGCTCGGTAAGATGGATTCTGTTGACATGACGGTTAAACACCACACGAGAAGTGGCAAGTCAAAGAGGAAGGTTTGGGTCGCAGGGACGAACAACGGGTTCGTGGGGAAAGCAATTCGATACAAAGGCAAGGAGGCTCACGCCGGAGGGGCCCCAGATAAGGGAATCAATGCTTTGAACGCAGCCCTCTTGGGAATCATGGGCGTCCATACACTTCGTGAGACGTTCAAAGACAACGACCACATCAGGATCCATCCGATCATAACGAGGGGCGGAGACCTCGTCAACATAGTTCCAGCGGACGTCAGAATTGAGACCTATGTCAGAGGAAAGACGACTGAGGCAATTCTCAAGGCAAGCAAGAAAGTAAACCGAGCCTTGAGAGGAGGCGCCTCAATAGTAGGGGCGAAGGTTGAGATCGAAGAGATCCCGGGCTATCTGCCTATGAAGAATGATCTAGAGATGAGTAAGATCTTCGGAGAGAACGCGAAAAGACTCTTGGGAAAGACGGCAATCAAACAAGATGAACACAAGACAGGCTCGACAGATACCGGTGATGTCTCAGTCATCATGCCAGCGATTGAGCCTTCAATATCCGGGGCGACCGGAACAGGGCACGGCAGCGACTACAAGATCGCAGATAAGGAGATGGGCTACATAATCCCCGCTGAACTGATGGCAATGACCATCATAGATCTTCTATGGGACGATGCAGCAAATGCTCGCAGGATAATCAAGATGTTCAAGCCAGAGGTAAAAAGAAAGGAATACGTGCGATACTGGGAGCAGTTGCTGTGTTAGAAGCTGCCACAAGCGCTCTATGTATAGCTGCGAGTTCAGTACAGGATTCCCGTCTCGACTCAAGAAGCA
>CAYQCQ010000084.1:0-5415 GCA_964416035.1 uncultured Candidatus Bathyarchaeia archaeon
TCTCAAGAGCTTACTCCACAGTTCGCAGTGGCCCGGCCAGCGAACAGTCCATCTCGTCATTTCCTTTACATACTTGAGTCCAAGTGTCTCCTTGTACACAGTTGCGTCGCCGTGCAGAAAGCATTCGGCTTCACCGACCGGTTCCGGGAATCGCATCGTCTTTACATACTCATCAAAAATGTTCCAGACCTCGACGGCTCGGCTGTCCTTCAGGATTCTTGCATTCCTTGTGTAGGAATCGAGGACGCCCTCCCAAGTCCACGAGATCTTGTACTTCAAGGGGCCGTCGGCGAATTCCTTTTGCGGGATTCCACCGCAGTAAGAGTGGATCTCAAAAACCTTGTCTAATCTTGAGCAGCCGTACCCGTAGAGGACGAGGTCTATGCCCGGGTCAAGGCCGCAGCCCGGAAGAATGGCGACTCCAGCTCTTCTTGCCTCTCCGTCGAGTTCGATAATGGCTTCCGGGTAAGACACATCGACCATGCTAATTTTGGCTTCCACGGCTGCCTTTGCAACCGGGAAGTTGAGCTTTGCGGGAAGCAGACATGCAACTACATCGAATCCCTTCTTCATGACCCTGACTAAGTTTTCATGGTTTGTTGCGTCGACTTGCTCAGCCTTGACTTTGAAGTCTCCAAATTGGTGATAATCGTCTGGATTCTCCGAATATCTAGGTCAGCAGCAACGATCTCACTCACCTGATTGCTTTCGGCCATGTCTCTGATGGCTGCAGATCCTTGCATTCCGGCTCCTAACACCAGTATTCGCAACCAAATCACCATGCTACGTCGAATTCAGCGTCAGTGCCCTATTTATCTCTCTGCAAGGAGGGCTCGGTTCGCTAGTCGGCTGGTTTGGGTTTCTGTTCGGTTTCGGCGGCTTTGGCGCGCTTTCTTCGCTGGTCTGTTTGAGCTTGAAGCTTGGGTCAGCTTCTTGGACGGTATCCTTATTTGCTGCGTAGAAAGAGGTTGGATGGGTGGCTTATTTTGACGGGTATGCTCCGTAAAGCCTTCACGCTGCTAAAGAGGGCTTTGAACCGTTTCGTAAATCCCGATCTCTCGACGCTTAGGGACGACCCAGTGTCCCGCGCAACACTCGGCTTTGTTAGGTCGCCCTATACACAGATGTCAATGTACATGCATGGACGGACTACAGGAGGCCTCGTTATTCCATTTGTGTTCGGAGATGGGTATCATAGCAAAGAAGAGATTCAAGCAATCCTTCGAGAGTCGAAGGAGACTAAGCAGAAGAAGGCCCGACGAGCCCTGCAAACCGAACAGAGTCCATGAGTGGTCATTGCTGGCGGACTCGGTGACAAACCTGTGAGACGCTCGACGGAAGACGTAGCGCGCATTGTGTTTCTTCTTTCGTTCTTTTTAACGATCATTGCGCGGCTTCTCGGAGTTGAGTTGCCTCCAGTGGGTAGGCCCCTCTGAAAATCTGAGTTAAGTTCTGAGATTAGGATTAGACTGTCCGCCGATGGCGAACAGGCTCATCGAACAGCCATCAACCGAACAGAGCCGCAAGGAGCATTATGGCTTATCAAAAGCTGAGTCGCCATAACAAGGTTGACAGGCAGGCACTTGGGTGTTGTCAACAATCGGATCTGCAGAGATCAGTACTCAAATACCTCAATCCAGTATCTGGAATCAACGTGACTATTCGACTATCTTCGGGGAGGGTTTTCGCTAGGTCCAGTGCAGCTCTCACGTTTGCTCCGGAAGAGATTCCTGCGAATATTCCCTCCTCTCGGGCCAGCCTTCTCGCCATCTCTATCGCATCTTCGTCTGATACGCGGACGACTTTGTCCACCAACCTCATATCAAGAATCTCAGGAATGAAGCCGTCGCCTATGCCTTCAATCCTATGGCTTCCTTTTCTTCCTCCCGAGAGGACAGGGCATTCAGCAGGCTCAACCGCCACAATCTTGACACTCGGGACGTTCCTCTTGAGCAGCCTCGCGACACCAGTCAGTGTTCCACCCGTGCCGACTCCAGCCACAAACATCTCAAGTCTGCCTTCAGTCTGATCAAGAATCTCTTTGGCAGTCGTTTCTTCATGTGCACGAACGTTGTCTAAGTTAGTGAATTGCCCTGGAACCCAAACCTTCGGAATCGTCTTTCTCAACTCGTCCACCTTCTTCAGGCAAAGGTCAACGTCGCTCTCACCACCGGGCGTGAAAATCAACTCAGCCCCGTATGCCCGAATTGTTTTCTTTCTTTCCTCGCTCATTCCTTCGGGCATGACGGCGATCATTCTGTATCCTTTCGCGGCTGCAACCATCGAGAAGGCTATTCCAGTGTTTCCCGTGGTCGCCTCAACTATGACTGATTCCTTCGTCAACTGCCCTGACCGCTCAGCTGCCTCAACGATATAGCGTGCTATTCGATCCTTCAAGCTTCCGCTTGGGTTAAGAAACTCCAGCTTTACCAAGATTTCTCGATCAAGGCCGGTACTGATCCGGTTCAACTTAACCATGGGCGTCAAGCCTATGACATCAAGGACGGAGCCAGCAACTTTCATCTGATCTTTCCTTACTCTCTCCGTGACTGAGAAGTTTTCGTGTATCAGTCTGTCCACGACATGACTACCAATGAAACCTGCGCCTCCTGTCACGAGAACTTTCCTTCCTGTCGTATCATCTGTAAGGCCCACCGCTTCATCTCCCGTAGGGCCGATAATTCGATTCTTGTGGTACATAAATAGGAGTTGGAAAGGATAAGCTCATTCGAAAAGGTTGTTGTCCTTCTTACATCGCTCTCCCAGGTTGTTCTTAGAGATTTCAGATTTCGCTAGGAGAGATTTGTGTGAGGCGACAAACAGGTTTCTAATAGAGAAATTCGATACTAGCCATGTTGGCTTAGTTCCCCTAGCATCGTCATTGTTTGTTTGAAGAAATTGCTGATGACATCAACTAGGGTGAGTCTGTATGAGTTGTAGTTCTTGAGTCCTATCCTAGCTTTCGTCTCAACGAACTTATACAGAGCCTCAGCTGCCCCCTTCGTCTCCCTCCTTCAAGTCTATCATGCTGTGAATGAAATCCGAGATCTCTCGGCCAATCACCCCGACATCGTACCTTTGAGCTGCTATTCTATTTGTCTCGCCAACGGCACCAAGTTTCCGTGGATCCTCTAAGGCTAATCGGATCGCCTTCGAAAGAGCGTTCACATCGTTAGGCTGGACCAACAAACCATTCTTTCCGTCTGTAATCACATCTGGGATCCCGCCCACCCTCGTCGCGATTACAAACATTCCACAAGCCATGGCCTCTAAGATTGACCGCGGGACCCCTTCACTAAGAGAAGGAAGAACAAATATGGTCGAAGATTGAAGATACTCTGCAACTTTCTCCTGGGAAATGAAGCCCGTGAATGTCACGTATTCTTCAAGCTTGAGTTCTCTAGACAGTTTCTCAAGCTTTTCTCTTTCCGGGCCGTCACCTATCACAATCAGTCTTATTGTTGGCCTGCTACAGAGTGCTCTGATAAGAATGTCTATTCCTTTCAACGGAATGAGGTTCGCCACTGTTACTAATCGTTGTTGTCGGTCAAGCTTGTTTCTTCGGAAAAAAGCTGAAACATCGACTGGGGTAGGGATTACGCGTGTTTGTTTCGCTCCGAGCTTTCTTGATCTCTGCTCAAGATCCTTGCTCACACAGATGACTCCGGTCGCGTTGCGAAGCGACCATGCGGTGACAGATGATCTTAGTCCTCTGGACAACTGCCGGATGTCGCTTCCGACAACTTGAATGAAGCAATGCCGCCTTAATAGAGACGAGGCTAGTACCGATGTGAATCCGTCCGGAAAGGCATACTGAGCTAGCACGACCTTGGCTGCTCGCTGAATTATGGTGCGCAGTACTCGAAACATCAAGCAAGGAACCATGATGAGCGATCTTATAACTGAGCGATGCATCGGTCGCCATCTGACGACGGACGGTGAAAAATGCGGCCTGATCGATTTTATCAGCGAGTCGAAATGAACGGAGAGGTGTCCGACGACGACGATGGATGCCTTTGAATCCATGAGTTTCACGCGAACCTATTTGAGGCAATAGACACATTAGAAGATATCCTACCCTATAGTAATGACCGAATGCTAAGTCATCTGTGAGATGGTATAAGAATGTTGTTCTCAATGACACACGATGTCGATAGACTTACGACGAGTGCTATCGAGTTGCTGTCGTTGGCGCAATTTCGGCAGGATCCTGATCTTCTATGGCTTGCTATTCGAAGGATGACTGGCGCAAATCCTGACAACACTTTTCGAAAGGTGGTGGAGATGGAGTCTAGCTACGGAGTTTCGAGCACATGGTCTCTTCAAAGGCGGTTGATGTCCAAGGATGTTGTGGCATATCTTGCTGACAACAAGTGCGAGATTGCTCTTCATGCTGTGTCACCGGAAGATTTGACGCAAAGGGCGGAGACAGAAAGAGAATACGGGATCAAGATCGAAGGTTTCAGGACGCACTATCACAGACTTGGGCATGACATTTTGAGGCTGGGAAGAGAGCATGGTTACGTTTACGATTCCTCACTGTATGGGGGGACATCTCCAATTCGTCTTCCTGGAGGCCTTCTCGAAATTCCCGTCACTTTTGAAGACGGATACCTCATCCACCTATACAGACTCAAGAACGCAAAGAAATTGATTGAGCGAACCGTCGAGCAATACCTCAATGATGAGACAGCCACGTTCGTGTTCAATTTTCATCAGAATACGTTGGCTAGACGAAGGGAATGGGCGCTTTTTGAGTATGTTCTCAACATGGCGCAGGAACACGGAATCCCATTTAGGACCTGCAGAGAAATATCTAAACTAGCGAATGAGTAGGGGTGAAGCAACATTCTTAGAAAGATTGTTGTAGCAATATCTGCCCTTCTGCCATCCTCTCTGAAGATATGCATATACAGGACGCTACTGCGAGCTCGCATCGGTGCTGCTGTGAAAATCAAACTTGGGTCTTTCATCATGTCCAGTGAGATAGAGATAGAAGACGGAGTCATAATCGGGTCTGATGTTCACATTATGAGCGGCAAGATTCGCATAGGGGAGGAGTCGATCATATGCTCAGAGGTGAGAATTGACGGAGAAGGGTCGCTAACCATAGGAAGGAATTGCTATGTTGGGCAAAGAACACTCATCAATGCCACAGAGCCCGTATACATAGACGACGGAGTCGGGATTGGCAGCGACTGCTCGATATTTACTCATGGTGTGTGGGTCTCGTATCTTGAAGGCCTGCCGCGGAAGTTTGCTCCAGTTACGATTCGCAAGAACTCCTGGGTTCCTCCAAGATGCTTGATTCTGCCGGGAGTGACGATTGGTGAGAATGTAATCTTGGCAACAGGGGCCGTAGTAACTAAGGATATTCCTGACAAGGCATTTGCCAGTGGAATTCCGGCAACAGTG
>CAYQCQ010000085.1:0-5326 GCA_964416035.1 uncultured Candidatus Bathyarchaeia archaeon
GGGAAGATTTTGCTTCTTGTTCTTCTAATCGTAAGCTCTTGGGCGTTAGCGCTATACGCGTTCGTCCACTATAGGTGGGGCGCCAGTGGGCCTCCGTTGCCTTCAACGCGCCGCCCTGACTCTCCCTATCAAATCGTCGAGATACAACCCGGAGTCCTCAAGCTCCCAAGCCCAGTCACAGTTGGAACCATGTCGGTTGAGGAAGCGATCTTCAAGAGGAGGTCTAAGAGGGAGTATCTTGACAAGCCGCTTGATGGTCTTCAGCTGTCGCAACTGTTGTGGGCTTCGCAGGGAATAACTGAGCCGAAATGGGGCTTGAGGGCGGCTCCTTCAGCAGGAGGCACCTATCCTTTAGAGATCTACGCTGTAGTTGGAGAGAACTGCGTCAAGGACTTGAGAGCTGGTATCTACAGATACAATGCGAAAGGAGATTTCAGAACTGAACTCTCAGCCGCCGCACTCAATCAGCAATGGGTTGCAAAGGCACCTGTGAACATTGTTGTCGCCGCTGTCTATGAGCGGACGACGCAGGTCTACGGCTCAAGGGGGACCCGATACGTGAATATGGAGGCGGGTCACGTGGGACAGAACGTGTACCTGATAGCCACGGCTATGGGGCTGGGTGGCGTAGTCATAGGAGCGTTTCATGATGAACAAGTTCAGGGCGTCCTCAGGCTACCGAAGGATCAAGTTCCCTTATACATAATACCGGTCGGATATCCCAAGGAGTAACGGACATCAGGACCAAACGGAACGAGTGTGACATGTTTGCGGCTGAATTCCGACAACATGGAGTTGATTCGGTGCTGGAAAGAGTGACTCAAGCGCGTCTGCTATGTCCAGTCTGCCAAAAAGAAAGCGAGGTGGACGGGTTCGTTTACCGTTGCAAAAACTGTGACGAGGCGCTTGAGCTTCACTACGACCTAGAAAACCTACAAGGAAAGATCTCCCCGCGAACCTTTGAGAGCTGGCCTTGGAATATGTGGCGTTACTCAGAACTTCTACCCGTTAACGGGCGCGCAAGAATCTCTCTGGAGGAAGGGGGAACACCTCTACACCGAAGCAAAAGACTCGGAGAGAGGCTCGGTCTTGAACATCTCTACCTTAAGGATGAAACAAGGAATCCGACGGGCTCCTTCAAAGATAGAGGAAGCAGTGTTGGCGTCTCCAAGGCAGTCGAGTTGAAGGCTAGAGCTGTGGGATGCGTCTCGACAGGGAACATGGCCGCCTCCATGGCGGCGTATGCTGCAAAGGCTGGACTGAAGAATCTCGTGTTGATACCGACTGGAACGCCTGCGGAGAAGATGGTCCAAACAATGATCTGCGGATCTGTACTGATCGCAGTCACGGGCGAGTATCCAGAGACATATCGGATGGGCCTCGAAGCAAGTGTGAGACATCGCATTTACATGGTTCATTCGGACGCCCCCTTCAGAGTCGAGGGCCAGAAGACTGTCGCCTACGAGATCTGTGAACAGCTAGGGTGGAGTGCACCGGACTTTGTGCTGATCCCTACGAGCAGCGGTGGAAACATCAGCAGCTTGTGGAAGGGATTCAAGGAGATGCATGAGCTGAGACTTGTAGCCCATCTTCCCTCAATGATCTGCGTTCAAGCAGAGGGCTGCTCGCCAATAGTGGCGGCATTCAAGTCAGGAAAGGACATTGTTCAACCATTCGTGAAACTGGATACTCTCGCCCACTCGATTTCGAATCCAGACCCCCCAAGCGGGAAAAGAGCCCTCAGATTGCTCAGGCATTCAAAAGGATTCGCAATATCGGTGACTGACCAAGAGATTCTTGAAGCCCAGAGACTGGTCGCAGAAACTGAGGGACTATTCGTCGAACCAGCCTCAGCATCTACAATCGCAGCCCTGGTGAAGTCATCGGAGAGCGGTATGGTCGGGAGATCAGACAAGATAGTCTGTGTGCTAACTGGTTCGGGCCTGAAAGATGTCAAGAGCGCTACACACTTGCTAACAGAGCCTCTAGAGATCAGCTCGGCAAGAGAGCTTGAGAACATTCTCAGCAGGACATGACAGATCAACAAGAGTCTACTTGCTGAAGTAGAGTTTCGCTGCCGATTTGAGTGTCTTTGCGACTGACCTAGGAGCGAAGGAAGGTCGCGCGAATGATCTGGCAACGGCTCGTATGTCTTCTCCAACAATGTTGATCTTCTCAGCATCCAACTCCCCCAGACCACCTTCGGAGCACACCTTGATGTGGCTGATCTGAGAAGGATCGAATCCCATGACCTGACTGCATATTGCATCAACTGAAGCAGGGCTTGTACCAGCAATAATTACCCCCATCTGCACAGGCTCTCCTAGCAGGGGGCCATTTCCCTCCATCCCAACTATCCCATCAACCAGAACCAAGTGCTGTCTTATCGATCTGTTGACCTCAAGCAAGATCTTGTCAAGGGACTTGTGCATTGATGGCTTGTTGCGATCTGCGATGAGTCCAAATGAATTCTTGAGCGAAAGCGTGACGGTCATTCCGGTGCAAGTCTTCAGTTTTGGAAGGTTCACCACATAGTCGGCCTCAGCCACGAGCTTTGGGAGATGGAAAGTTACATCGCCGACATTCATCGCGAGAAGGTTCTTCTCCTTCGAGAGATTCCTAAAGGCAATGTCCATGCGTGCAAGTAGGCCATTCAGCCCTAACGCTTCAGCTCTATAGTCTGCTGAGCCAGTATTGTTATCAGACTCCACCACTGTTAGTTTGCTGGTTCGTTCCTTTAACCATTCCAGAACTATCTCGATCAGCTTGAAGTCTGTCACTATCATTCCGCGTGAGTTGCGATGATAGCAAATGTTCGGCTTCACAACAACTGACTCACCAGATCGAATGTTGATGGGTTCTAGCATGTCAAGCAGAGAGACTACGACTTGCCTCGATGGAGAAAGTGCCTTCTTTATGCCCACCGTGTCCACTCAGATTCCTGCCATGTCAGCTATCGCTTGAATAGTCTGAAGTGTCTCCTCGGCATGGCGAATCGTCACTTCAGGCCTGGCCTTCACCGTAACGGAGTCGAGGAAGTTCTGGTGTAGAAGCCTGAACGAAGGATGCATCTTAGACATCAGCGCCCGAGCCTCCGCTAGTCTCCCTCCCAGAGGCTTTGGCAGAAGTTCCTTCTTCACCCCCTTTGCAAACATAATGTACGGATTCCAGATGAGATCCGTTCCAATCTCTGACGACGAGAAGTAGAGCGTGATCTTGAAGTGAGGTAGCAAAGCCTTCCAACTAGCCGACAATTTCGCCGAAGCAGCACTCTTGAACTCACCCTCAACGCGAACTCTGCTCACGACATGATTGTTTCCCTTCTCGGCCTCAACTCTGGAAAGACTTGTGAGTGGCCCACATAACCTACTGACGACGTAGATGACGTGATAGAGGAGGTCTGGGATAACGCCGGCGGGGTCTTGTGTCCTGTAATCAGTCTTTGACTGCCAAGTATTGAAGCCCACGGCCAGGTGCGCCTCAGCCTTAATCAAGTCGCCGAGATCGCCGCTCTTCATCAGATCCTCCATGAGCCTCAGGCTGGGCGTGAAGACATAGTTGTGAGCTGGAAACACCACGAGGCCCTCGTCGACTGACCTTACGATGGCGTCCAGTTCCGAGACGCTACTAACAAACGGCTTCTCACAAAGGATGTGCAGCCCCCAATCAATCGCGTCCAGAACTATTTGTGAGTGAGTTCGAGGCGGGGTGCATACGAGAACTGAGTCAATATCACATTCGGCAAACATAGAGTGGTAGTTCGTATATCTCTTCTCTATTCCATTTCTACGCCCGAATCTCTCGACTTGATCTCCATTTACGTCTGTAATGGCTTCAATGCTGACCTGTGGAACTTCCCGTATTGCGGGAATGTGGAAGAGACCTGCAACTTGTCCACAGCCTATCAGCCCAAGGTTCATCGAATCAACCTATTCAGTGCAGCTCCAACAGCCCTTCCAAATTCTAGAAGGTGTTTGGGGCAGATCAGTTATGTGTGAACGTTTGGCGCGCTCTTGGCTCATAAGCCTTAGCCCCAATTCAGTCCTATCGACGCTAGAACAAAGATCGTCTGGCGCGAAGATCTAAACTCGGCCTAGCTTGGAGCCGCCGGATTCATGATTATGTTTTCCATTTGCGACATCTTGGAACGCCTTCTACGTAGGCTGCGAATGCCAACTTGGAAAATTGTCGATGCGCGGGATCGGACAAATTGACAAGCTGATTGAGAACCGTTACTTTCGGTAACGTTTATATGGGACATTGTTACCTTCGGTAACGCCTGACGTTTGGTCGGGAGGCAGAGAACAAGGGTGAAGACCAGTACCGATGACGCAAGGCTTAGCCTAGACAGATGTACGGATTTCGCCTGTGTCTTTGAGCTCGTGAAAGAAGTTGTTAAAGATAACATTGGGCTGAGTCGCGCCGGTCTGATGCTCGGCCTGACTGACCTGCCGAGACAGGTTGGAGCTTTTCATGGTGTCGGAGGCAACCTCATCGTAATGAATCGGAAGCTCTTGGACATAGTTGTGCGCTCGGCTGAGAACCGTTGCCAGATCAACGCGTACGTCTTCTATATTCTACTTCACGAATACCTTCACGCATTGGGATTCCTCAGTGAAGCACATGTCAGGCAATTGTCAGTTCAGCTTTGCGAGAAGGTTCTTGGCGTAGATCACCCAGCCACTCATATGGCGAAATATGGAATCGGAGCGATATTTAGGGAGATACAATCTCCTCAATATCCTGACATTGAAGAAGACCTTGGTATCCCGAGAGATTTCGAAATTGTGAGTGACTTCGATCGCGAAACATCGAGATGGTTCGTGTAGGCAGGTATTTCTCTTCTAGGACGACTTGATGGGCAGCAGATCGAAGTTGCGGAACACGAAGACTACAACTTCTCCCGCAAGATGCCACTCATTTCGCGAGCCTCTCAAACTCATTATGGAAAGTTTTCCTGAGGCGGTCCTTCTTGTCTTGGGGCAGGAACGAGGAATCGATTCCGTTGAGGCTTAAGCGAAACAACTCGGGTAGAGTGAAGCCCAACTCGTCATGAAGCGTCTGGTATTCGTTGTTCATGCCTGTTCCGAACATTGTTGGATCGTCAGTGTTCACCGTAACGTTCAACCCCTTGTCGAAGAATTCCCTGACCGGATGGTTCCTGATATCCTCGACCACTTTGGTCTTGAGGTTGCTTACAGGACACATCTCGATTGAGATGTTCTTCTTCAATAGATGTTGGACGAGTGTAGGGTCCTGTCTCGCGGTCACGCCGTGGCCTATCCTTTCCACACCTAGGTACTTTACGGCGTCCCAAATACTCTCA
>CAYQCQ010000086.1:0-5309 GCA_964416035.1 uncultured Candidatus Bathyarchaeia archaeon
GCATCTGGTGTCGGCATGGTGCCCTAGATAGCCCTCGTGAAAAGCCGATACTTTGATTCTCCACTAAGCTCCTCGATTATCCTCTTTGCAATGGTTTTTGCGGGATGGGCCAGGCTTGTTCTCTTCTGAATATCTGCGAAACTCTCAAAGGGCTTTTCTTCACGTTGGTTGACTATTAGCCACATGGATTTCTTGCCTATTCCCGGAAGGATCTCTAATGCGTGCATTCTCGGCGTGACTGCCTGAGCCTTGTTAAAGAAATCCACAAATATCTTCTCTTGGTTCTCAACCAGCTTTTCTAGAACTACGGGTAGCTCTGCCTTCGCTGAAGCGGTCAGTTCCTCGTAGCTGATTCTACCTATTATGCGATCTACTTTTTCTCTTCTCTCTTTCCCCACGTAGATCCTTTCTTGAGTCTCGACAGAGCATCCTGGCTTAAGCTCCGCCTCAAGTAGCGTGAAGTAGTCTTCGCCCAAGACTTGAACGGTGGGTGCGGCCATATGTCGGAGTCTATCTGGTGACGACCTGCCAGTAGGCAGAAAATCTAGTACATATGCATATTCCTCATAGAGTCGCTTCGGTACCTCGATTCCCGCCTCTCTCTCCGGTGGTCTATCTGTTTGAGTCAAGAATAGGGATCCCCGCCTCAGGCCCAGCTAGCTATTCTCTCTGGATGGAAGCTTGCGTAGAAATCGCCGGAGAAGCAAAAGGCCTCATTTGCACCAAAACCGTCTCTAAGAGGACTCGGAATTTCAAGTTATAAACCTTCCCTAGGAATTGGGCTTCGCGCTGCGATCTTTATGATCCGAAAAAGAATCGCCTATAGCTCAGGATGCGCAACATCGTTAATCTAGAGACAATCTAGCCGTTCTGGGCGACCTGAGACATTTACTCGTGTCCGGCGGCGTGAGAGACCAATCTCAATATCTCTTCGAGTTGGTCCGTTGCAATTACCCTGCCTTTGGTCGTAAGTATCGTCCGGAGTTCCTCCTTGGTTCTGGGCATGCAGTTCGCTATTTGGATAGCTTCGACTTGGCTCAGCTTGACCTTCTCCACGAGTTCTTTGACGAGCCTGTCAGCTTTCGCGGGGCTTGTCTTGCTGAACTTCGTTGCAAAGGCCAGGGTTCTTCGTTGGAACTCTCCTAGGTCCTCTTCCTTGAATCTCTCGAGTATGCGTTTCGCTTCTATGATCGTAACATCTTTCTGATCTTGTATCCTCCTCGGCATAGCGTTATCTTCCTCGACCTTCAAGGTGCTCGGGTCTGACTAGAAGTGTGGCCGGTCTACCTCCCGCCGAAACACTGACCACGTAGCTTCTTCCTCTTCGTCCAGCTATGACTCCCATCTTCCCATAGAATCGTCTGTGTGGCATCCCTTTGTGTATACTGGAATCGGTCTTTATGCAAACCTTGTCTCCCACACTGTACGTCTGCAGTAGCTTACCTATGCTTATCTTGCCTCTCCTTCTTGGGTCCTTCCGGAAAAGAGCCCTAGTCCTAGAACGATACCCCTTTGATCTCTTGACCATGAGCTTCACCAAGCATCGGATTTAGGCGCACCGTTTTCCGCCGCCTTTCATATACACTTTTCCCTATGGTTTCATCTGAAAGAGTCCTTTCCTAAGCATCATAGGCTGCCGCCGTTTCATCATCTTCATCATCTTCTTCATATTCGAATGCTGAGTGACCAGTTCTTTCACTTCCTTCTCGCTTCTTCCGGATCCTCTCGCAATTCGTCTGGCCCTTGACGAATCAATCACCTTAGGTTCTTGAACCTCTTCCTGTGTCATTGACTGTATGATAACTCTCCACGCGTCCAGCTTTTGCTCGGCTATGTCGATCGCGTTGTCAGGTATGTTGAAGCTCCCTGGAAGCATTCTGAATACTTTCTTAAGCGGCCCCATCTTTCTTAGGGCTTCCATCTGTTCATACATCTCTTTCAGCGAAAACCTGCCCTGCAAGAAGACTCTTGCCTTCTCTTCAGAGACACTCGTCTCGGCCTCTCTGACTTTCTCCACCAGACCCTTGATATCCCCCATCCCGAGAAGTCTGCCAACGAAGGTGGACGGAACAAATTCTTCCAGATCGTCAAGCTTCTCTCCAGCTCCTATGAACTTGATCTTCACTTCAGTAGCTGCGACAGCTGACAGCGCACCGCCACCTCGAGCCGAACCATCCAGCTTCGTGACGAGTATCGAGCCGATGGGTGTGGCTTCCGCGAATGCTCTAGCTTGAGCCATTGCCTGCTGTCCGATTGTGCCGTCAATTGTCAGTACAATTTCATCCGGACGTATTGCTTCTGCCAGCTCCCTCATCTCTTTCATGAGGTCCTTTTCGTTTCTATGTCGTCCCGCCGTATCGATAATTGTGATATCACACTTCTCCTTTGCAAGATGCGTCACTCCGTTCTTAGCTACCTTCCATGGTACCTTTTCGGAGGGCTCGCCGTACACTGGCACGTCTATCCTATCTGCGAGTTGCTTCATCTGCTCAAGGGCTCCTGGTCTGAAAGTGTCGGCGCATATCAGTCCTGGTTTGAGGCCTCTTTTTTGGTAGAATTTCGCGATCTTGACAGCGCTAGTGGTTTTGCCTGAACCCTGAATTCCAACCAGCATCATAACAAGGGTCTTTCCGGGTTGGACCAATGTTCCTGACGGTTCTTCGCCTAGGAATCTGGTAAGTTCTGCGTATAGGACTTTGATCACATGTTCTCTTCTTGAGACTCCCGGCGGGAGACTTTCGCTGATGGCTCTCTCCTGTATCTTGGACGAGAGCTGGAGAACCAAATCGACATTTACGTCGGCTTGAAGCAGCGTCCTTTGAAGATCTCTGACCAGTTCTTTTACTGCAGCCTCATCGACCAGCGGCAGCCTCAACAGCTTTCTTATGGCTTCGTTCAGAGACTTGCCGATATTTTCAAGGGCGCTCAGTTTTCAGTCTCCGCCTTGTTTCGGTTGAGTTTCCTTGATATGTTCAACGTCATTACTTCTTTTCACCTCTTAAACATTAGCTGCATAGATGCAACAAGTCTTTTTTGAACCAGTGCGGACTGGCGTCAAGGGTGGAGATTTGGAATCCGTCACCGTTGTTGAGAGGAAAGAGATACCTCAGGGCTTCACACTTGTCAATGGCCTTCCAGATGTAGGCCTGGTCGGCGTCTTGGCAGTGTCGCATTTGGTTTCCTCCCTCAAAATGGAGGAAGTCGGATCGATTGAGTCAGAGATCCTTCCGCCCCTAGTCGTTCTTCATAGAGGTCTGCCGAGGTCTCCGATACGGATCTTCCTCAAGGAGTCGATTGCCGCAATAGTTTCTGAAACAGCTGTCCCATCGGAAGCGGTGTACAGTCTTGCTGACGCTATTGTGAAATGGGCAGGCTCAAAGAAGGCCAAGCTAGTCATCTCGGTCGGAGGGATGGCTGTTCAGAATCGTCAGAACATTGAGAAGCCTAAGGTTTTCGCTGCGTTAACTGACGAGAGTCTAGTCGAGATGCTTGGACATTCTGCTGAGGTTCTCCAAGAGGGGTATATGGTCGGGCCCTACGCCCTGATCCTTAAGAAATGCCTCGATTCTAAGGTAAGCGGAGTCACCCTGCTGGCCCAATCGTTCTATAACTATCCAGATCCTGAGGCGGCAGCGGCTGTACTCAAATCCTTAGAGAAGATCACAGGCATTGGACTGGATGTTTCTGAACTTCTGCAGAAGGGAGAGGAGATCCGCCTAAAGGCAAAGGACATCATGCGGCGTACGCAAGAAGAAATGTCCAAGATGAGTAAGTCACAAGAGTATGAAGTTCCTCCCCTCTACGGATAGGTGGCCATCCGAATGCCCAAGCCGAGAAGGCGTCGAGCTTCCGACGTAGTGAATAACTCGATAAGACGTTCAAGGAAACTCAGAGATGAAGCCTTCAGGTCTGGTTGGGATGAAGTGGCGCGCTCCATTGAGCCCTTATCAAACATCACGGTCGGCGTGGAGGAGATTACAATTACATTAGATCTACCCCTCGTTGACCACAAACAGGTCAGAGTTCAAGTTCACGGCGAAAATACTGTTGAGGTCTACGCCAAGACGAAACGGACTGTTAGATTTGATGACCTGGGTATCAGGCATAGGAGTGGGGAATTCACATGCTATCGTACCTTAGTGGATCTTCCCCAACCTGTCGACGGTGCTAAGGCGATCTATAATATGAAACGTGGAATACTGGAGATAAGCCTGCCCAAATTGCGTTAGAAACCAGTGCAATGGCGGCTAGTTTTCGTCCTTGGCCAGTCTCTCAAGAGCTGAGGCGATTATAAGTGGAAAGCATACGGTAACATCGCCTATGACGGTTACATACTTGGCTGCTCGACGTATCTTGCCCCAGCTTATCGCCTCTTCCAGATATGCGCCGCTGAGACTGCCTGCTTCCGGCCGGTCCATCGTGATTTGGATCGCAAGATCAACCCCTTCTCTGAGGATATTGGCCATTAATACGTGATGCTTGGGCGTGCCTCCTCCCAAGATTATGGCTGCAGACTTCTTTGCCTCCAGCCCTAGCTGCATCAGGCGTTTTAGATCTTGGAGCGGATCGATGGCAAGGGCTTTCGTTTGGCTATATGTCCAAAGGTTCAGTCCGACCATCGAGTCAAGAAATCCCGGGGAGAAGATAGGAACGTTCCGGGCTTTGCATTTCGCTAATATGGATGAGGGGTCGCTCAATTTGGACGTAATCTGATTCAAGAAATCTTGGACAGCCAGATGTCGCCTTCTATCCTCCGGCATCTCATCCAAGGCTTGAAAGACGAGCTTCTCCACAGCTTCAAATGCCTGTAGTCGAACGTAGATGTCTCCTATTCTGCCGATCCCATCCTTCCGGAGCCGTGGATCGTCGGCGGAGAGTGATCCAACAAAGTGTCGATAACCAAGCGCCTCTATAATGTCGTGCACGATGTTGGCTCCAGTGGTTACGATGGCGTCAATATGCCCTCGATCGATAAGCTCTGCAAGGATTTGCCGTAGTCCTCCCGCAACAAGCGGTCCGGCGAGAGATAGAAATACGGTGCACTCTTCGTCGGAGAACATTTCAGTCAGTATTGTGGCGGCTTGCCCGATTCTCCCGGCTCCAAGGATTCCGCAGGCATCCATTTGTTGAACAAGTTGGTTCACCGTCATATGTGGATGGACTCTCATCTGCTCGACAGATTTCATATTGTCCACTAGTCCTTACTTCCTGAATACCAAGAAGACAGGATGTAGTCCTAAGACTTTATTCTAACGATCTTGTTTCTTCCGAGCATCCGCCAGTACTCGACTTCTTGGCCAGGAGAAACC
>CAYQCQ010000087.1:0-5278 GCA_964416035.1 uncultured Candidatus Bathyarchaeia archaeon
CCGAGCGCGGAAACTCCTACGAAGTATGTCTCAAACCCAAAATCTATCGTCTCATCCAAGAGCAGTTCAGGATCTTTGTGCCATAGAGGCGCAAAGCTGGCGAGTCCAATCTCTTCACACATAGAGTCGATCCTTTTCTTTTGGTAGTCGCTAGCGACTGCACCTGAGACCACTCCTTGGAGGCGATGTCTGCTCTTCAACTCTGCCAGGGATCGCTTCAGAGGGTCTAGCTCCCTCTCCTTTTCAGAAGAGGACGGAACTATGATCGCTGGAATTCCAATGGCTTCGCCTTGAAGACGAGCCCACCGGACTGCTGGGAAATGGAACATCCATGAGCTGGGACTGCGAGGGTTCATGACAAGCAGGCTTGTGACGTTCCATCCTTGGTGAAGGGCGTACCATGTTGCTAGGCAACTGTCCTTTCCTCCACTAAATAGGACCGTAACGTTCAGGGCTCCCCACCTTAGCATCTTGGTATTCGATATCTTCCCATCCAGATCCACGACTCTGCAGGTGACGTTTAAGGACGCTAGCTCAATCTTCCCTTATGTTCGAACTGCTTCTCGAAGAGTATCCTCATCCTTTCTATTGTGTCGGCTTCTTCTGATCGCTTATCCTCTCTGATCCTCACTATTCTGGCAAACCTCAAGGCGAGCCCTGACTTATAATGGGGGCTTTTTTGAATCTCGTTGTAGGCGACTTCGACAACAAGTTCAGGCTTTACCTGGACGGTGTACTCTCCCTCTGAAATCTTCAGTTCTTGAAGCTTTCTTGTCATCCAGTCAAACTCCTCGTCGGTCAAGCCCTTGAACGTCTTTCCCACCTCTAGAAACTCTCCAGTGGCTTTGTCTCGTGCTGCAAGATGATAGTTGCTCAACCACTCTGATCTTCTTCCATACCCCCAGTCCGCGGCCACAATTACTAAGTCAAGCCTGTCGGCGGGCTTGATCTTGAACCATTTTCTTCCTCTGACTCCAAGCAGGTATGGACTATCCAATGCTTTTGCCATCAGACCTTCATGCCCGGCGTTCATGGCCTTATGCATGAAATCTTGGATTTCGCGCAGGTCGCTTGTGATGATCCTTTCAGCCATCATCTCGGGAGGGCAAATCTGTGATAGAAGTTTCCATCTCTCTTCGTATTTCAGGTCCGTGAGCTGTCGTCCATTGAGGTACAGAATATCGAACAGATACAGCTTCAAGGGAATCTCTTGTGCTACACGACCTATTTCATGAGCCCTTCTGAATCGTCTCATCAACTCCTGAAAAGGCAGTGGCTTCATGTCAGATCCAACTGCCACTACTTCACCTTCGACTAGGGCCTCCTCTGCCCGTAAGTCTCTCTGAATGATTTCGACCATATCCGGCAGACTTTGAGTCACGTCAGTCAGACGTCGACTAAAGATTCTAACTTCTCCATTTTTCTTGTGAACTTGTATTCTTGCTCCGTCGAACTTGAATTCGAATGCGGTACCGGACTTGTGTTCACTGATGATTTCCGAGATATCATAGGACATTTCGGCCATCATGAGTCTTACAGGTCTGAAGAGATTGATCGTGACTTCTTCGAGGGCCGTCTTTCCGCCTGTAAGGGCGAGTCGGGCTACCTCCCCTATGTCGCCCACCATCATCAAAGATCTTCTGACCATGTCGCCGCTTGACCCGCTGGCTTTGGCTATGGCGTCAAGCATCACACCTTCAACAACACCTATCCTCATCTCATGATAGAGCATGCGGACGAGGTATTCTGCTTCCACTTGATTGACCTCGCCAAGAAGACTTTCGACAATGCTCTCCTTCCGAGTTCTCGATCTTCTTCCTGAGGCGGCTGCTATCTCACTGAAGTTCTTGTATACTCCCAAGACGGTTAGGGGACTTCGAAGAAGAGGGAGTTGCCTCTGCCGCTGCCTTTGCAGGATCTTCCACAGGGTTCGGCCGCTAACCTTGAGCACTCTCTCGTCTGAGTCTGGAAAGATCTTTCCGACTATCATGCGAACGGCCGCTGGGATTTCGTCTTGCTTCAGTCTTTTCAAGAAGTCACTTATCTTGGCTACCTTCTCGTTTCTCTTCGGAGTCTGCTCTAGCTCTTTACAGAGTATCGCCAAATCCTGAAAGGAAGTTTCCCGCAAGGTCAAGGACTTTCAACCCATCGGAAAAGGTTTGATTGGGTTTCGAGCGTCTTCATCCTTTCAATAACTCTGTCAACTCGACTTCCTGAGAAACCTCTCTGGCGGCATAGGAAGTCGTAGAGTTCCCTCTCTCTTATCGGATGAATGGCAGTTGAAAAACTTGTTGTGACTGGCGGATCTAGAAAGATTCTCCTAATTTCTTCATAGTTCCCTGATACCTTGCTCTTGATGTCCTCCGGAAGGTTCTCGATGGATCCGTACTCTCGAATAAGCTTCAGTGCAGTCTTCGGCCCTATGCCTCTTACACCTTCGTTGAAGTCTGTTCCTACTAGAATCGCGACATCTATCAGCTGTTCTCGCGAGATGCCTCGGTTCGTCAGGAGGTCTTCGGCTTCGATAAGTTCCGGCTCCGTGCGACGCGCTACTCCTTTGCTGGGTAGGTACTCTCTTCCCTGAATCGTCACATATCTGACTAGTCTAGGCGTTCCGAAGAGCAATGAATCGTAGTCTTGGCTGTTGGTCGCCCAGACGTGCCCCTGTGCCGCCATGTAAGCCGCTTGGGCCTCTGCCTCGCTGAGTGCCTGGACGTATGGTATTCCTAGTAGGTGCAGCAGCTGCTTTGCGTCGTTGATCATTTCTTTTGTCAGGCGTCCAGTCATGACGGCCTTGGAGAAAGCGGTTCGGAGATCTTTTCTTCTGAGAGCTTCAGCAAGCTCTTTTTCAGCTCTTTTTCTGATTGCTCGTCGTCTTTCTATTTCGTGTAGCTTCAATGCGGGAGGTTCTCCGTCAAAGACGAAGATCAGCCTCATAGCATATTCAGACATCAGGCGGCTAGAGCGAAACATGAGGCCGATTAGATGGGATGTTATGTTGCCATGCAAGTCTGTAAATGGCGAGCCGTCTGCTTTCCGAGTGATTGAGAGAAACTGGTGAAGCGCGTTGTTTCCATCAACTGCGAGGCTCTTGCCGGTCAGATCCTTGAGTGACAACGTTTGACGGCTAATGATTGAAGTGAGATTGACGCCCATGTCTTTACGCCTTAGATTGTTGATCTTCGGGGCGTGTTAACACGCCCCCCTCCTGTGCTATGTCGTGTTACCTTGATGATCCTTATCCAACACTTGAAGATCACTTTGTTGGTCTCCTTGGAAACCATAATGCATAAAAGAGATGCAACATTGTAGCACTTAGACTTTGAAAATTTGGTCGGAGGAAGAAAAATGCCACGATTCAAGACGACGGGTGAAATCATCAAGTTAATCGCCAACAAGGAACAGATCCGAAAGATGTAGTTGAGAGACTGCATCCGGAAGATATTGGCATTATCGCTCATGTCGATCACGGCAAGACTACTATGTCAGACTCTCTACTTGCTTCGTCGGGGCTTCTTTCCCCGTCTGTGGCGGGAACTGCGCTGGCGCTTGACTTCATGGAGGAAGAGCAGAAGAGGCAGATGACAATAAAGGCTGCAAACGTCAGCCTTCTTCACGAGAAGAACGGTGTCTCATATGTTATCAACTTGATAGATACGCCAGGGCATGTTGACTTTTCGGGTAAGGTGACGCGGTCTCTCAGAGCTATTGATGGCGCAGTCGTCGTCGTGGATGCTGTTGAGGAAGTTATGGTTCAGACTGAGACGGTTACTCGCCAAGCCTTGGAGGAGAGAGTCAGGCCGGTACTCTATGTGAACAAGATCGATCGTTTGATCAAGGAGTTGAAGCTTACTCCCGACCAAATTCAAGAGAAGATCGCGCGTATAATAAAAGACTTCAATGGGCTCATAGACCTCTACGCGGAACCAGAGTTCCGGGACAAGTGGAAGGTAAATTTCGCTACGAATACGGTTGCTATGGGCTCGGCGAAGGATCGTTGGGGGTTCACCTCCGCCATCGCTCAGAACCGTGGAGTCAAGTTCTCGGATGTTTTGGACGCTTACGCGCAGAACAAGGTTGAGGAGTTGAAGGAGAAGAGCCCGCTTCATGAGGCTATATTGGATATGGCGGTGGAAGCCATGTCTCCCCCGCATGTGGCCCAGAAATATCGGATACCGAAGATATGGAAGGGAGATGTGGACTCGGAATTCGGTAAAGCCATGGTGGAGTGTGACGACAATGGGCCAGCGATCATGTGCGTCACAAACATTGTGGTCGACCCGCAAGCTGGCGTCGTTGCAACAGGGCGGCTGTTCTCAGGTACGATCAAGGAGGGACAAATGATTCGCCTTGTCGGTGCCAGAGTTGAATCGAGAGTTCAGCAGGTCTGCGTCTATATGGGCCCGTACAGGGAGGTTATCGGAGAGATAACTGCGGGCAATATTCCTGCCCTGCTCGGTCTGGAGGCGGCTAGAGCTGGAGAGACCTTGGCTACGTCCAAGGATGTTGCGCCGTTTGAGGCGGTTCACTATGTCACTGAGCCAGTAGTGACAATGGCAGTTGAGCCCAAGTTCAGCCGCGATCTTCCTAGGCTCGTGGATACGTTGAGAAAACTTTCAATCGAAGATCCCAACCTTGTAACAACCATCAACGAAGAGACTGGGGAATACCTGATTTCAGGTATGGGAACGCTTCACCTGGAGATTGCCACGACGCTGATCAGCAAGACTGGCTTGGAGATAGTGACCTCGCAGCCGATTGTCATCCATAGGGAGAGTATTAGAGAGCCAGCTGGGCCCTTCGAAGGCAAGTCACCCAACAGACATAACCGGATTCGGATCATGGTCGAGCCTCTACCTCAAGAGATTATTGACATGATAAAGGGAGGGGATATCGGAGGTTACATGGATCGACATGCCTTAGCGAGGATTCTCAGGGATAAGGGTTGGGAGGCAGAAGATGCAAGAGGAGTCTGGAATGTTGATGAGAGCTGCAACATCCTTACGGACGTGACCAAAGGAGCACAGTATGTGCAAGAAGCTAAGGACACGATCATCTCTGGGTATGAGTGGTCGATTAAAGAGGGACCGCTGGCGTACGAGCAGATCAGAGGCCTCAAGGTCAAGATCGTGGACATTTCGTTACATGAGGACCCGGTGCACCGAGGGCCTGCACAGATAATGCCTATGACCCGTAGGGCATTCTTCGCAGCCTTCCTGTCGGCTGACCCATGTCTACTGGAGCCGGTTCAGAAGATTACGGCGAAGATTCCACCAGA
>CAYQCQ010000088.1:0-5223 GCA_964416035.1 uncultured Candidatus Bathyarchaeia archaeon
CTTGCCCCTAGACCGAAGGCTTATGTGCCTAGGGGGAGGGGGGTCCCCACAATTTGTGGGCCTTTTCGAAAATACCTGGGCCTTCTTGAACTATCAGTCGCCTATCGGATCCTGATGTATTCGTAGGCGTCGCGTATGGTGTCGAAGGCGAAATGGATCTTCTGGAAGCTTCTGCGGAACTCGATGACATCTTGTCTAACCTTTTCTGGAGGTTCCCCTTTGACTACCACTCGTGCCATAAGCTCAGCGATTTCTCTCATCTCGCTTTCCCTCATTCCGAGCCGCGTACACTCTAAGGTGCCGCATCTGATTCCGCCTGGGGCCTCAAAATGCCGATCGAACTTCAGATCGTAAGGTAGCAGGTTTCTGTTCAGAATTATGTTTGACTGCTCAAGCTTCTTCTCGATCGTTCTTCCGTCACCGTAGCTTGTGATATCCATTATGAGAACATGCGACTGACTGAATCCTTTCTTCTCACCTAGAACCTTGAACCCTCTCTCAAAGAGCGCTTGACCGAGAGCCTTTGTATTCTTGACGATCTGTTCAGCATATTGCTTTCCGAAGGCGAGCATCTCGGCGAACGCGACGGCCTTGGCTGCGACACTGTGAAGGTGATGATTGCTCACGCAGCCGGGGAACGTCGCTCTCTTGATCTTGTTCGCGAATCTCTCCCATGAGATGACTATGCCGCCTTGAGGTCCGGGCAACGTCTTGTGCGTACTTGCCGTGACAACATCCGCGCCTTCTCTCAGTGGATCTTGAAATTGCCCTCCCGCGATGAGGCCACTGACATGGGCGGAGTCGTAGCATACTGTGGCGCCAACGTTGTGGAACGTCTCTGTAAGTTCCTTGACGGGATGAGGAAACGGAAACACTGATGCGCCGAACATAGCGATCTTCGGCGGGTTACTGTCCTGCTTAGCCATCTTCTCAACCTTAGCCCGGGTTTTGTCAACATCGATGTTCATCTCGTCGACGTTGAATGGGAAATACTCCACCTTCAGACCTCGAACGGCTCCGGCAGTTCCTCCCAACTCCAACTTGCCTGTGCTTATGTGTCCTCCGTTCGGTATCGCAAGCGACATCATCGTATCGCCGGGGTTCGCAAAGGCGCTGTAGACTGCGAGGTTGGCGCAGACTCCTGAAACCGGACGTACATCAACAAACTCGGCTCGAAAGAGCTTCTTGGCTAGGTCTATGCATAGAAGCTCGACTTGATCGATGTAGATGCAGCCTGCATATACGCGTTCGCCGGGCCATCCTTCTGCATAGCGGTTTCCGAAATCGCTCATGAGGGCCTCTCGGACTGCGGCGCTGGGGACGTTCTCGCTCGCAATGAGTGGTATGCTCTCAGAGAACCATTTGTGATGTTGCTCCAAGAGTTGAAAGACTTTGTCATAGGCGTCTTTCGGGCTGGACATGTTAGATCACTGGGTGGAACTCATCGTGTATCACTCTTTAATGTCTTTTGAGCGCCTAGCTTTCTCCTTGGTCGATGTAGAACATGAAGAGAATCAGCGATGTCCGATAGCGCAATGCCTTTGTGTCAAGGAATTCCGCAATGATTAGCAGAGGTAGGGATCATGGATTCTACTAATCGCCAAGGGCTAGGCCTCCTCGTACCAAAATATGGTATCATCAGAGTTGCAGGACTGGAAGTCTTTGTCGAAGGCTGATCCAAATGGTTGGCTGTTGGAGGAGGGGAAGAAAGTAGGTGTATAACTCTGAATGCTCTTAGAGCCTCGAAATGGATTCACTCAACTCGTTAAGGGAGACGGTGTCGCTCTAGCTTAGGTTGCCACCCCTTTGTCGCTTGAAGTTCCATTCCTCGGTCGCGTACTTCCTTGAGCGAAGCTCCGAGGCCTGCTTCAACTCGGAAGTGGTAAGAGCTTGCTCTGGAATTTTCGTATGGAACGCTTTCTCGAACGCCAGTCTCAAATTGTTTTCAAATTCATCTAACAATAGAGACTTTCCAAGGAGATATTTCATAGTCGTGACCTTTGACGCCAATTTCTCAAGGGGCATGCACGCCGTCGGCAACCCCATCTTCAATACTTTCGTCACTATTTCTAGGTTGGAATCGAGGAGAATCGTTCCATGTTGAAGGAACGCGTTCTTTCGACGTGTCTGGGCGCTGCCTGAGATTTTCTTTCCGTTAACTGTCACGTTGGGACACTGTCGCCCTTTATCATCGAAGCTCAACTGTGCGTTGAGGCCAAGATTTCTACACATCATAACGATTCCATGGCAGAGGTAACGGTACGAGGAGATCACATCGGAAGGAACAATGTCAGAGCGCGCGATGATACTGTACGTCAATTCCCCATCAGAATCATGGTATACTGCTCCTCCTCCGGTTGGTCTCCGGACGACATCAACACCTAAGGTCTTGCAGGTTTCGACTTCGACCTCTTTCTCGACTTGCTGTGAGAAGCCAATGGAGACTGCCGAAGGCTTCCATCGATAGAACCTGACGGTGTTCGGAGCAGCTGCCTCGACTACGGAGTTAAGGATGGCTTCGTCAATCGCCATGTTTGTGAAGGCGTCGTTGAACCCGGTTCTGATAAGCCTCCATTGCTCAGCCATGGCAGGCACATTCTAGAGTTCGCTCAACTTCCTCGATCTCTGAAGGTGTCAGAGGCCTCGGGAAGTTGTATATTGGACCACTCGGTCTTTCGTTGTAGAAAGGCCTGTTGCAGTTCGGACAACCCGATGTCAGGTAGGGGGAACCTGATCTGATCACCCGGGTCAGCTCTTCTCTTGAGATCCCAAAATCTGCGAGTGTCTCTGATGCATCGAACCTCATTTCCTCGACCCTAACAAGTTGGTTGACCAGCAGAAAACGCGCCGTCTGAACCATCCTATATCGCGACAGCGATGGCGGAGGATTCTTTTCCAATCTGGTTCCAGGAACAGGAGTGAAGGCAAACAGGGCCGGACATACACCTAGGTCGACCATTTCCTGAACGAACTCCAGCATATTGCGATCTGTTTCGCCAAGTCCGACGATCACATGTGTCGTCACTCGGCCAGTTCCGAATACTGAGACTGCCTGACGGAGTGCATGCATATGGCTCTGCCATGTGTATGGCCCCCCAGCAATGGGTCCCTTGACTATGCTGAATAGTTCGGGAGTAGCAGCATCTAGTGGAATGCTGATTCGCTCAACCCCTGCGTAGCGAAGCTTGTGCAGGGTGTCGATGTCTACTGGCTGGCAGGAAACGGATAAGTCGATGCTTATTCTCGAAAGGATTTGAGAAGCGATCGCTTGAACATCCTCAGTCACGCCAGGGTAATTTATCGCTTGAATGCAAACCCTCCTAACACAGTCTCCCCCCCTTACTAGACTTTCAAGAACTTCATCTAGGCGAAACGGAGGCCAGCTAACCCTTGAGAGGAGATCAGGTCTACTGTGACTTGTTTTGCCCTGAGGGCAAAAGAGACAGTTGGCTAAACACCTTCCCGGGTAGTAGGTGAGCAGATACACAGTGGTTGGCCTTACGTCTAGGAAGCCATCTGTAAGCCCAAGCGTAAGTGCTGAAGCTGTAGAAACTCGAATAAATCTGTCTTGTTCTTTGGCCACGAGATGCTGCACGTTTGTGAGTAGTCTCCTCAGATTCAGAGCCACGTTCTGACATCAACCGATCCTTAATAACTCTTGGCTACACGCGCCCAACCGACTCTTATTTAGTCTCTGCTGAGACCTCATAGGCGAAACGATTTGAGAGAAGAGAAGCTCGCGAGACTCCGCCGGGCTATGCCAACACAGTTGGAGAGACTTGCGAAAGATCTTGGACCAGACCTGTACGGCGTGGCTGATCTGACGCGTTTCCAGCCGTACAGCGGCATGGATACTTCCTTGCTCAGTTTTCCATTCGGGATTTCGGTCGGAATGAGACTCTCCAATTCGATAGTTGGTCGCATAACCGTGAAGGATCCTACGCCTGAATACGCTCACCATTACAGGGCTATGAACGCACTCCTAGATGATATCGCCTTGAGAATTGCCAACCGCATACAGGCAGAAGGATATGCTGCCCTACCTTTACCGGCATCGCAGGTGACAAGGCCCGAGCTGCATCAGGGAGCCATATCTCATAAGGCGGTTGCCGCTCTCGCAGGACTTGGGTAGATTGGAAAGAGCCAGCTACTTGTCAACCCTGAACTTGGACCGAGACTTCGTTTAGCATCGATTCTGACAACATTCCCGCTGAAGCCTGGAACCCCTGTTGAGAACAAATGTGGAGAATGTAACGTCTGTATCAGAGCTTGTCCGGCACATGCGATCAAGTCAGCTGGAGCCATCAAGGATAGATGGGTTCGGGAAGAGGTCTTTGACCCGGACTCATGCAATCAACGTCTAGTCAAGTTCAGAGACGATCCACGATACGGAGCAAGCATTTGCGGCATATGCGTCAAAGTCTGTCCCATCGGCATCAAAAAAGCCGAGAAGAAATAGTTCTCAGATTCCTATCCGATCTTGGTTGCCATCTCTACCAAGGCCGTGCACTTGTCAACTAGCTTCTTCAAGCCACTTTCCGACCTGGCTTCACAGTAGACGCGGATCTTCGGCTCTGTTCCCGACGGTCTGAGGAGAGCATAGCTGCCGTCTTCATAGTTGACCCGTACTCCGTCATAGGTCCATACATCCTTGACGCGTTTCTCCGTCGTGAGCTTGGCCTTGATGTCTTCCATAGCCTTGTGCTTGATTTGGTCGGGGCACGGAAACGCCAACCTTCTCTGAGGATAATCAGGTACGTCTTCGAGTAGACTCGAGAGCGTACATCTTTCCTCAGAAAGCTGGCTTACAAGTTTGCACGCAGCGTAGATGCCGTCTCCCCAATATCCCCAGTGAACGTCGATTATTTTCCAAGGTTCACAGCAGAGCAGCGGCCTATCTCCACCTGAGACGAGAACCTCATGCGTCTTACCCAGCCTAGTCCTCTCAACGCGCCCACCATATCTCTCAGCCACCTCGTCTATGCGCGGAGAGGTATCGACAGATGCTACGATCCTACCGGGCCCATATCTTTGGAGCAGGATCTTCGCAAAGAAGGCGAGAAGCCTATCGTTTGTCACATAGCGCCCACTCTCATCGAGCACTGACAATCGATCAGCGTCAGAGTCATGTGCCACGCCAAGATCCGCCCTCAACTCCGAGACCAACCTAGAAGCGTCACTCAACGTTTCGGGTGTCGGCTCTGGAGGTCTGCTGGGAAATGT
>CAYQCQ010000089.1:0-5220 GCA_964416035.1 uncultured Candidatus Bathyarchaeia archaeon
AGGACTAGGGTCATATCTCGATAAGACTGGCTATCTGCCGCCTCCAAAAGGTAACGCTCTACGGCTCCTCTTCCTGTTAGGCGAGATAGCCGTCATTGTGCTCGCAATGGAAGGACTGGTATGGAGGAGGTTACTGAGAAAGTTCGAAAAATATCGAGTTGAGGTGTGACTCTTGGCTGTAATTGAATCAAAACACGTAACAAAGAGTTTTGAGTTGGAAAAATCCAAGATCTCAGTCCTTGAAGATGTCAATTTCTCAGTTAGCGAAGGCGACTTCGTCTGTCTGGTAGGGCCATCTGGGTGCGGCAAGTCCACTCTGCTAAGGATAATTGCAGGCCTGGAGCACACCGACTCAGGCGTGGTTCTCTTCCATGACCAACCTCAGACATCCCCCACTCCGAAGATCACCATGATCTTCCAGCTCTTCGGCCTACTTCCATGGAAAACCGCGCTAGAAAATGTCGACGTCGCCTTAGAGCTTCTAGAGTCAAAGAAAGAAGCAAGATTAGATATTGCTAAGTCCTATCTCAGAATGGTTGGCCTAGAAGGATTTGAGAATACCTATCCTCACGACCTTTCAGGCGGAATGAAGCAGAGAGTCGGCATCGCAAGAGCGCTAGCTCTTCAACCGGAAGTTCTCTTAATGGATGAGCCGTTCTCCTCACTGGACGAGCTAACAGCGAAGACCCTGCGCTCACTGGTACTAGATATTCGCGGGAAGTCCACACTTGCGACAAATACTTTCATCATGGTAAGCCACAATGTCGAAGAGGCTGTATTCATGGCCGATCGTGTGATAGTGATGTCGCCGAGGCCGGGACGAATTGTTGGAGAAGTCAATGTGGATACTCCTCGACCCCGCATGCAGTACTTGAGAGATCCAGTGTACTTCAAGTATGTCGACGAAGTTATGGAAATCTTGGAAAAAGGTAAGTAGGCTCTTATGAATCTCTGGCGTGAGATACGCACAGGTGACAAGCCTCCGGATTTAATCAATGTGATTGTTGAGGTCATAAGCGGGTCGAGGGACAAATACGAATATAGAGCAGACTGGGAAGCCTTCGTACTGGGTCGTGATCTTCACTCATCAGTAGTTTTTCCAGTTGATTACGGCTTTATCCCCAGAGCTGGTTCGTCGATAACGACTCCTTAGACGCTATGACCCTCAGCTATGAGCCGCTTGAGGTAGGCTGCATCGTAAAGGCGCGAACAGTCGGCGCCCTCATAATGGAGGATGAAGGAGGAGAGGACCTTAAGATTCTATCAGTCCCAACCACGGATTCAATGACCTGAGCGACGTTCACCCTCATAAGCTGAGGGAGATCCAAGAGTTCTTTGAGATATGCGAGTCTCGAGCCGAAGAAGTGGGTGAGGTTCAAGGCTTGGAGAAATGCTGAAGATGCAAAGAGCATAGTTCGCCAGGCCCTAAGCCTCTACCAGAAGACATTCCGAAACCCATGAGGCCACGATTTCAGTCTACGAGCCTCTCAGCGCTCCAAGAATTGTCTGCCTCAGCGGCGTAGATGCGACCCCGCTATAGCTCGGCTTCAAATACCGATCGATACCCCTGCGTGATACTCCCACCTTCAGCTTCGACCGGCAAGATTTTTCAAAATGGATTGACAAACGTAACTATGGTGGAGAGCTGAATCGCCCCTGCTTTTATGCCAGCTCAGCATCTAGATTCCAGAGGATCACAGCTCTTGGACAAGAGACTTGCGAAGATTGCTATCGGATTAGCACTACAGACCGCTATCCCGCACGGACGTGAAATTGAAACGCTACTCACTCTCTACTCTGATCCGGATTTGGAGAAGGCTCGCAAGCTTCATGACAAACTAGCAGTATCATGTAGTCACTACGACAGAGAGGTCGCTATCTGGCTCGAAACGTTACTGGAGCACGGCCCATTCGAATCGGATCTGAAAGCCCTAGTGGCCATCATGAGAGAGATGGAATCCGTGCTCTACTTTCTGATCAATCAGGTTGGCGAGGCTCAACGCGAAGTAAACGACTGGATGAACTACGTGGCCAATGCCGCAGAGAGCCTAGCTGATGGCTTCTTGATTGATGCGAAGATCTTTTTGAGCCAAGCTTTGGAGGTCTCTCAGTCACCAACGGTTGAGCGCCTTAAATCTGATCCCAGCCTTAGGCGGAAGCTCGATATTCTTCAGAGAGCCACTGCGGAATATTCCGAAGAGACACGGAACCATCCGTCGAAGCTAACGATTCCCGAGGATAGGCTTGAAACTATATTGAGAGTGCAGGAGATTTTGCTAGATCTAATGCAAACCTACTACCGAGGAAGGCGCGAAGAGGACGACGAGACTGTCGGAGTCGCTATTCGACGATTGAACACAGCTATGCGGTATCTAATGAATAAGGATAAGGGGCTTGAGGCAGCTAGGCAGGAGGTGCAATTGGCTTCCGAATACCTAAGCGAGCAGAAGAGCCGGGTTGTCGACGAAAGAAAGCGTGAGCTAGCCCATAAATGTAGTGAAAGAATGAAGGAGTTCATAGAGGCAAGAGCTCTTTGACAGAACCTCTAGGCATTCAGGCATCCGTTTCCCTATCTCCTTTCGAAAAGCATTTCCCGATTATGTCCGCCATAATCCAGACCGTGAAGCAGCCATGCACAATACGTTGGAAGAGTTCAGGAAGTACCGCGAGAAAATGAACGAGAAGATTCTGGCGTCAGGCAACGTTCAGATTCAACGCTTCTTCAACTTAGATACCCGGGCCTATGAGCAGGGCGCCCTGCCGACCAAGACGAAGGAATTGCTGGGCTTGGCTGCATCAATGGTGCTTAGGTGCGACGACTGCATAACGTACCACATATTCCGTTGCATAGAAGAAGGGGTAACCGACCCTGAATTTTTTGAAGCTTTCAATGTGGCTCTGGTCGTTGGAGGCTCAATAACGATACCACACTTGAGACGCGCAGTTGAACGTCTCGAGCAGTGTAGGAAAAACCGACATGCTCGTTAGACTTGCTCACAAACAGATAGAACGATTTTTCAGCGTCCGGTTTCGATTTTGCTGGGTTTGACACCGTTCCCCGGCCAAGAAAGATGGAATAGCGGTTCTATGAAGCTAAGAGCTAATACGTTCAGTGAGACGGTAAGAACCCCATGAGGACAGTTTCCAAAGACACGGGTAAAGTCAGTGTCCGTGTTGCGAGAGAGAGCGATCTACGTGGCATCGTGGAGCTGAAGCACAAACTAGACATGCATCATGAGCTTCCCGGTCTCTGGCCGCCGGAAGGCGGACGAAGGAGAATTTTTGCCCGCTATAGACAGATGCTCCGTCAGCAGACAGCAAGGTTGTTCGTTGCCGAGCGTTCGCCCTACGGGATAGTTGGATGTTTGACAGTGACCATTCAGAGTAGGAGATGCCCCGAAAGAGAGTTCAGACGAGTAGGGATGATTGGGGAAGCCTTCGTTGAGAGAGAGCACAGAGGACACGGTGTTGGCACGTTTCTGGTCAAAGCAGCAGCACGGTTCCTGTCAAGCCGAGGCATCGGACATGTTTCGCTCCGGAACGCCGTCGGGAACAGGTTGGCGAACGAGTTCTGGGAAGGACTTTCATTCAAACCGGTGCTCTATACGCGAACCACAACTCTCAAGAGATTAACAAGAGCGGTTCGGAGAAGAAGGTCCCATGCGTGAAATGCCCTGCTGTGTCTAGCTACTGGTTCTCACGACGCTGTTACACCGCTTCAGAGCTTCTATGTTGCCCGGCCAGTTCAACAGCTCTAATGCATCACTGAATCGACACCACTTCCATCCATCATGTTCAACGGGGTCTATTTCTGGCTCTCGCCGACCATCCACATGGGCTATGAATACATATTCCGTGATCTTCTCCACGCCCGCAGGGTATAGGTAGCGCCACTTGTCCTCAACCGGAAAGGAGTACGAATAGTCAATCCCCTCGATCAGAGAGGGGACGAGTCTCGTCTCTTCAATGAGTTCACGTCTTGCTGCCTCATGGAGATCTTCACCTTCCTCAATGCAGCCTGTGACTCCTTGCCAAAAGCCTCCACGACCTGCGACACGATGTAGTAGCAAATATTCCCAGTCGGCACCAACGCGCCTTACAGGATAGACCAAAACGGTCACGGGGCGTCTCATTTTGGAATCGGTCCATCTCTTTGTGTGCCCTGAACTTTGAATGGCATTGGGCTTCACAGGCTATTGCGGACAGAAAAATGCAGCGTTTTCTCAGAGACATTCCCTAAGACAAGAAGACGTGAACAACTCTGCATCTATACACGCTTTTCCTTTCCATATCGACATGCGTCTTGGCATATCCTGCACATCAAATGAGAATTCTTTGTGAAAGACGGTTCATATTTTGTCCAATTTTCGTTTCGCTCAAAATTCTCCTTATCGACAAGATGGACCCCAACAAGGCATTTGTTGTCGTCCACTTCGTGTGGCGTTAGGGCGCCCGCAGGACAAGCCTTGATGCATTCGTCACAGTCACCACAAAGATCTTGTTCAAAGGGCTTATCGGCCAACATTTCAGCGTTCGTTAAGACAGGTGCCAGCCGTACCCATGGGCCAAAAACCGGATTTACGATTAGGGCATTCTTTCCAAAGTTTCCAAACCCCGCAAGCTGTGCCAATCGTTTGTAGGATAGTGAATGGGTGGAAAGAGCATTGTAGCCACTCTTCTCTAGATGATTTATCACTGCTTGTGTTGAGAGCGTGAGGGGGGTGTAGCCCGGGTAAACCCACTTTTCGCCTTTTCTCATCGCCAGCTCAAGCATATCATCCCAGACATGATAGCCAATCACAACGACGTATCTCGCGTCTGGCATTATGTCCGCAGCCTTCTTGGTGTATTGTTGAAGCTTCCAACCAACCCAGACGCTTGGTAAAGAGTCAATCGCCTTTGCCGAAACGACTCCGACCAAGGTCGCGCCTGAGTTCAAGGCGATCTCCTTCACTTCTGACGTGAGCTTCGCGGCCTCAGAATCATCTCTTGGCAATGATTTTCCCTCTCCTACCTTCGATAACGAAGCTCAAAGAGTTCAGAATCTAAAAGCATTACCTCAGCAAATGCGAGGCCGAGAACGCATTTGGGCGGCACAGCAGAAGCGGCTCGCGTGATGAAGCGGTCATTTTCTCTCAATCTAGAGAAAAGGAGTCGCCGAATAGAAGAGCGCAAACTGTAAAATGGTAGCCACCACGAATGGTTGAAGCTGACTGACGA
>CAYQCQ010000090.1:0-5180 GCA_964416035.1 uncultured Candidatus Bathyarchaeia archaeon
CTTGCAGTCAGCGAGTTCATGGCGCTAGGAGCCATAACTCCAATCCTTCTGGCTACGACGCCTGAGGTGGCATACTTTGCCTCTATCTTCTGGGGGCTGGTCTATGGCCTCTGGGTGCCAGCAATCAACTCTTTCATCCTAGACACTGTTGGAAATGAGAACTTTGCGCGTGCAACTGGAAACCTTACGTTACTGACCGGGATATTCTCGACCCCTTCGCCGGCAATTGCTGGATGGCTTTATGATAACGTATCTCCCAAAGCTCCCTTCATTATCACACTTATTGCAGCGATCGTGATCGGAGTACTAATTCTTGTCTTATTGAGAGGGCCTAAGAGCCCGGCGAGGACGAAGTGTTGAGGGAAACTCGGGAGCTCACGACCGTTCGAAGGGCGAGGCTCTACGAGAGGCTTACAGGTGGCCATGTCAGATGCGGAACCTGTGAAAGAAGATGCATCCTTCAGGTGGGTCAGGACGGGTTCTGCAAGACACGGAGAAATATAGACGGCGACCTGT
Source organism: uncultured Candidatus Bathyarchaeia archaeon (assembly GCA_964416035.1). Classification (GTDB taxonomy): domain Archaea; phylum Thermoproteota; class Bathyarchaeia; order 40CM-2-53-6; family JALHTG01; genus JALHTG01. The sequence goes on from CAYQCQ010000090.1 coordinate 517, forward strand.
TCACTCTAGTCTACGGAGACGTATCTTCGATCTCCGCAAACCCCATCGAGAAGAAGCCGTTCTTCCATTTCTGGCCCGGTAGCTATGCGCTGACGGTTGGGACTTGGAGCTGCAACTTCCTCTGTCCTTGGTGCCAGAATTGGGAGATCAGCAAATCCCCACCAAGCCCTCAGAAGGCCAAATGCATCGACCCTGAACAGCTCGTTAGAATGACGCTCAAGGAGAAGTGTCATGGAGTTTCGATTTCCTTCAACGAGCCTACCCTGCTCTTTGAGTATAGCCTCGACCTCTTCCCGCTCGTCCACCACGAAGGTCTTTACAACACCTATGTCTCGAATGGCTACATGACTCTGGAGGCTTTGAAGGCACTTCGCGAGGCTGGAATGGATGCGATCAAGTTTGACATTAAAGGTGGCCGAGAAACGTATAGAGAGTATTGCGGCGCCGACATCGATGTCGTATGGAGGAATATCGCGGAGTCAAAGAGGCTTGGAATGCATGTCGAAGTTGTGACTCTACTCATTCCCGGAGTAAACGACAGTGACAATCAAATCAGAGAAATCTCTAGGAGACACCTAGAGGCCGCTGGGCCAGAGACGCCTCTGCATTTCACTCGTTTCCATCCGAACTATAAGATGACCGATCGGCCAAGTACTCCGATGAGTAGTCTTGAAAGAGCTCACGGAATAGCGAAGAGCGAGGGTGTACTATACGTCTACATTGGAAACGTTCCAGGACATGAACTGGAGAACACCTATTGTCACAGTTGTGGAACGCTGCTCATCCAGAGGTACGGGTTCGCCGTGGCAAAATACGCAATATCGGATGAGGGCACCTGTCCCAAATGCGCCGAAACTATTCCGATAATTGGACGCTATATAAGGTAATGACATATACGGAAAAACGGTGCTCGCCAAGGATGGTGATTCTTTGGCAATACCGAGATTCGTTCGAACAATCTGCGAAAGGGAAGAATCCTTTCGAGTTGAATCCCATAAAAAAGCCGTGGTGTAATGCACACTATACTAGTAGCAATCTACATGGGGACCCGCGAAGCCCATAGTCGATCTGAACATGTAGGTTGGTGGACCGGGCGGAATTCACACATACCAAGTTGAATTTCTTGGGTTCGGGAAATAGGGCTTCGTTCACTGGAAGAGAGTACTTAAGATTCTGAGAAGCGGAAACGTATCTGGGAAGCACGGGTCGAGCTTCAAGGGGGAGAAGAAGTGAATGACAAAGAAGCGGAGGACCTCATGAAGAAACATCCTCCGTGGTTTCTGTTCGACTTTCATCCGATACGGTTTGTCAAGAGGCTATCAGAAGAAGAACAGAAAGACAAGAAAGAAGGTGACGAGAGAACCGATGATCGAAAGATTTGAATACAGAGGAATGTGGTGGCTTCCTCAATTCCCCAAGAAGAAGACCAGTGGGACCCTTACCTTCACACCAGAAAGAGGAGCCATCTTGGATCTTGATGGTTCTCTTGCTGATGGTGGCCTTGCAAGAAGAGACTTGGAAGAGTTTGATATCGTATTAGGGATTTCGCTTGACAACAAAGACATCACTTTGGTTAGATGCTTCGTAGTGAGGTGGAGTGTTTCCCTCCCACCAAGAATAGTGCCACCTCCACAGAGATCTTCGCTGTATGTCAGCGAGGTATTCGTGGGCGTGCACTTCAACAAGCTAGACGATATCAAGTTCAAAAGAGTCTCAGTTAGATATTCATATCTAGACGAGTGGGTAGGCGTTTCTGGATTTGATATAGAGTACACTGACAGAGGGGTGAATGTGAAGTATGAGCAAAAGAGCCCCATCGAGAGTTGGATCAATGCCGACTACAAGCTCTCTATAGGTTTTGCCTACGAGGGCCCTACGTCAACATTTGTGCAGAAGGAAGCCCTCTTTGAACGGCGTCTGCCTGTCATGGCCGGCCGTGGCGCGGATCTTGGCGTTTTTACTGCCTGCCGCGAGAAGCGCGAACCTAGCGCATCGTCTTCTCCACTTTGTTCACAAATTCTTCAGCCCATCCAACAGCCTGTTCAGCTTCATCTTTGGACACTATGTCCATCTCTTCATAAACTACTATGTGTCTCTTCTTTCGCATGCCATTCATCACCGTTATCATCCTGTCCTCTATTCCAGTTCCGAGTGTTGCTCGCAGAAAATTCACCACCGCCACATGGCCTTTGGTGCTGGACGGTCGATACCCATGGCTGGTCATGATCGCTCTTCCTGCCAATTGCATTGCATTGTAAGCCGCAGCCAAGGACCAGTCAAATTTCTCGTTCTTAACGAGTGTCTTGGCCGTGTCTATGTCTCTTCTTGCGCGTCTCAAAATGTCCAGTGCCAGCTTATGGTTTGGTCTCACTCTTCGAATGCTTCTGTCTCTTAACAGTTCTTCTAAACTCATCTTCTTCACCTATGATCATGATGACTGGTTTGCTCGCAACGTCTGCCAGAAGGTGATGTCTGTTTCTGACTCTCTTCATGAACTCTTTCTCGCTCCAGAGTATGTAATTGACCTCTCTCCCCACTTCCTTTTCCATTTCGCTTATCGCTTTGAGAACCTCCTCTCCACCCACATCGCCTATGATTAGTAGGTCGACGTCGCTCGACTCTGACTCCTCTCCAGTTGCCAAGGAGCCGTAGATAAGAGCATGCCTTATTCCTTTCAGCCCTGACAGTCTGCTCCTCACCAGATCACCTAGACCAATAGTCTTGGTCAATAGATGTTTAATCTCAGTGAAATAGGGAAGATTCTTGTTCACAGATACGAGTGTAATCTTACCCTTCTTCTCCTCGCTCAATATGCCTAAGGATACAAGGTTCTTCTCTTCTTTGTGGAGCATGCTATATGGTATGTTTAGTTCTCTAGACAGTTCGCGTATGTAGAAGCTCCTATCCGGGTTCATCACCAGTTTGGATAGCAAGGTGACTCTCGTCTTCGATCCAAACAATCTATCTATAGCAGAGGTCATATGGCCTACAAAATAGATCAATGGCTATAAATACATTTCCCCCATCTGACCCGGCGGAGGTAGAGGGCTTGATGGATTTAGACCTTCAGCCGAATCGGGAAACCCGAGCGAAAGCCAAGCAGCATAAAAGCTGACATTCAGCTGAAGAAAAGCTCAAAACCAGCTCAGACCGCGGGTTGGCGATGGCGGGCCCGGCGGGAGTTGAACTTGCGATAACATCGGGGTTAGAAAGAAATGCAGAGGTGAAGTTGCCGCTTCGACCTTGACATCGCTGACGGGAGACTGAACTGCGATAACGCGTGGGTCAGAAAATAAGTAGTTCAACCACGGCACATGAACGCAACAGCGTGCCATAGTAAGAGTTATGAGAGAATCTCTGAGAATCTCTTATACGTTTATGTGGACTGCCGTTCTGACAAGAACGGCAGAGTTTATGTGATCGCTTTGGAGAAAGTAGCTGTCTTCATCGATGGTGGTTTCTTCTCGAAGGTCAGGCTCCACTTTGGACGGCCAGAACTAGACTGGATAAAATTCTGCGACAAAATCTGTGGAGATAATTGCGAGCAGGCGTTCCCGAGTCATCGGTAGACGATCTTTCTGTGTTCGAATCTAAGTAAATACAGCGTTTCGCCTTGTACGGCATATATCAGCCTATATGGCGGAACGTGTAAAGTTCGTTCGCCCTTCAAGGCGAATCGCAGGGTTTTCCCAGCTTCTGGGCTATCAAGTATCTTTGCGATCTGCTGCTTCATGCGGTCCTTGACCGTTCTATCCCTGACTTTCCTAAACTCACGCTCGAACTTTTTCGTCCAGACGACTTCTTTGACGGTTACCAAGTCTTAAGCTCGTCAAGGAATCTTTTTCTTGGGGCTCGGCGCGCCTCTCCGCGTTCAATCTCCCTCCAAGCTCTTTCGACTTCCTGGAAGACTTGCAAATCTGCCTGGAGCGATTCCCTATAGACTCTTTTTAGAACAACGAAGTCACCTTTCCGTGGCGTCAAGATTGCGAACACACTACCTGCTTCTATGCCCAGTTTTTTCCTTAGGCGGGATGGAATCACGATTTGACCCTTGGAGCTCATACGAGTTAGCTCCGGCACGGCTTCTCTTTTCATAGATGGTAAGACTGTCTTACTGAGCTTTAAGCATAGCGACAACGTCAAATAAGTTGGCCTGCCTTGCGGGGAAGGGATCACTCGAACGCGCGTTTCAAGCATGGCAGAATGGTGGACCGGGCGAGATTTGAACCAATTGCGGTTCAGAACTTGAACCTACGGAGATTGGCGCATCTTCTTGTCTAATCGGAAGACAAGTCGGATAGCTTGGCAGAGGTTTCATTCAGGTTCAAGACCCTAACGATCCCACCAAGTCTCTGGATGTGTAGATCATCAGTAAGCATCGCATCCAGTTGTCGGCTACGAGCAGCTAACGTAAAGGTTGCCACGTGAAGGGCATCGGAAGCGTAGAGATCATGCAGCATTAGCAATCTTTCCGCATCTGAGAGAACTGTTCTCGTCACGTCGATGAACGAAACCTCATGCCGTCTCAGTTCTCTCAGGTTGAGTTCTACCAGTTCTCTGGGTTTTCCATCCTTTTTGAGGGCTCTTCCAACTTCAAGGGGCGACCATCTAGAGGTGCAAGCAAAGAGGATACACGACATGTGCGGATTGCGCTGAAGTGGAGA
>CAYQCQ010000091.1:0-5165 GCA_964416035.1 uncultured Candidatus Bathyarchaeia archaeon
CTTACGTCATTGCGGATTCGCCAGATGTTGTTGCTCTAGTTCAAGAAAGTGTTCAGAACTACTTTGGAACCAATGCTCGAATAATGGGTGCTCAAGCCATGTTGGAAACTGTTCAGTCAATAACAGGTCAGTTGACGCTCTTTCTAGGAGGAATCGCCGCAGTTTCTCTCTTCGTCGCCGGCGTTGGAATCACAAACACGATGTTCGTGTCGATTATGGAGCGAACAAGAGAGATAGGCATATTGAAAGCGATAGGATACAGGGCTGGAAACATACTCACAATGTTTCTGGCAGAAGCAAGCTTGACTGGAATTGTAGGAGGAATCCTGGGAACCATCACTGGATCACTTCTCTCGTTCGTGCTGTCGGGAGGGATAGGAGGCATTCGTATAGGAACTCCGGGAATGGGAACTCCGGGAATGATGGGAGGGGCTTCAAGAGCTTCGTCATCTATGGGGTTCACACCAGCAATTACCTCAGAACTCCTGATTTTTTCGCTTCTCTTTCCGATTGGAATCTCAATTCTAGCTGGGCTATATCCTGCGTGGAGAGCATCAAGGTTGAACATAGTTGTCGCATTGAAGTATGAGTGAAACGAGCGGCAAAAAGAGATTGCAAATCGTCAACGCTGAAACAGTGGGGCCCGTCGGGGCGATCGAGATTGCGGAACATGCGAGGAACCGTCACATCCACGTTCGTACTGCTACTCGTGGCGTCACAGATGTTCTTGTCACAGCCGCTTGTCTCTGCAGTAATCGGGGATCTGGCACAGGTTTCCCCAGGAAAGATCCCTGACAAGGAAGAGAATCACTATCTCGGCAGCAACCCGCTTCAAGTGAAACTCGAGTACCCAAAATCATTCATTCTTCAGGAAACAGTGGGAGATCTCAGTTTCCTCATCAGCCTAGATGGTCCGAGGAGACGAATCGACATCTACATCCCGTCTGAATTCAAAGTGACTTCCAGCAAAAGCTACGTCTGGTCAAATGTGACAAACAACTACGGCAACATCGGAATATCGAAGGCATCAGTCTCAATATCCAATGGAACGTGGGGGATAGAACGCGGTAATTACTCTGTGAGAATCTTTGACGTAACAGCTCCTAGCATCGTGGGCAGATATTTCTTCAAGGTGTTCACGGACGGAACGTCCATTGGTCCGATGAATTTCCCCTCCGTGGTTGTATCGGCAGATCCGAACCCAGCATACATCTCTGGAACCGTTAGATACGGCGGCTACCTAGAGGCTTCTTTCTATGGCCATCCGATCGCTGAACTCCTGAGTGGAAAAGAAGGTGGAAAGGTTCAGGCGACAGGGATAACCCCTGATGGGAGAATAGTTGTAGGCCAAGCGTTCTTCAACTCCAGCAGCAGTGAATACACTCTGTACGGACTTGCTGCAGGGCAATACCGTCTAAACGCTACAGCTGCAGGCTTTGCGCCTGCAGAACTACCCTACGAAATAGGGCTGAAGCCCGGACAGTCGATGGAGGGAGTTGACATCTTCGTTAAGCGAAGCCCGATCCTTTCCGTGATCGCCTTATCCAGATGGATGAAGCAGTCTTGGCCTTGGGGTAGAGTAGCCATCAACGAGACCAAGGAGGAAGAAAGAACTATAACACTTGAAATCCTAGACATGTGGAACGTCACTGTAGCGGTGCTGAACGCGACCGCGGACCCCTTGCAGACGAGTCATGAGTTCACATATAACGGCTCAAGAGATCTCGACGGCCACATCCCTCAGAACGAGGAAGGCTTCGTCGCCGGCATTGGTCCGGGGAGGTACTACGTAAGAATTTGGACGAACGGGTACGTTCAAGTAAGCGCATTGAATGACTGGGCGTGGACAAGCGAATGCGCAGTGGTATTTACACAGGAAGAGGAAGGCAGAAAGATTGACATTCAACTTGAACGAACCGGAATGCTAAATGTGACAATACATTTCAGGGACTCGACGCCAATCCACGAGAGCCCTATCCCCTTCAACGGCACTATAACTGTGAAGGCCTACGACATTGACGAAGTCCTTCGAGCGAGTAACTCCGCTCGAGTGCAAGCAGGCAATAGTTCAGTCTCAGTTGAACTTACCGGCCTTGTTGGGACTAGGGGCTATGGCATACCGAGAGGAGTATACAAGATAGAGGCAACACTCACTGGATACGTGCAGCCGTTAGAACATAAGGTGACTATCGGAGATGGAATATGCAATACAAGCTTCTACATGTTGCTCCTTGGTAGGCTTAATCTCACTGTCTTCTCCGTCAGTTGGCAAAAACCATTCACATTGATCAATTGGAGATATCCAAACTCAACTGTCACAGTAGAGATCAGGGACGTATACGGCTTGGAAGTGTACAGGACATATAAACGGACGCCACTTCCAAGCGCGCCGAACTCGAGCGTGACATTTCCTGATGTGATAGGACTTGATGATGGAATCTATTCAATCCATGTCTTCACCTATGGATACGTTCAAAGACAAGATGTATTCTTCTCAGTGAGGAGAGGAGAGATCGCCGACATATCTGTACAGGTGGCGATAGGTGTACAGATAGGTGTGACCCTAGTCTTCGAGAAGCAACGAATAATTTCTCCCATAGATACCTATACCAAGTACTGGGATCCGGGCGACCCTAAGGTTCCGGTTCGATTCGAAGTGTACGATTCAAAGGCACAGTTCGTCGCAGCGAACATGACGTATGTGCTAAGTGCAGATAAAGCAACCAGCTGCACTGTCACCTTGGCGGGATTCAGGTCCTACTATGGTAGCGCCGCAATGAGGTGGGTCAACTATTATGATACGACGGATGGAACGTCGCATAGAGACTATGGGCTGGAACCAGACCTGTACACGATCAAAGTATACGTTCCCGGCTACCACCAGCCGATCGAGCCAACCATAGACACTAGGACAAGAGGGAACGTGAGCCTCATTCTCGCTCTACACAGAATGGGACATCTGGAGGGCAAGATCCACACATTCACCACCTATTTCGAAAACTACACGCGAATCTCATGGGTTTCCGTCGACGCCATAGGAGAAGAAATGACGCTCTGGACATGTACGCTCGACAGTGCCTATGAGTTATGGATGGTACCTGGATCTTATCTTGTTGCCTTCTCGCTACCGGCATATGAGACTCAGACACTTCGAATCCAAATCCCTGACGGCTCAGATGTTACGATGAACTTGCAGCTGCTGCCGCTGGGAATGAAACTCCAATCCTCTACCTTTCCCCCCTCAGCTCTCATGGTCCCTCACGTTCTCAGAAGGAATTTTGGACATTCGGTCTCAAAGTACATCTCAAAGGCTCCCAGGACCTGAGCGGATTTAGTCCTGAAGGCGCGGCATCCAGTCGAAGCCTCCATCGACCTGAGCCCGAATCTAGCCGATCCTGATCTGGGCAGTTTGCTTCAGCTCTGTCCCTCGACCATGTTTGTCATCTACACCTTAAATTGAAGATCAAGGCACTGCTCTGCGCAGACTGTTGCTCCAGCGTAATGTCTGTTGAATGGTAGCTTTGGATGATTCTGTACAAGCTGGGAGATCTGCAGAACGAGTTCCTCAACCTCGCAGGAGAACTTGCCCAAAAGCTCTCCACGCCGACAAACAGACTAGACAGAAGAGATGTCGTTCATGCGTTAGAGAGAACCATCTGTGACGACGAAGCTCTCTGGTTGCTAAGAAATCGTCACAAAGTGGAGAGAAGATTTGACGGGTACTGGACGAGTAAGCACGAATATGCGAAACAGAAGATAGTTGAGAAACTCGCCAACAGATTCCATGATCTTCGCATTCCTGTGGAAATAGTTTCCGAAAGCCAAGGGCCAAATGCTCGGCAAGATGTCCTGCTAATCGTCAAGAAGCCTGACGGATCCAGCAAGAAGAGAATAGCCTTGGAAATAAAGACTGGCTACGGGTTGGATTTCAGTCAATTGGAGCGGCTTATGTGGGATAACGACACCGTTGTCTTGGTAAGAGCTGAAACGGGACATGTCACAACCCTGAGGTCCCACAAGTATGTCCCAATGCTGACAGAGAGCCTAAGAAACAAGATAGCCCGTGTCAGGAGATTGATTGAGGGCCATAACTACATGATCCAGGACAGAAATTGCTACAGATGTTCCAACGAAGGTTGTCCCCTCATTCGAAGACCAGCAACTCCTCGTCTGGTGGTCCTGAGAAACGACGATTTTGATATGGACTTTGATGCCTTTCTTCGAACGCTGCCTTCAACCATTAACAGGGCGGTTGAATCAGTAATGCATGAAACCTGATTCAGTAGAAGTTAAACTAACATACTGCAGCCACTGTAAGGAGCAGCTACATCGGAACGTAGGAAGCCATGGTTGATTTCGGAGTCTGCGCTGCCCAAGACGGCATTGGATTTCAGGAACTGAAAGACAGGATTTTGGAAGCCGAGAGATTAGGATTCGATTCCTTCTGGCTTTTTGATCATCTGACAGGTTTTCCCTTTCCTGACCGTCAGCCATTCTTGGAATCTTGGACGACGCTCTCAACGCTGTCAGCGCTTACAAATAGGATTCGCATTGGTACACTCGTGACTGACATCCAATACAGACTTCCGTCAATCGTCGCGAAAATGGCGGCCACGCTTGATGTGATAAGTGGAGGCAGACTGGAACTGGGCTTGGGGGCCGGCGGAACAGTCAGAGCCGATTGGCATAGGAAGCTTGGCTACATACCAGAATTCGTCGCGTATGGAACATCTTTCCCGGAGAAGCCCTCGACTAGGATTCGAAGGCTCGACGAGGCCGCGAAAATAATCAAGTTGATGTGGACTGAGGAACAGGCAACCTTCTCTGGTAGGTACTATAAGATCAAGAACGCTGTGTGCGACCCGAAGCCAGTTCAGAAGCCGCACCCGAGGATCTGGATCGCCGGAGTAGGAGAAATGCTCCTGCTACAAGTCGCCGCAAAGCATGCGAATGGTACGAATTTTGCGTGGAACCTGACGTCTGAGGAATTCAAGCATAAGCTCGCAGTACTGAAAGAACACTGCGAGACGGTGGGGACCAACTTCGCAAGCATTGTCAAATCCCTCTCTGCTGGAGTTCTGATCGCAGACGATGAAAGAAATGTAAGTGCCATGAAAGAGAAGTTGATGAAAAGTTATGGTGAGCTAGACGGATACTTACCCTAT
>CAYQCQ010000092.1:0-5002 GCA_964416035.1 uncultured Candidatus Bathyarchaeia archaeon
TGCAGCCTCCACCACGAGGACTGGATGTGGCCGGAGACATCCCGAATAAGAATCTTCATGCCTTTCCCAGGGGTCGAGGTTCCGCATCTCTGTGCCCAATGTGATGACTACCCATGTGTCAAGTCATGCCCCGTCGAAGCACTATCAATTGACCAAGGAACAACAGCAGTGATTGTGAACAAGGAGAAGTGCATAAGCTGTGGAAAGTGCATCACCGCTTGTCCTGGCCAGGTCCCCTTCCTTCATCCGAAAGATAATAAGGCGATTATCTGCGACCTATGCGGCGGAGATCCTGAGTGTGTCAAGGTCTGTACTGAAGCTGGTTACAATGCTCTGACTCTCGTCCAAGAGGAAATGAGCGTCGACAGGAAGTTATTCGCTAGGCATCCGATCGAGGTGGCTAAGGATCTTGCCGTGAATCTCTTCGGCGAAAAGGGAGAGAAGGTGATCTAAGATGCCACGTGGATACGCAGGAAAATTTCTTGAGGTCGACCTGACCAAGGAAAAGGTCAAGGACATAACCTTCAGCGACTCTGTCTTAGAAGCGTACTTCGGAGGACGAGGACTCGCCGCGAAGATACTTTGGGATAGGATTGGCGAAGAGTGGCCCAAGGTTGACGCTCTCGGACCGGACAACATTTTCTTAGCTCTCACAGGCCCTATGACCGCCATATACCCCGGCGCTAGGATCTGCTGCTCAGGCAAATCCCCCCTCAGCAATGGCACTGTGGGTTCAACCGCAAGCACGGAGTTTGCGTCCGAATTGAAGATGGCAGGCTATGATGGCGTTATTGTAACTGGCAAGGCCAGCAGTCCTGTCTACATTCTCGTGACGGATGAGGGGGGCGAAATCAGGGATGCTAGTCACCTCTGGGGCAAGCTCGGTGAGGACACAATTAGGATATTGAATAAGGGGGTCACAGAGGAGCTGACCAAGCGAAAGCCCAACGTTGGTCTCTGGCGCGAGCCTGGGATCATATACATCGGTCCTGCCGGGGAGAACCTTGTCCGAACCGCTGCCGTGATGACCAAGATTTGCCATGCCGCGGGCTACGGTGGCTACGGCTCCGTCATGGGCTCCAAGAACTTGAAGGCTATTGTGGCGAAGGGCCGCGGGAAGATACCTGAAGTGGATGCCCCGGAAGCGGTGAAGCTTCTTTGGAAGGAGGTTCACAGACATCTCATAGCCGAGAGCGGCTTTCGGCGTATGGGAACTGGCTACGCAGGCTATTCTGTGGGTGCAGATACAAGCTCGGAACCTATCAGAAATTGGCAGGAGGAGTGGCATGATGAGAAGCGGTACGGCGGCCCCATGTTCGAGACCCGTTATTGGGTGAAGAAGCTCTGGGCAGACTTCAACTGCACCACGAGCTGCATGAAGCTCAGCTGCATCAAGAGTGGCCGGTGGAAGGGAGACATAACGGATATGCCTGACTATGAGCTAGAGGCATATTGCGGAACCAATCTAGGTATCTTCGACCCCGGCGACAACATTCACATTAGCGCAGTTATTGACAACTTGGGGCACTCTGGCATCAATGGCCCCAATACCATGGGATTCGCGGCGGAACTCTACCAGAAAGGAATCATCACGAAGGAGGATCTAGGCTTTGAGCTGAAGTGGGGCGACGCTGAAGCCTTTGAGAAACTGGCTTGGCTCATCGCCAAGAGGGAGAAGATTGGAGACATACTCGCCGAAGGCACTTTCAGAGCAGCCATGAAAATCAGCGAAATGAAACGCGTGAACGTTCTGCCATACGCTGTTCACGTGAAAGGAATCGAGGTAGGTGCCCACGGCACGAGAAGTGACGCAGACTACACCCACGATATTAGCTACGCCGCAAGCGTACAAGGCGGGGACCACACATCGGTAGCTGTTGACGGGTACACTGAGATGTCCTCCGCAGTATTCACAGACTCTGCGGTAATCTGCAACTTCTGCTTCTTCTGGGTTCCCCGATCACTCGTCTTCGACTTCGCCAAAGCCGTAACAGGCTTCCCTATAACCATGGAGCGTTGGAGAAAAGAGAATGGGCCCCGGATCATCACCCTCCAGAGAGCCCTGCTTCTAATGGGTGGCCCTGACGTAAAATGGCGGCCCGTTGAGGATGACGACAACCCGCCCAGGTTCTACGAACCTTTGCCATCAGGTCCGCATAAGGGCAAGACTACCAATAAGGAACTCGTGGAACAGAAGAGACGTACCTACTTCGAGACTCTTGGTTGGGATGAAAGAGGTGTACCGACAAAGGAGACCTTGGAGAAGCTCGGCCTCGCTGACTTGGAACCAGCAATGAGGAGTCTTAGAAAATAGCTACACATTTCTTACCCTATGGTTTATTTTCCACCTTGCCGCTGGTTACTTTGATGAACGTACACGTTCGCATCTTCGGAGACCTAGCTGGCATCCTAGGACGCAAACACATAATGGAGTTAGATCAGGGTGCCACCGTGGCCGCTCTCACCAACAGAATAGCAGAAAGAGCGGGACTCAAAAGACAAGGCTACTTGGGCAACTACAAAGTGGGCGGAGACGACCTTGCCGTCCTAGTGAATGGAAGAAACATCCATCTCTTAAATGGGGTAGAAACCCCGCTTCACGACGGAGACGAGGTGGTTATTCTGCCTCCTGCAGCAGGAGGCTGATGTGAAGCGCATTCATATTAGTGCTTTAAGAAGCTGTGTTTGGTTTACACGATATCATTCTATGATCCTTGAGCCTAATCTCAGCTTCACAGAACTTCGCTACGTTTGCACCTGTCATTAGTGATTTATGTGTGTTTGTTCTATACAGGGGCTTTGCCCTCTTTGGTCGCGGTGTATCTTGCATCAGAAGAATGTCGCACTTCTCTTCTGTACGATCACATGGTTTACACACATATTTGTAGCAGGGGCTCTCCCTGTTCTTCTCCCATTGGTCACAAAGGAATTCTCTCTTTCCTACACTGAAGCGGGCATCTTGGTGACATCATCGCTGCTAGTCTTCGCTCTGATGCAGCTTCCCGCCGGGTATCTTGCCGGCAAGATCGGCAGCAGAAAAGTCATAGTTTTCGGAATAGGTTTCCGTTCAGTATCCATCAGTCTCCTTGCCTTTTCTGCCAATTATGTTCAATTCTTCATCCTCACGGTGCTGGGGGCAATCGGCACGGGCTGTCATCTCACTGTAGCCACGGCGTTGATCTCAAATCTATTCGAAGGAAAAGAGATGGGAAAGGCCATTGGGACCCATGAATCTGCAGTTTCACTGGGAAATCTAGCCTCTTCTGTCTTCATACTCCCGGTGGCACTCCTGGTCAACTGGAGACTTACGTATCTCATTTGTGCGGTCTTTGGCCTCATGGTAACGTTGATGGTTCGAGCATTCCTGCCGAGTATAGATAAGCCCGAAACAGAACATACACGTGAGTCGGAGCGTACTCAAGGATATTTCAACAAAGAGATCTTGATGCTGATCTCAGTCATGACGATCCACGCATTTGTGTATCAAGCAATCTCCGCTTTTCTACCCTTGTACTTGTCAGTGGAAAAGAAGATCTTGCTGGCGTATCTGGCGTATTATGTCGCTGTTCCAAGCATTCTTGGAATATTCGGTAGACCGTTGGGAGGGCACCTGTCTGACACTTTGGGTCGCAAGAATGTTATGCTCATCTCGTGTGCGTCATTGATGGCAGGAACCGTTCTCACTATTCTGATCCACGAAGGATACTGGCTGCTGTTAGCTCTTGCCATGTTGGGGTTCGGTTTGCATACAACCATTCCTGTAATGTTCGCCTTTCTAATGAGCCAGCTTCCTTCTTCAAGACGTGCACTCATCGCCGGGAGAGCCAATACTGTCCGACTCACAATCGCAGGATTGAGTCCTGCCATACTGGGCACTATCGTTGACTCAGCCGGTTTCTCAGTAGCCTTTTCAGTCCTAACCGCGTTCATTCTAGCTAGCCTGCTCGGGACGCTCAAGCTGCAGGAGAAGACGGAGGCTGGCTAGAGAAGAAGAAAGAACGGATAAGTGCGTTCCGCTGCGCTCCTAAACTTGCTGAACTAATAGATCCACGATTCGATGCCTAACATCTATGGCCTATCGAAGTAAATGGATTTCCCTTTGGCCGATATCGGAATCCCCATGACCACGCTCGATTTCTCGGTGAATCCCAGCCTCATGGCAGCTGTTCCAATTCTGTACATGATCCTATTGTCGACGTTATGGTCCATGGCGGTTTTAACAGCGGAGCCCAATGCTATACCCAAATCTAGGGATTTGAAGACGCAGTTCGGGCCGGTAAAATCTCGCCCTTTGCGTCCCGCAGCCTCTTCAAACTCCTTACAGGTCTTGAAGCCACAACCACCGCAGTCTAAACCGAAATTCTTCGTTCCTTCGACACCTATCAAAACAACTGCAACCGAATCCCTTACGTTCTTGCCGTCTCGCGAGAAACCTTTCGCGTTTCTTTCAATCGCCATCTTCTCCATCTCATCTGCTATCTGATCCTTCTCCTCTCCGAATACCAACAGAGTCTCTACATCGTCTCTCCCACCAGACTTCGGGGCGGTTCTAGCGGAAACCATCATTAGCCTGGCAACATTCAGCAAAGCTTCGACCTCGGATCTGGCATTATCAACAACTGGCATGCGATCAATTACCTCCAACTACCAGAGAGAGCAGTAACCGCGTTGCGCTTATCAAGTTGAGCGATGTGACCGCTCAAGAGAAATTTGGTGCTGCAAGGAACTGGAGATCCTTCTCCGGTCTGAGTGGACCTCATCGGTTCTTACTGTCTTAACTGTCTTGACAGCGCTAAGGCGCCGTAGAGCACAATGTCTTCTCCCAGCTCCGTCAGTCTAATCTCCGGAATCCTGTTTACGCTGTATTCGCCCATTAGTTGCCTCACCGGTTCGAGAATCAGATCCGGGTTTGCAAGGGCTACGGTACCACCTACGCTGATCAGTTCAGGATCGTAAGCGTTTGTTGTATTGGCGAACCCCATCGCGTTGAGTCTTCCCATCT
>CAYQCQ010000093.1:0-4990 GCA_964416035.1 uncultured Candidatus Bathyarchaeia archaeon
TCCCTTCAGATCTGCGAGTGTCAGCTGTAAGTATCGGTGGATGCACAGTGATCTTCTTTATTCCTAGTCCGTGACACGTCTTTATTGCTTCCTCAATTCGCGTCCCATGGATTTGAGCTACGCCTATGGATTGATGGTAGGGAAAGATTGACTGTTGGTAAGGGTGTCCCAACTCAAAACTCCATGGAACATGGCCCAATAGTTGGATCCTAAGCGATTTAGCAGTGCGAACGATCTCATCTCTAATTCTCTTAAGAGCTTCGGGCGACGACTTGGGCTGCTCCACCGTCAACTCAACGAAATCAAATCCCATCGCGGAGATTGCTCTCAGCTCCGTCAAAACATCTGCTGAAGGAGAATTCATCGCTCCGAATTTCATAGCATTCCTCCAAATGAGATCTTATACGGGTCAGCATAGAACGATGCTCCCGGAAGGCAATAGGCAATTTGTCTCATGCGACGACGTTTGATACTCTCTCCCAATGCTCGGAGGATGGTCGTCGTCCATGCCGACAAGTACTTTCTTGCAGAAGAGGTTTGAGGCCGGCCCGCCCATTCGACTTTGATCCTCGTTCTTTCCTAGGATGAGCGGCCCGGCCAGTGCTAGGCATCACTCGCGATGTCTATATTAGCTCTCTGCAATATGGGCATCGATAAGGAGGAGTCAAGTCATAAGCGATGTTCTTTCCGCACTTGGGACACTTCGTCTCCGGCATACATGCTCACCTCATTGGAAAGTGCTTTTTTGGGCTAGATTAATCTTTCTCTGACCACCGGTGGGTGGATTTTTCCTATCAAACCAAATCCACTTTGTTTCTCCCTAGGAAGCCCCTTTATGACGAAACACAGTCGGAAATTTTTCTAGCTCTCTGAGGGACCTGTTACGTTTCTTGGCATCCCATCCGGATTGAGATACCTTATAGGTTCTATCAGGATCTTGGTCTTGGCAAAGAGCAGATAAACTTGGACAATGCTGAACTTGACTATCCAACCGGTCCGTTTGCCATCGGGGTTGGCGGCATAGTAATTCACGAGGAGAGAGTTCTCCTCGTTAAGGTGACGTATGGTCATCAGGGATGGATCCTGCCTGGGGGATACGTCAGACCGACAGAAACAATGGGAGACGCCGTTAAGCGCGAGGTACTAGAGGAGACGGCGCTCCTTGTTGAACCGTTGGAACTAGTATCTGTACGCAACAGGATTACCGAGGGCAGAAACGACTTGTACGTGACATTCTTGGTAAAGGTTGTTGGCGGAGAATTGAAGCCAGACGGCAAGGAGATTGCTGAGGCAAGGTATTTCACGCTGGCTGAGATGGAAGATCGAAAGGACGTGCCAAGACTCAATCCACGTATTCTACGTCGCGTCCTTGAAGCGAAGAGGACTCGCTTCACTCTGTCAAACTATAAGCCTACACCTGACGAGCGCTATGAGCTTTGGCTATAGCGCTATGAGAGTGCTTTCTTCTAGAGAGAAGCGAACAATCTGCCGATGGATTCTGCTTTGGCTTCATTCGTCCGAATATGCTTAGGGAAGTCGATGCACCTGCAAGGAGAAAGGAACTGATCATACTGTTCACATCGAAAGGTGGCATGCAGTAAGCTGTGTCTTCGGTGATGGGGCGAGTGGGATTTGAACCCACGATCACTTGGGCTCTCGCTTGTCGTGGTCCCGAGCCAAGTATCTTAGACCATGCTGGACCATCGCCCCAGAGAACCAGACCAACATGAAAGCCCCCTCAAGATAAGGGTTTTCAACCATCTTCTCATCGTTTTTGCGACTGGGAGCAATATTTGGTTCAGGTGGTTCGCGAATATGCACGGACACCTTTGCTCTCTGAGAAGACTCGCGCAGGGCGGCTCGCCTCCAATACACCAAGGTTTGACCTAGGGTTAGGGTCGACTCAAACGATCGCGCTACGTAAGTACATTCGATAACTGCATAAACATGGGAACGGTTGGTGTAGAATTGCGCAGTGACACAGCGGAGATAACCCGGGTAATGCTCAAAGGTCGGAGGAAGATCTGTCTCTACCTTACGGATGAGGCGCACAGTAAGCTACAGACTGCAAGAACGTTCGGGCAGACGACGAATCAAGCAATATCAAAGGCGATCAAAGAGCTACTACAGAAACCTGAGGAGATCAGACCCATCAGGCGGAAAAGGATCTACGTCAGAATTCCCGCCGTGCGCTTCTTGTTTCTCTCAAGACTCTGCAGGCAGGCAGGGTTGACATTTTCCCAGTTCGTGGATTTGGCTCTGCGAAGGCACACGCCTTTGGATCCTATCAAGGAAGCAGAGGCTATGCTGAAGAAACTCCAGACTGGTCAGAACTCAGAGACAAGGCCGAGCAGTGATTTTTCAGGTTTGGAATTTCAGGGGGGAGGGGGGGAGCCGTCGTCCAACGACGGCACTTGCGTCGGAGACACAAAGCGAAGTCATCTGGTCCACGCTGCAATTCAACCGATTCTTCTATTTCTTTCTCTTTTCCCTGAATTTCTTGAACTCCTGCCTTATCTTTGCCAACAGTTCAGGACTTGTGAATACGTCTATACTCGTCATGGCGAGGCCCTTGGCCGCGTTGATTAGACCTCGGTGCCCTTCCTCTGACGCGGCAGCCTTCACAAATTCGGTCGAATGCCCGGGCATCTTGTCGGGCCCAATCGCAATGTACGGATGAATCGAGGGCACAACTTGGCTGGCGTTCCCCATGTCAGTGGAGCCGCTTCCCTCTCTTTCATGCTCCTGCACCTTTACCCCTATTCTTTCCCAGTTCTTCTTCATCGCTTCAGCCAAAGCGTGGTTCGTCACCATATTCTCATATGTATTGGCGTAACTCCTGACCTTCATCGTGGCGCCTGTCGCCAGCGCAGCGGCCTCAGCACATTTCTTTACCTTCTCGACGACTTCCTTCAGGTACTCCTTCTCCTTAGCTCGCACATACATCCTCGACGCAGCATGTTCGGGAACTATGTTGGGCGCTTTTCCACCGTCGGTGATTATTCCATGGATCCGCACGTCAGGCTTCACATGCTGCCTCAACGCATCAACCATAGTAAACATGTGGATGACGGCGTTGAGAGCATTGATCCCCTCGTGAGGCGATCCCGCCGCATGCGCCGCCTTACCGAAGAACTCGAACTCCAACGCTTCCCTCGCGATAGATGTTGCTTCAACTAGAGTACTGCTTGACGGGTGGACCATCATTGCCACATCGGCTTTCACGATCTCGTCGATCATTATTACTTTTCCGCCAGCGTTATCAACGGCCGCCTCCTCTGCAGGCGTTCCAAGGACGATTAGGCTCCCGTTAACCTTCGGCATGATCTTCTTGAGCGCCAGCGCGGCACCTAACGTGGCAGTCCCAATAATGTTGTGGCCGCACCCATGACCGATCCCTGGCAGTGCATCCATCTCGGCCAAAAGCGCAACTGTCGGACCGCCGGACTTCCCCTGCATCGTCGCCTTGAAGGCTGTTGCAAGTTCACAAGCTCGTCTCTCAACCCGGAAACCTGCTTTTTCCAACTCGTCTGAAAGCAGCTTTGAAGTCGCGTACTCCTTATGCCCTACCTCGGGGTTTGCGTGTATCTGATCGCTGATCTCAATCAGTTTCTTGCTTATGGAGTCGATCTCAGCGATAACTTCCGTCTTCAGACTTTCAGGGTCCAGCAACCAAATCCCTCCAAAGAGTGTTAATACTTGTTTCAAGAGGCTTTTAATTCTTAGCAGAAGGCTGAGAGAACAATCTCTAGGAACGGACAGATGTCGATGGATAACAAAGAGAGAGCCATATTTCGTAGTTGTGAAGTATTCAAATAAGCGATTTTTTCATCATAGCGAATCCAGCACCAAGCCCACCTTCTACGATGACAAGACACTTGTCAGGCGCACGTTCGGTCCGCAAGCAAACTCTACTTTTTTAAACAGAGCACCCCACATATCTATTGAATATCCTAAACTGTCGGGTGAGCGTTTTGTCGAAGGCACTGGATAAAGTAGGCTCAACAGTCTTCGATGCGGCATCTTCCCCGCTCAGGATGCAGATGCTTCGCC
Organism: uncultured Candidatus Bathyarchaeia archaeon; assembly: GCA_964416035.1. GTDB lineage: Archaea > Thermoproteota > Bathyarchaeia > 40CM-2-53-6 > JALHTG01 > JALHTG01. Next base: position 4,054 of record CAYQCQ010000093.1, read on the forward strand.
TCCTGACCTCGAAGGGCCCGCTTCCTTACACAGAAATAATGTTCTCACTGAAACTAGATCCGCTGCGAGATGCAGGCAAGTTCGTCTATCACCTGAGGAACCTGCAGGAAGCGGGACTTATTGTATTCGACAAGGAGGCGAAGAAATACTCTCTCACCGAATTAGGGGGCATAGTTGTAAACTTCGCAAGGGACATTGAAGAATATGTCACAGTCAAGAGAGGCAAACTCTTCGTTAGAACATCGAGGCTTGCGATTGAAACGTTTGACCGTGCCAAGATCACCAAGTCTCTCACAGTTGAAGCAGGAGTTCCCTACGAGCTGGCAGAAGAGATAGCAGCCGAAGCCGAGGAACGCCTTATTCGACTCAAGACAGCCTATCTGACGGCGCCTCTCATCCGAGAGTTCGTGAACGCCATCTTAGTCGAGAAGAAGTTAGAGGACTACAGACACAAGTTGACGAGGCTTGGAATGCCAGTCTATGATGTCACTCAAGCCCTGAAAACAGCCCGTCAACAAATGCTCGACGTAGAGTCCGTCAAGAGAGTAGCTGGCGCCTCGGTTATGGAGGAATACGTTCTTCTGAGCTGTCTACCCCGAGAGATCGCAGACGCTCACATGTCAGGGCAACTCCACATCGACAATCTTGGAGAGTGGATACTAAAGCCTAGCGAATTCCAGCATGATATGCGATACTTCCTCAGAAAGGGCCTTCTTCAAGCAGGTCCTCCCAAAAACTTCGCCTCAGCCCTTGCCCTGATCCGCGATGTCTATCAGCTCGCCTCATCCGAAGTCTCATCTGAACAGGCATTTGACATGTTCAATGTCTTCCTCTCTCCCTTCGCGAAGGGAGAACCAGAAAATCGGATAGTTGACAACCTTGAGTTATTCATTGACAGCATTAGGACAGGAGCGTCTGGAGGCATAGGGAAGCCCGG
>CAYQCQ010000094.1:0-4923 GCA_964416035.1 uncultured Candidatus Bathyarchaeia archaeon
GCGTTGGTACCGCGACAGTGATCTGCTGCAGACCTGGGGATATTCATGGTAGAAGCGCGCTTTTGAAGGCCGCATCAGGCGCTTTGTAAGCTGCTATTTACGAACGAATCTTTGTACTTACCGGTAAAATGGTTCGGGGAGGTCTCTCAAACCTCAGTTTATGTAGAATATCTATCGTTAGGCTTTCAGGGTTTGGCCTAAAAGCTATTTGGGATAGCTCAAACAATGCGGAGAAAGAGCAGGACCGTGAAAGCTGTTATGCTTGACGGCTATGCAGGCAGCCGAGAGTCCAACGCTTTTTTCTTTGCAGGGTCAGTCCTGAATCTATTAAGAAAATAGCGTGAGAGAAAGAGAGGGTCATTCTAACGATTCTGTTCGAAAATGAACACTGCTCTACTCATGATCTCACTTATTGGTAGTTGCTGCGGGCAGAGGCTCTCGCATGTTTTGCATCTTGCGCACCTCTTGGCCTGACTTTCAGGAGTTATGTACTCCCAGTATTTCTTCTTGATCTCGTCGTCTTTACCCTTGATGTAAAACTCGTTGAAGAGGTCGATTATCTGCGGTATGTTCACTCCTTGGGGGCAGGGCATGCAGTATCTGCAGCCTGTGCAGCCGATGTATCCTAACTCTTTGTATTTCTGTGCGAGTTGATTGACGAGGTTCAGCTCTTTCTCTGTTAGATTGCCCGGTTCGGAATATTCAGCTGTCTTGACGTTTTCTATGACTTGCTCCATAGTGCTCATCCCACTTAGAGCAAGAGACACCTGCGGTTGATTCCAAACCCATCGAAGCGCCAGCTCCGCTCGTGTACTCTTGATTCCCGATTGGTCCCAAAGATCTTGAATTGCTGCCGGAGGGTTGACTGCCAGCTTTCCACCGGCTATCGGTTCCATCACTACGACTGCGAGACCGTTAGACGCCGCGTACTTCAATCCCTTTGTTCCTGCTTGATACTCAGTGTCTGTGTAGTTGTACTGGATCTGGCAGAAAATCCACTTGTCATAGCTGTCTAAGATATCCTTGAACACAGAGTATTCGTCGTGGAAGCTGAAGCCGAGATACTTGATCTTTCCTTCGTCGATCTTCTTCTCAGCCCACTCCGTGACCCTTAACTCCTTCATTTTCGGCCATCGCTCCTTGTTAAGGCCGTGAAGCAAATAGAAGTCCATGTAGTCCACTTGAAGTCTGCCGAGCTGCTCATTCAGGTACTTGTCCATGTCTTTCTGGGAGTTGACAAGCCAGGTTGGCATCTTGGTGGCGAGCCTGATCTTCTCCCGGTACCCGTCCTTCAATACTCTGCCGGCAAACGCTTCACTTGTTCCTCTGTGATAGCCGTAAGCGGTGTCTACGTAGTTCACGCCATTGTCAATGGCGTATCGTATCATCTTAGTTGCTAGAGGTTCATCGATCTTTGATGCGTCTCCGCCGATAATCGGGAGCCTCATAGCACCGAATCCTAGAGCGGACACCTTCCAGTCAAGCTTTCCGAATCTTCGATACTTCGTGTCTATCCCTCGCGAGCGCCATCGATTGGTAAGATCACCTTATAATCTTTAAAGCTGCAACAGTCTTTCCAAAGAATCCAGCAAACCGACAACGAAATCAAGAGCCTTGCTGGACGATGCGAGGCTTTGCTAGGAAAAACGCCTTAGTCGTTCATTTTTCTACATGATTCTACATGAATGGGGGGAGAAGGAGGGTTAGCTCCTCCGTCCGAGTCGAGGGAACCACTTTGGGACTCTCTTCTGGTAGGCCGCGTATTCTTCTCCCAGAATCTTGATTAGGTCATTTTCCTCGTATGTCGCCATTTTGTCGTATAGGATGAAGAAAAGGACCAATACTCCGAGAGAGAGTAACGAGGGGATGGCGAAAAAGAATCCCAGAAAAAAGACGAGTGTCCCTAGATACATGGGATGCCTGACCCAAGAATAGACACCTGAATCAGCCAACTTGGATTGGTCGTCTGCTTTGTGCAAAACCAAGTTGTGCGACTGCGCTGCGAGATACCCGCCTATCGCCAAAGAGAGAGCGGATGGGAATATGCGCAAGGGAAGAGGAACCAGTCTAACAAGAAACGTCGAGTAGTTTAGGAATAGCGAGTCCACTCCCCAAACTGTAAGGAAGAGTATGATCATTCCATTCTGAATGCGGTCACAATAGGGATGTTCAGAGCCCAAACCGATTCTAGGCTTTGACGTCCTGACCACTACCTCAATTGAGACTGATCGTATTGCACTAACATCACAGCAATATCAAGTTCCTTTGCCGGCATACACTCTTATCGAATGGTCCGATACACACAACAGTGGCTCCAGAGTGACTGTTGTGAATCCGATCAAGGAATCTGTTCGACGTCATTGCCTGAGTTCATCTAGTATTATCTCGGCCGTCCACTTAGCTACGTTGCCGGATACACTTGGGCACTTGTCCACGTGTGCTCCTGCTCTCTCAAATTCCTTATATTCCTTTGGATCAAGTAGGTTGAAGGATCTGCCAAAGATCTTGTTCTGAACATCTCGGCAAACGGGTGAGCCATACTCATTCACGAATCGATCATACAATTTTCTTGCATATCTGAAGACGCGTCGCCTCTTTTGCCCTGCTTTGAAGTCCTTATACTCTCTTCCAACCATGGAGCTGATAGCCAGTAATCCTCCGGCGAGAGCACCACAGGTTCCGTTTGTAGACAGCGCGGTTCCACCAGCTAACGCGTCTGCTGCTTTGACAATTGAAGGTTTCCCGACATTGAGCGTTTCGAAGAGAGCACCTAGAACACATTGCGGACAGCTGCCAATTTCCGATTCATATTTGAATGCTAGACGGTAGGCCTGATCAGTAAGCTCTTCTTTCGATTTCATACCGAATCCCACTTTGTCCGGGCCCAAGCCACATTCACCACCATAGCATCTCCTGGGTATCGGGAGCGCGAGATATTAGTCCTCTCATGCGATGCTTCGTGCGGCTCAAAGGTATGCCTCAGTGAAACGTCGGCTCCAATTCACTTTTCATTCTTTCTTGATCTATGGGCTACACTTTCGTGGGCCGTCAGTTTCCGAAATCATGGGTCCGCGAGCGCCCACAGGCGTGTTATTCGTCAGTCTTGAACAAGGGGAGAGAGGGCTTGATGGTGCCGTAGACCAGAAGCAGGATGCCTTGAGTCATAAACAGGATGCCTATGAAGTAACGCGTAGGCTTGCTCAATTCACTCAAGAACATCGTGACGAAGATGATGCCTGACCACAACCAGAGAAACGCCAGAATGCCAGATAACATGCGAGAGCTCAGTTCAGAGCACCACGATAATTATGTGCGAATGCACAATCTAAGGATTGTTCTCTTCTCCTAGCCACGGTGACCAACCTAGAGAGAATCGCATCACGCAGAAGTACAATCGCAGGGATATTCTTGAACTGAGAAGCGCGCGCTCTTGATTTATTTGCTCGCTACTTGTCTTGACGTGGATCTCTTATAGATCGTGCACGACCCCAGCTCCAGGCTTTGTTCTAATTTGTTGAAGATCTTGATTAGCAGGCAAGCGTGCCCACGGGATAAATGCTTATTGAGAGCACCACTGTCCATGAGAATCAACTTGGAGGTTCACGGCATTTGGATGAGTTGAGATCCGTGAAGGTTACGACCCTGGCCGACAACTTCGTGCAGGAATCCGGGTTTCTAGGTCAATGGGGGCTGTCTTTTCTTCTTGATATTGAAGATGCGAGAGGAAGAATGCATAAGGTCATCTTTGATACCGGCGCTGTAAAGGAAGGGCTGCTCTACAATATCGGGAAACTGAAAGTGAATCTATCGGATCTAGAGTACATTGTGCTTAGCCACGGCCACGCAGATCACACTGCGGCAACTGTTGAATTGCTGAAGAAGGCGAAGAAGGATGTGAAAGTGGTGGCTCATCCTCATCTCTACCTACCGAAGTTCTATTTTACGAAGGATGGAAAGCGAAGAGAAAGTGGCCTACCCAAGGGGGAAAGACTTGAGGACATGAAGAGGGCTGGCGCGCAACTGATCGTTACAAGGAAATCCTTTGAACTCATCCCAGGAGCTTGTACAACAGGGGAAATACCAAGAGTCACACATTTCGAAACAATCTCTCCACCTCTACGTGGAGGAAAACGCCTCACAATGATTGAAGGCAAGGCTGTGCCGGATCTTATCCTAGACGATCAGGCACTAGTGATGAACTTGAAGAAGCTTGGGCCAATCGTCATAACTGGATGCGCCCACTCTGGCATAATAAACACACTTCGGCAAGCTCAAAAAGTTTCTAAGTTCAGAAAGATCTATGGCGTGATTGGCGGTTTTCACTTGATTCAACGCAGAAATCCGTACATCAATCTGACCGTCAGGGAGTTGAAGAACTTCGGCCTTCACCTAATCTCCCCATGCCACTGCACGGGATTCAAAGCTACCAGTATCCTCCACCAAGCCTTTTCCAAAGCCTTTGTCTTAAACTTCAGCGGCAGAATCATAAGAACCGGAAAAGAAACGAAACCACGAGTAATATAGAACCAGCGCGCTGTTTGGCAAATCTAGACAACACCGAGTATCCGGTTTCGCAAGACTGATTGACAAGCATGCATGAGACTAGGTCGAGTGATCGTGGCGAACGATATAGAAGCGCTCTGATTGGTTATCTCATATGACTGACCAAGGCCAGTTATCGGCAAATCACTCAGGATTCTTAAGGTTACAGGCAGCACTTGAGGAGGAAGTTCGACGAAGAACAGCTTCTAGCTAGCTCAAGTGATACAGATCATCTGATCAGAGGGGTATTGAAAGCTTCATACGGCTAGACTGAGCTGGTGTAAGGCAATAATGAGGGATTACGAAGTTGAAGCCCATGTGCACTAGATGTGTTAAGCCGGTCTGCAATCCTGAGAACAAAGCAGATGAAGTGCCATCAAT
>CAYQCQ010000095.1:0-4911 GCA_964416035.1 uncultured Candidatus Bathyarchaeia archaeon
AGCGACTCTTCGCAACTGTAGGGCTCTCAACCAGAACCTACTTTGGCGTATCTCACTATTGCTGCGATTCCTCCGAAGCCTTTGAGGAGTTGCTGTCCCTCCTCTGTCTCTGCTGAGATCATCTCAACATCTACGCCCTTGTTCTCGCCGATTTCAGCGAACTCTTCAAGTAGCTCTCGTTTCTCAACTTCAAGTGTGGCGTTATTGCATTTCTTGCATTGCACTGACGCTGCATCCTGCTCTAACCTGGCAATTTCATGCGGAAGCACAAGCCGATCCTCGGTGAACCCGCAGACACGACACTTGATGACGACATGAACAATGTCAAGTTTCTCCGAGAGAAGTAGGACGCTGACAAGTCCAGCCTCCAACATCTTGCGAACTTCACTCTCACCATACGCAGCCAAGCCGGTATCATGTCCCACCTCATAGAGGAACCGTTGCACAAGCCTCTTCTCTTCAGAGTAGCGAACCCCACGAAGGATCTCAGGCGCCTTCTCCAGAACCTCATCAATTCCGTTGTCGCCGACATAGGCAGTGTCAACAGTCGCCACGATCTTCTTCTTCAACTCATAATTCAAGTAGTCTCCGTCCTCGAAATCATATTTCGAGGGGCCTGGCCCGCCGACAATCAATCCCTTCAGATCCTGCATTTGCTCCAAAATCTTGTTGGCGTGTCCGCCTACTCTCTTATAGTACTGGTTCACCTCAGCCTCCCTGAGCCTCTCGAATCTCCGTGCCGATTGGCCTCCAGCCCTGTGTTTCCCAGGGATTCCCGAGGTCATTTCCTTGACGACGCTCACCTGCCTGCCTCTCAAGGTCGCTACAAGTGCATCGTTTCCATCGATGAGAATGATTCCGAACGTGTCCTTTTCCCTTAGGATCTCGAGGAGGGGCTCGATGTGAAACCGGTTATCGCATCGATAAAGGTAGACGCGGACAGGTTCCGGCGGCTCCAGGACATAGGTCTCCATCCTTTCAGTTCCAGGCCCGTTCTGAGGAATCGCGCCGCAGAAGATAGCCAAGCCGTTTGGCGGAGGACGTTTGAAAAGCTTCAAGCGCTGCATCGTTTTCTCAATCGCGTCGAGAACATTCTTCCTAGTAGTCCTAGACTTGATATTGGTCGCGGTTCCAGACTCCTCGCGAAGTTGACCCATAACCTCGTGAATCTGCCTGTCAGGCGGAACATACAGCGTTATGAGCTCAGTCCCACGGCCCTCCTTTGAGGCCAGTTGATCCAGCGTCCGCTTCAGCTTATACCTCGAAACAGAATCCTGAGACTGAGCTTGCAAAGCAGACGCCTCACACGCCTACGCCGAACTCAGTTATATAAGTAGATTGTCTCATCAAATATCACCTGAGGAGCCATCAAGTGAAGGCTGTCATCAAGATCGGCGGTTTTCTATTTGGAGACAAACTTGACGGAAACCAAATCAAAGCCTACGCACAAGTACTCAAGGATATCCGTAGGCAAGGTCAAGAGATCGTCATAGTCGCTGGCGGAGGAGAAACCGCCCGGAAGTACATCGGAGCCGCAAGGGCGCTGGGTGCAAACGAGGCGCAGTGCGACCAGATCGGCATCTATGCGACACGCCTAAACGCGAGGCTACTCATCTCGGCGCTCGGAGAAGATGCGTTCCCTGAAGTTCCTGAAACCGTAGAGGAGCTACGGAGATACTTCGTGACCGGTAAGACTGTGGCGATGGGCGGGCTCCAACCCGCTCACTCAACAGACGCGGTTGCCGCCATCGTTGCAGAAACGATCAACGCAGACGTGTTCATAAAGACGACGGATGCCCCCGGCGTTTGCACAAAAGATCCAAAAGAATACCCCGACGCCAAGAAGCTCGACGAGATAAGCGTCCAAGAACTATTCGAAATGGTATCTGAGAGCTCTCTCGCTGCAGGAGCCTATGAGCTGATCGACTCAGTCGCAGTAAGAGTGATCGCAAGGTCGAAAATACTCACTTGGATCGTACCTGGAGACGACCCCGCAAACATTAGGAAGGCACTCAAGGGAGACCGTGTCGGAACGAAAGTGGTCCCCTAGCCGCAGGAGATCGTCGTCAATACGTTCCAGCCACCCTGAGTCGGCCGATAGCCGAAGTCAGATCATGGAAGCAGTTGCTGATCCAGACAGATAATAGGGACGGCTTACTACACGAACTTGAAGCGGAAAGAGAGGAGGTACAAGAGATTCACAAAGTTGAAACCCTATTAGACTTGGATATGCGAGAGGTTTTAGAGAGAGTGGAAGGAAAGTACGGTCTGAGTTTGCCTCGCAAGGTTATGATGGTGGACTACGGTGACGATGTGGGTGACCTGTATGTACGGTTCAAATATGCGGAGAAATCCGAAGGGGAGCCTACGTCCGATGGCCGAGTCATCATCTACTATGATCATGAGGATGACATCGCTGCAGTTGAGATCTTGGACATAAGCAAGCTGTAGTTCTTGAGACAAGTTCTACGGATAATCTAGGGTCGAAGCCAGTCCATCTATGATATGGTCAGCGTCCCCAACCATGCCACTACGCCGTCTGACGGCGGTATGTGAGGAATGAAGTGCGAGCTAGGGTTTCTTGTTCTCTTTTCTTTTCTGCGTCTCCAAGATCCTTGGAGGATTCTGCTTACTTTTTATCGGTGGTGTGTCTCCAAGTCGAAGGAGTGGTTCTCCTCGGCGAGGCCTCTTGAACATATCTCTCTTGGCAACGAGCACAACAGCGACTGCTGCCAGAGCCGCCACAAACACGAAGAACATTGTAACTGCGCTGTAATCACTCGTCCATAACGCTGTGACGATGTGGGCTCTATCCATCAAGATTGTAGCCCCAGGGGTTTTCGCTGTGGAGTCGCCAGTCCATCCAGTGAAGACGTATCTCCCACCGAGGAAATCGAAAGGCGATTCCATCGGCGTCTCAGCTGGCACAGAGAACTCGGCCATGGAATCAGCGTCATACCAACTCTCTCCAGTCGCAACTCCGTGCTTTGTCTCTACGATCAAGTAGTACTGCCATCTCCAAGTAGCGGTCAAAGCCTTCGGGCCATCCATGACCAATGTAACAGTACTCGAGGTGCTGGTCGTGGCCCCTTGCCATCCCAGAAACACCAATCTAGATTTCTTCTCTACGATGCTGCAAGGCGATTGGGCTGTCACAGACACACTCGTACCGCTATCCAGCCATTGCGTCGCCTTGTCGACCTGGCCACCTCTCGGGTCGACTGTAAGCATGAACTGAGTCTTCCAAGTTGCTGTCACTGATTTGGGTGCGTTCATCGTCACCGTACCCGTCACAGCACTGCCAGCGTAGTCGCCTATCCAAGAATTGAACATATGTCGGATTCCTTCGCCTCCGCTTACAGGTGAGGTTATAGAGAACGTGGCCACTTGATCCTTGTCATACCATCCCCCTCCTGAAGCCTGCCCGTACGGGGAGCTGACAGTAAGCTTGTACTGCGTCACCCACACTGCCTCAAGGATCTTCGGCGAATCCATGTAAACGAGGTTCACAGGACTGCTTGAGCTATCTTGCAGCTGTGCGCCAGTCCACTTGTCGAACCTGTATCTTGTGCCCGTCCCTTCCTCGATCGGAGTAGCAACCACAACGCGTGCCCAGCTTCCTGCTAGATACCATCCAGTGCCTTCAGGGCTTCCCCGCTCAGATTTCACATAAAGAAAGAACAGCGGGTCATATCTGAATGTCAGAGTGACAGTTGTGTTTGCAGTAGCGCTCTGAGGGTTGGTTCGACAGAAGAACGCGACGCCGTTATTGCCATACGGCCCCCAGAACGGCCCTGGATACAAATAGTAAGGATATCCGTAGTACGGGTACCCTTCAGGCACATAGCCATCAACAGATATCTTGGGCCCGTAGGTCGTATTGAAAGTCAGGATTCCTTCTCCATGGATCGTTCCCATCAGATAGCTGCTAGCGTACACCCTCACTTCAACATTGGAATATAACCCAACAGTTTTCACTGTGACATGGTACCAGCTAACCGCCTTGGTTGGTGCCATCTCGAAGCCCATCACCGAACTCAGAATCGCCACCATGAGCAGGAGGTGGATAGGTCTGAACCCTTTCAAGTACTTCCCTCGCGACATGCTCGTAGTAGAGTGTTCGTCCTTCTCCCTTTTCATCTTTTCGTATGAACCAATGAGACATACAACCCTTGAGGCAGCTCACTGGACGAATCCCAAACTGTACGAAAAGCAGATCCTAACAAACTTAAGAGAGGAATCGCCCTAGTGCTAAAAGTCAGGACGGCTGACAATGATGCCCCGGCACGAAGATTTCTGGTGGCTGTAACGGATCATGGAGCACGCCGCTAACTGGATCTCAAAGTACGTTCGCCACGTGAAGTCTCGAATCTTTCACAACCAGAAACTCTTAAGGATCTACAGAAGCACGAATACCGAAGTCATACATGCGAAAAACTACGTACATTCGCAGAGAACAAGATTAGAACAGTCATTCGAGCAGGAACTCTCTACTCTACAGAGATCCTTTCAACAGATGACCTTTCTCAGTTTGGCACTAGCCTTCATGTCTGGACTGATTCTGGGGGGCATCATAAGCTCGGTTCCTGCAGTCTTCATCATACTAACGTTGATCTTGGGCTACCCTGTCGCCATCGCCTATGGCAGTGCAAATGGACTTTCGCCCCTCCTCTCCACGGCCGCTGCAATCTTCGTGAATTGTTTCATGTCATATGCTACGCTAAGGGTGATTCGAATAGTAGAATCAAATCCTCGTATCGCGCCTTACATAAATCGAATCAGATCCAAATATGGCGGCACCTCACAACGCCTTCTGACACACGCTGGTCGGCTCGGAGTTGCTGGAGCCCTAGCGATATTCGCATTTTTGATAGGCTGGTGGGTATCTGCCTTGGTGGCTTACATCTTGAA
>CAYQCQ010000096.1:0-4906 GCA_964416035.1 uncultured Candidatus Bathyarchaeia archaeon
GCTCTATAACCTGTTGTCAGCACTCACAGCAATCCTCGGCGCCTTGATCGGCTACTTTGTCGCGTCATACGTAGAGAACTTTACTGTTCTACTGCTTCCGCTTGCAGCTGGAGGCTTCGTATATATTTCTGGCTCAGACCTGATTCCAGAGATTCACAAAGAACTTGAAGTCAGAAAGTCCATGTTGTCTTTCGGCTTCTTCTTGGCAGGGATCTTGTTCATGTGGATCATGAGATTCATCTTCGAGGCATGATGTGGAAGGGAAAATCTTCGCGACAATATTCTTAACTTACTGCAGCCTAGCCTCCAGCCTTCGGAGATCATTGCGGATTGACTCGTAACGAAAAGGCTAGTAGAGAGCCTGCAACAAGGCTTGAAGTGTTGACAGTGCCATGGAACATGTGAGATACTCGTGGTTAGGGAAGAACGTGGAAGAGCTGAACTCACTTTTCAGGTCGCAAGGATTTGACGTCAAGGAGTCAAAGCTACCGAAGCCGGACATAAAGATCGGCTTCAGGGAGAGGATAGAAGTCTCAGCAGAGAAGTGCAAGGCATCTCTTGACGCCTACGTTGCCCGTCTGACCTGTCAAGACGAGCCTACAGAGAAAGATAGGGCGCTGGAGAAGCTAATAGATGAAGAGTACCGCCACAGATATTCCTTTGAAACGGCAATAGTCTACCCGGCCATCTTGGCGTTCGCTGCAGCCATGGTCCTTTCATATCTGCGTTAGAACAGACTTCGGGCTCGGCGTATTTCCTTACGAGACACCACTTGAACTGTCTGCCTTGACCATGGCGAGGGTGTGCCTTCATGAGGGAAGCTCGATGGAAACCAAAGGAGGATCACGTGTCACGGCGGGTCCCATCGAGGCTCTTTCCTTCATCAAGGAATCAAATCACTAAGTATATTGCTTCACAAGTCTGAAGATTTCCAGTCCTAGGGATGGCGAGGTGCGATGGCGATCGATGAGTGGTATCGTTCCTTCGCTTGGCTAGGAGTGATAATGATCTTGCTAGGAGTTCTATTCGTTGCGATACCTTATCTCATTAGATATGCACCGGAGATCGAAAAGCTTCCCCCAATCTTACTCTATGTTTACCGCCGGCACGGCTTCTACTTCGCAACCTCTCCGATACTGATAATAGTATCAATCGTGTGGGTGCTTGCGTCGTTTCTCCGCAGATAGTCGAAGTGATTCAATACAGGCTCATGCTTAGAGCTCTACAATTAAAGGCGCTATTCTTTCCTGTGTCACCTTCAGCAAACCCACAGACGGCTTCACCAAGTACGGCGGGAAAGGATTGGTTGGGCTGCCCGGGTTGACGAAGACGACCCGACCGGTCTCCAGAAAAGCCCTGTGAGTATGGCCGAAGACCAAGACGTCGAACCCGTTCTCTTGAGCGATCCGCCTCATCTGCCCCTTCCCCCACAGGGCACCTGCGTCATGAACGACCCCTACGTTCCAATTGAGTACGACCGTTGAGTTCATCGCGGGGTATCGTGTTCGGACTTCCTGAGGGTCCATATTTCCATGTACAGCAACGACAGGCGCTATCTTCTCAAGGTCTTCGGTTACTTTGAGGCAGACAAGATCTCCGGCATGGATTATCAGACTTGCCCCCCTGAAGATATCGAGAATTCTTTGTGGCAACCTAGCGACTCTAGACGAAATATGTGTATCTGACACCAAGCCTACGAGCTTCATGTCTCTTTCGGAGCTTACACACAATTCCACGCCGGATTTCAAGGTACTAGACGACTCCTTCATCAAACAATCGACCGCTCGGTAACATGCCTCTTCTCAACGGGTTGAGCTCTGTCTAGGGAACGCCGTGAAGACAGGTTCAAGGAACGCCTCAACTAGCAACCTCACCGCAGCGTTTACGTTTTGCAGCGTGTCGCCTTTCATATGCTGAGGCAATGCTTCCACAAGATAGAGAAAACGATCCAGCACGAAATCCGGAAAATGTGAGAATTCTTTTCTGAACGTTTCAACCAGTGATTGCTTCAAAACTTTTCCGGCCGCCATCGCACCCGCGGCATCCTTGAGGCGGCTAGTTGCGTACAAAGTCACAGCGGCCGGATTGCTTTGCGCGATCCTCAAAGCCCTCAGATCATCTTGCGATGTTGCTAAGACATGAAGTGCATATGCAAGTTGATCCTCGACATACTCCTTCTCCATGAGGAGCCTCGTGACTTCGAAGTCCTTCACTGCTATCGAAACCATGTATATAATAGAGAGCGAATAGCCCGTTGCCAGTCCGAACCTCTTAGACGCTTCAAGGAGTGGCGGCGTTATAGAGAACACATAGTGTTCAACTGAACCGTGAAGGACTGAGTGCCCAACCTCATGTCGCAAGACCCCCATTTGAACGAGTTGAGGAAGCTGCCGCATCCTTTCGAAACATATACCTATTCTAGGTGTTCCCCTCCATGCGTCGTGCAAAGCGAAGAATTGCTCACTCAAAGTCTCCGGCGATACCTGAAACACCTGCTTCTCCTGCACATAGAAAGAGTTCATTTGTTCTGAGCTCCCGAAGATTATTAGATCTAGAAGCTCCACGCCGTGAGGTTCCAGTCTTCGATAGCACTCTTCAATGACAGTACTGATGCTTTTGACAGCATCCTCCGGCACGCGGCCGATTCTCCGCAAGACTATGTTCGGCATTAGAACGGGTACCCTCGCATTCAGCCATCGATCCTCTTGAGCTAATATCCAGTAATCATGGCATACGTTATACTTTGAGGCACCGATGGTATTAACAGAGGATAGTCGGGAATGGCAAATACATTTTATCTCCACCGTCGTTGTTTAGGTGACAACCTTGGGCTCGGATTACATTCAAACCAAGTAAAGAACTGAAGTCCGCAGCCGTCCAAGAACAGGAAAGTGCCGACGATGAAAGCTAACGTGAAGACGCAACTTCAACGATGGTTGTCAGGACGAAAAAAAGTCGCGATTCTATGCATAGGAAGTGAGATTCGCACAGATGACAGTTTCGGGCCTGTGTTGGCAAAAAAGCTGAGACAAACTGTACTTAGAGACGTGACTGTCATAGATGCCGGAACTACCCCTGAGAACTATACGGGGATAATAAGGAGGCTTGGCCCCACTCATGTATTGATGGTCGACACGGCAGAGATGGGTCTCACTCCTGGAGAATCTCGACTTGTTAAGGCGGATGAGATCGAGGGGTTCGCGATCTCAACGCACGCGTCTCCCCTCAGAGTTATCGCAAAATACCTTTCTGCAACTACACAAGCAAAGGTTGCTCTCTTAGCTGTTCAACCAAGATCTCTGGAGTTCGGCGAAGGTTTGACAGATGATTTGAAGAACGCCGTCAATCCCATTGCAGAGGTGCTCATCGAACTTCTAACGAAGCGACATAGTCAGGTCGGCCATTGAAAATAGACACACCAAATTCCTCAGTCAGAAGATCAAGGAACGCTTCTCTTTGAGATGACTACCATCGTAGTCTCCGCAACTCTCTGATGTCCAATGTTCCGTAGTGACGGTATGCATGAACTGCTATTGTCAGACCGATTGCAATGACACATGCTCCAATGACTATTGACATGATTACTACTGAGTGAGCAAAAGGATCGACGTAGCCAGGGCGCGCGTATGATGAAAAGGCTATGAAATTGACATTGGCTGCCGTACTCATTATCTCTATGCCTATGATGAGCCGTATCATGTTCCTAGTCGTTGTCAGACAGTACAGCCCCAGAAGATACAGAACTGCTGAACACAGGAGATAGCTTGACAGCTCAATCATTAGCTAGGCTCTCTCCTCTCGAAGCATCGCGATACAGCACGCAGCTGCTACGAAGACCAAGAACGCCCCGGCAAATACGTCTAACACGCGGTAGTCCCAAAGAAAGCTTGAGGCTTGTTTTCCAATGTCAGGAGCCGTAGATTGGATAAACTGTACTGGGGTTCTGATGAACTCAAAAACGGTCAAGTCATATGTTAACACAAGGCGACCTAGCAAAGCGAGAGCAAGTATTGACACGGTCATCCCAATAGCCCTCCCGAGGTCTCTTTTCATTCTACGACCCCCTTTTGGTCAGCATGACAGCTACTATGAAGAGAACGACTACTGCACCGGCATAGATCAGGACCTGAAAGACAGCGACGTAGGGAGCGCTAAGCAACCAGAAGAGGGAGCCTATAGCGACTGCCATCCCGCCTAGTGAGATAATCGCATAGAGCAAGTCCGGCAGTTCGATCGCCAACGTAGCGAGAACGCATACAAGGATTAGTAGAGCGCCTTGGACTACGTCAATCCACATTCCGTCTCACCAATCCGAACTGTAATCGCTTAACAATCATAGTTGTCACCCCAGCATCAGCTCTACAGCAATCAACTGGATTGAGGCCAGTGGAACTAAGTATTTCCAGCATCCACTGACCATTTGGTCGATTCTGAAGCGGGCGAAGAGAGCCCTCAGGTTTGAAAGAACCAAGAGCACAGCCATAGTCTTTACCAAGAACCACACAATACTAAGCCAAGGATGCGGTGCCGCGGGTCCTCCCAGATAAAGTGCGGTCAAGAGTCCGCAGGCTAGAACTGTCTTAATGTCACCGCCAAGCCTCAGAAGCGCAAGTTTCCTGCCGCTATACTCTGTCATCCATCCAGCCACAATCTCGGTCTCGGCTTCCGGTATGTCAAATGGGATCTTCTCTAGTTCTGCAAGGAAACAAATGATGGAAACAGTGAACCCAACTGGCTGGATCAGGATCATCCACAATCCTGCGCGTGTCTGCCATTCGACTATTCTGCTTATCGAAAGCGAGCCCGCCATCACCGCAGGGCCAACCAAAGACACTGACAGGGGAACCTCGTATCCCAGCATCTGAAGAGCCGCCCGCAATCCACCAACCGTGCTGAACCTGCTGAT
>CAYQCQ010000097.1:0-4758 GCA_964416035.1 uncultured Candidatus Bathyarchaeia archaeon
CCACTACTTCACAAACGCTTCCCAATAGTAGATTGACGATCTTGCTCTTGCCTCTTGCACCGATCACTATCAGAGTGAATCCCTTCTCCTGGGCAACTCTCACTATCCTATGACCTGCATTTCCAAAATCGGTCTCAAGAATCCCTTCCACCTTGCAACCTTGCTCCTCCGCAATTTTTTGCGCAGCCTCCAGAATCCTTGCCCCTGCCTGTTCTAGTGGTGTAGGATCGATGGGCACACCGGGCTCCATCGACGCCGGCAGGATCACAACATGAATCAAGGTCATGGTTCCTCCCAAGGTCTTGAGGAGATTGCAGGCGAACTTGACGTTTCGATCCATTACCTTCGAACCGTCAACAGGGACGAGAACTTTCTCAACCATTGGTCTTGACTCCAAGTTTTCGAAGTGCAACTCCTCTAATAAGAGTTGTTAGGATGCATAGCGAAACGGCTCAACCTGACACACTTGTGATGGCCTCTTCGCTCGCAGCAGCTTTGCTTCTGCTGCATAGAAGAAGACAATAGGTTATCATGTCTAATCCTTTGTAGATTCACAGGCAACATGATGCCTACGTCTCCGAACGCAAATTCAGTCTTTTTCCGGCTTAGCGGTACGGCCTCTTTCACTGACCCAATACGATTCCCCGGAAGTCAGAAACTCTTTCTTCCAGATCGGAACAGCACTCTTCGTTCTCTCAACAGCTTCGACTAGTGCGGGAAAAACATCCTTTCTAGATCGCCCAGCGACCAACACGGCCATTATCAATTCGCCTTGTTTCAGCTTCCCTACAACATGATGTATGAGAACGTCCACTATCCCGCCTCGGCTGGCGATATCGTCAGCTATAGAAGCCATTGCCTCCTCAGCCTTGCTTTCGTAAGCCTCCAGCTCCAAGTGTGAGACAGGTTTGCCGTCCGCCGAACTGCTCCGGGTTACTCCGATGAATATGCCTATTCCGCCAACGTCCTTGAAGCGTTCATGAGTCTTCACTCGGTCCAAGAGATCATTCAGCCTAAGTTCGTCTTTGGTGTGGATTCCTACTCTTTTTTGCAAGTTGCCTCTCCCCGAATTGACCTTCAAGCTTTGAAGGTTCTATTCGCTCGAACATCTTCTGAGCATACGGTTTTATAGGTATGTGATAATTTTGGCATCGCTTCGAGCCGGGCCGGATGCAGTCGAACAGCTTCCAACAAGGTTGAAAGGTGAGAAAGCACGCCTACGTTGAAGAATCCCACATCGAGGTGGCGGGAGGGCGTTGGAGAAGACTAGAAAGCCGCTTTCTCCCCAGCACAAGCTGAAGATCCTCGAAGTTGACATTGTCACCATACCAGACAGATGCAAGGGTTGCGAACTCTGTATAGAGCTCTGTCCGAAAGACGTGCTTGACTACGACCCTAAGCTGAACGTACATGGTGTTCACCCGCCTCGCGTCGTAAATGAAGAGGCCTGTGTCGGATGCGGCCTATGCGAGGAGATCTGCCCTGACCTGGCCATTTTCCTGCGAAGAAAAGGAGAAGACAAATGCTGAGAAGAGACATATTGAGTGGCGCACACTTCACCCAAGGAGACATTGCGTGCGCTGAAGGCGCGATAGCCGCGGGCTGCAGATTTTTCGCTGGTTACCCAATCACCCCCGCCACCGAAGTGGCTGAACACATGGCGAGACGGCTGCCTGAAGTCGGGGGCGTCTACCTCCAAATGGAAGATGAGATTGGCTCTGTCGCAGCAATAATCGGCGCATCTTATGGAGGAGTCAAATCCATGACTTCAACCTCCGGCCCAGGGTTCAGCCTCATGCAGGAAAACATAGGGCTAGCTGTCATGACTGAGACTCCGATCGTAATTGTTGACGTGATGAGAGGCGGCCCAAGCACTGGTCAACCAACTAAGGGCGGGCAGCAGGACGTAATGCAGGCGAAGTGGGGTTCGCATGGAGATTACGAGATCGTTGCGCTTTCGCCCTCTTCGGTCCAAGAAACGTTCGACTTGACTGTTCAGGCCTTCAACTTGGCAGAGAGATATAGAATCCCTGTCTTCGTAATGATTGATGAGCTGATAGGTCACATGAGAGAGCGACTTGTGATCCCCTCCGCAAACGAAATTGAGATCATCAATAGAAAGAAGCCAACCGTACCCCCAGACGCATACAACCCCTTCCAGCCCGATAAGGATCTCGTTCCGCCCATGGCGGTCTTCGGAGAAGGTTACAGATTCTACGCGACTGGACTTACACACGACGAGACAGGGCATCCGCAAACTGACAGTGCCGAAGAACAGACAAAGCTAGTGAGAAGACTGTGCGACAAGATAAGAAGAAACAGAGACGCGATAGTGCAGGTCAAGAAGCTTTTCCTAGATGACGCGAAGGTATGTCTAATCGCCTATGGGAGCGTAGCCAGATCTGCTATAGCAGCGGTAACCCGGGCGAGAAAGCGAGGCATAAAGGCGGGATTCCTTGGCTTGACAACTATTTGGCCCTTCCCGGACAAGGAAATAGAAGCGGTTGCGGATCAGGTAGATAGGATTGTAGTCGCTGAGATGAACTATGGTCAGATCGTTCGAGAAGTCGAACGAAGATTCGACTATCGCAAGATCACCTTCGCATCAAAGTTAGGTGAGGACCCTCACACGCCCGAAGAACTCCTCACGCATCTAGCGAGGGAGGAAAAATGATTCAAGAAACGCATCCCATGGAGAAGTTTACGCGCAAAGGTATGATTCCGCATATCTGGTGCGCTGGATGCGGAGACGGAGTCATTCTTAGCGAATTTCTACGTGCTCTAGACGAGTTGAAGATGAATCTGGACAAGGTTGTAGTAGTTTCCGGAATTGGGTGCATAGGCAGGATATCTGGATACGTCAACCTAGACGGCTTTCACACTACCCACGGACGACCGATCGCCTTCGCCGTCGGATTGAAAGCCACTAGGCCAGATCTGAAGGTAGTAGTGATAAGCGGAGACGGGGATCTCTTTGCGATAGGCGGAAACCACTTCATTCACGCAGCCCGAAGAAACATAGACATGACAGTGATTTGCTCAAACAACTTCAACTATGGTATGACTGGAGGGCAATCCGGGCCAACGACCATACTTGAAGACCGAACTACTACAACGCCCTATGGAAACATTGAACATCCCTTCAACCTTGTCCACTTGGCAGCTGCTTCGGGAGCTGTCTACGTGGCTAGATGGACGACTATTCACGTTCGAAGATTAAGAGAATCCATTAAGAAGGCGCTGACGAAGAAAGGCTTCACCTTCGTCGAAGTAATTACCCCTTGCCCCGAACAATACGGTAGAAGAAACAGAATGCCTGGCCCCAAGGATCAGGCCAACTGGCTTAAGGAAAAGAGCATCATTCAACATTTCACAGATCCTCTCAAAGCGGAAGTCGGACCTGACAAAATCGTAGTGGGAGAGTTTGTTGACGTCGAGAAGCCTGAATACACAGACCTACTGAGGCGACAGATGATCGCTATTCAAGGAAGACTTGATCAAGAGGGAAAGCTGACGAATGCCCCGCTATGAGATCCGGCTCGGAGGACTAGGAGGCCAAGGCATTGTTCTGGCCGGAGTAGTCCTCGGAACGGCAGCAGCCATATTCGATGGAAAGAAAGCGACACAGACACAGTCATATGGACCTGAAGCCAGAGGCGGCGCCTGCAAGTCTGAAGTCGTCATCTCAGACAGTGAGATTGACTATCCAAAGGTTGAGCAGCCCGACCTCATCGGAGTGATGTCTCAAGAAGCATTCGATAAGTATGTAGATGATGTCAAGCCCGAAGGGATTGTAATCTACGATCCTGATATGGTGCTCAGTCTCAGAGAGATAAAGAACGCGAAGATGTACGCTGTTCCCACAGTAAGGATGGCGGAGAAAATCGGTAAGAGGATCGTTGCAAACATGGTGATGATCGGAAGCGTGACAGCCGCATCGGAGGCCATTGATCCTAAGGCTGTGGAAAAAGCGATAGTTCGCTTCGTGCCGAAAGGAACCGACAAGCTTAACCTTAGTGCCTTCACGGCGGGCTTCGACTATACGCTGAAGCTAATGGAGGAGAACGCGAATGTCCGAGCAGCCTAGGATAGGCGTCTACCTCTGTCACTGTGGAACTAACATAGCAGGAGTAATCGACATCAAGAAGCTTCTCAGCTATGTGGAAACCCTTCCAAATGTTGTTGTGGCTAAGGACTACACGTACATGTGCTCGGACCCAGGCCAACAGCTGATAAGAAAAGACATCCATGAAAGTAAGCTCAATCGAGTTGTGGTGGCGGCCTGCAGCCCCACATTGCATGAGGCAACGTTCCGCAAAGTCCTCCAAGAGGAGGGCCTGTCCCCCTACTTCTTCGAGATGGCGAACATCAGAGAGCAAGACACTTGGGTTCACATGAAAA
Organism: uncultured Candidatus Bathyarchaeia archaeon; assembly: GCA_964416035.1. Classification (GTDB taxonomy): domain Archaea; phylum Thermoproteota; class Bathyarchaeia; order 40CM-2-53-6; family JALHTG01; genus JALHTG01. Next base: position 4,402 of record CAYQCQ010000097.1, read on the forward strand.
ATCCTGAAGAGGCTTTGCTACTCGCCGAAGACATATTGAGGATGGCGGTCGCCAGAGCAGCAATGCTGGAGGAGCTTGAACCGAAAGAGGTCAAAGTTGGAAGGAACGCCTTGGTCATAGGCGGAGGAATAGCAGGCATATCAGCGGCACTTGATCTGGCAAACTCAGGCTTCACAGTCTACCTGGTCGAGAAATCTCCTACGATAGGAGGAAGGATGGCGCAACTTGACAAGACTTTTCCAACAATGGACTGCTCGTCCTGTATTCTAACTCCCAAAATGGTTTCTGTATCACGCCACCCTAACGTGAAGCTCTTCACCTACGCTGAGGTAAAGGACGTTCAGGGATTCATCGGAA
>CAYQCQ010000098.1:0-4749 GCA_964416035.1 uncultured Candidatus Bathyarchaeia archaeon
TTTCCGGCGGCCTCACACCATCGAAAGATCTGCGGTTCTTAGCTTTTCGGCATCCTAACCGGAGCTACAAGGATTGAAGCTCAGATGCGTTCAAGCTTGAACACGACTGGTCTCAGTCCATCAGAGCAACAGTTTATGGCTATGCCCTTCTCCTTGAACCAAGGGAAATCCCCACCGAACGCCAATGTCCTCACGTTGCCGAAGATCGTGTACCACGCCGAAGTGCAGAAACCCTCGGGCATCTTTCCGTCCTGAGTCACGACGAACTCCTGGCCGTCTCGGAACAACTCACATGCTCCAAGGGGTCGGACGGGCGTCGCAGGGCTCTTCTCAAAGACCTCGGATGGGCTGAACCGTTTCAAGACAGTTATCTTGACTCCGTGTCGCTCAACCATTTCAACCACACTATGGTGGATGAGTTTGCCAAATGACTATAAGCCTAACTATGCAGAGGACATAATCTCAGATCTAGTGCAGGCATTCTACAGAACATAGCTCGGCTTCCCGTGAACGCGCGCTGTCTTATTCAACTACGATGCGAAAGTGACAATCCTATAGAGCAGAAATGAGAACACAGCTGGTGCTGGTATCGATAGTATCCATGCCAGCACAATCCTCCTGCTGGTGACCCATTTGACAGATTTGGCTCTGTGCGCGAGGCCCGTACCCATTATCGCTCCGCTCGTCACATGCGTGGAACTCACGGGTAGTCCGAGCAGTGCGGTTGAACCGAGTATCAAAAAACTCCCAGTTTCCGCTGAGAACCCTTGGTAAGGGCGCATCTTGGTTATCTTGGTAGCCATAGTCTTTACGATTCTCCATCCACCCAGAAAAGTGCCTGCTGAAAGGGTCATGTAGGAAGTCAGAGTAACCCACAGAGGAACTGCGAATTCTGACAGATATCGGTAGTAGAGTAGGAGGACTGTTGCGATCCCCATGATTTTTTGGGCGTCGTTCGTTCCATCTGTAACGGAAACAAACAAGGCCGACAGTATTTGCAGTCTTCTGAAATATCTATTTGCCCTTGCCGCTGCCACGTTTCTGCATGCGCGCATTATGATCAGTGTAATCAGGAACACTATGCCCAAAGATATTGGGGGCACCATAATCATGGGAACAATAAATTTGTTGAGTATGTCCCCAATCTTGATTGCTTGTAAACCTCTGGCTGCAAGGCCGCTTCCGATCAAACCACCCACTAGAACATGTGTCTCCGATATGGGCAATGAGAATATCCATGAGGATATGACATCAAAGATCAGAGCGCCTCCCAGGGCGGCAACTATTACTTCTCCAGAGGCAACCTCCTGCGATATTATCCCTGTTCCCATAGTCAGAGCGACTGCTGATCCGAAGATCATACCTATGAAATTGCCTACTGTTGCCAAACAGACTGCAAAGATGGGCTTGAGTGTCCGGGTGCCTATGACTGTCGAGATCGCGTACGCCGCATCGGTAAAGCCCATCCAGAAAGACAGAAAGAAAGTCAAGATCATGGCGCCGACAAGGATCGGAATCATCCTTTGAGGTCATCTCTAGGCGTTCTTGATCACTATGTCTTGGATGACCAGTGCTACATCTTGGCACTTGTCTGCGATTCCTTCCAGTTGTTCATACACATCCTTCATGATTAGGATATGCTTCACATCATTTTCTTCAAAAAGGGCCGGGATTATGCTATCGAATAAGTCGTCTGATTTGTTCTCCAGCAAGTGAATCTTTTCGAGGCTATCTCCAATCTGGCGCTGGTTTACCTTTCTCAGTTGTCTTATTGCGGAGTCTACTTCCTCTATAGCCTCAACTATGATGCTTACGAAGCGCTTTACCACATCACCTGGCTGAACGACTCTGAACATGCGCATCCTGACGGCTATACCCTCAATGTAGTCGAGAACATCGTCGTACGTAGTGGATAGAGTCGATAGGTCTTCATGGTCTATCGGTGTGATGAAAGTTCTGTTCAATTTGTAGAAGATCTCTTCCACTACCTCGTCGCACTGCTTTTCCAGTTCTCTAATCTTGTCAATCTTTTCCTCGAAACCACTGGAACTGTTAACGATGCTAAGGAGCAAAGAGGCAGCTTGCATAACGAGACTGGATTCCTTTTCCAGAAGAGAAAAGAAAACTCTATCCTGGGGGATTATCCATTCCTTGAGCCCCATGACTGCTACTTTCCTTGCATGCGAAAGCACTACTCGCTCGTATTTGAGGCTTTGTCGTCTGGATGTTCAACATGCGCACTCCCAGTAAGAGCGGAGTAACATCACGGCAGAGGATACCCGACGGAGATACATGGAATGTCTAGCCAGCTAGACTAAGACTGACGGCCGGCCTTCACAAGTCACAGCTCAAAACTACTTAACCTTCACATAACTTCCACGTGAAACTCGCCGCTGTCTTATCTCTATCCTCTAGAGCTGATGCGCACAGACAATTTTGTCCGACACCCAAGAAACCTTTAGCTCAGGAGAAAACCCTAACTATTCGGAGCCACCTCTATACTCGGGATTCAGATAGACACAGCTACTTCAGCCAGTCATCAGGAGGAAATCCTTGAGTGATGAGAGGTTCAGTGAGGACCTAACTACTCTGGTCGAGAAGATTTCTTCAAAGGAAGGCAAACGAATACCAGACAGGCTGGATCTTGTCAAATCAAGATTGATTGAGCTTCACCATCAAAATCTCGTCAAAATCAATCACTCAACTATGGAACTGGTTTGCGCACATAATCTCATTCGGAGAGGCTACGAAGTATCAGTTGAGGAGCAAGTGAACAATTCACTGGTATGCGACGTTCTAGGGATCAAGGGAGATGGCAAGGCAATAGTGGAGATTGAGACAGGCTTCATTCCTCCTGAGCACGCGTTGGATCCAAACGCGTTCTTCACTGCAAGGATTACTAGCAAGATAGCCCGGTACAGCCAATACTCTGACAAGTTCGCGTTGGGTGTGCCTCCGTACTGTGTTCTGCCGGTACCTCCGATGTTTCAAAGGCCACCAAGACGCAGAAACAGTATCGAGCTGGAAGAAGCAAAGAATCTGTGTGACAGATACTATAGAAACCCACCAATAACTTTAGAGCAGCTCAGAGAAGCTCGATTGCACTCAATTCAGATAGTCGACGTGGACCAATGCCATGTGGAAGAGGTAGACCCTGAGACATACATCGACACCGTGGAAAGAGGCGCGGCAACCCTTCATAGCCATTTGCCTCTTGGCATACGAAGCTCCTGACTATCCTCACAAAACGAGATGCGTAAGATGGTGCCTGACTTTCGAAGCAGATATGCATTCCTTCGGGGCGTCCTCGCGATCTTTTGCTTCGGACGTCACGTTGGTTTGCTCTCGTTCAGTCGGACGGAAACTCTGCCGTTTCCAGCTAGCTTCGCGACGGCCAACAGGACACCTCAGCGGCATGACAAACCAAGGCGAACCCCAGCTCACCACGCACACTGTGGACCTGCCTCTCTTCCGGCCAGGCACCAACGCAAAAGCACCTTGCCATCCTATTATTCATTCCGGTTCGAATGGAAGTAGCGGTTCTTCAGCTTCACCGGAGAATCATTCGACACATCTCTGCCGACGTGCGACTGTGCTTTCTCAGGCTTAGTGAATCAATCGAAGATTCTCCCACAAGTCACAAAACCTGAAGCAGAAGACATAATCAATGAGGTGGACAGATTGTCATACACTGGTCAAGCACCACCCCTCGCCAGCGAAGAGATCGAATCTCTGCTTAAAGAGAACAATATAGCAAGGATTTGCACGATGGTGACTTCAGAATTTCAGCATGGTGACCGCAGAGGCATTCCCCTTGGCCAACTTCGGAATTATTTCGACAGCCTGGCAGACGTGGAAGCGATTACGGCAAGAATGTTCAGCGATGGAGGCATGAAGAGAATCAGTCGAGAATTCCATCAACTTGTAGAGGCAACATCGTTTTCAGCCAACATTTGGTACCTGATTGCCTAGGTCAAGGGGTTCGCACAGAACTTCCCAGAATTATTGTGTGTGCGCCCCACAGGAGGCACCACCAAGAGTCACTGATTTCACTACAGCAAAACTGAGAACTAGAATCAGAAAGCAGAAAACTATGGGGAACCCTCAAAAAAGACACTTGGGAAACAGCAGGAAAACTGAACAGTCAGTAGCGCAGAAAACACAACAGCAAACAGAGGAAACCAGCAAACTGAAACATCAACTCCTCCTCTGGAATAGATAACTGAGAAACCTATCCACTTGTGCTAAACACTCGTAGGTTGCTTTTGTGCATTTAGAGACTAGATATCAAAAAGAGGGAGAAAGCTAGGAGGGGATCTCCTAGGCTGCTATTGGACGACTTCGCCGGTTGCGAATCTTGAACCAACAGAGTTGATCCTGGCCTTTACGTGATCGCCAGGTTTAGTCTGAGGAACAAAGATTACGAAACCCTCTATCCGAGCTACTCCGTCACCACGACGGCTGATCTCTTTGATGTCAAGTTCGTACTCCTTACCTTCCTCAACTGGCTTCTTGTAGGAACGTTCATAGGTCATGCATTTCACCTCGCTCAGTTTATTCAGCTAGTTCTTCGGTTGAAAACTTAGACGCCAACACGAATGATTACGGTAGGACGCTTAGCTTCGGACCGTACACCTAACCTGCCCTGAAGATCACGCCGGCCCTAATAAGGCTGCTTATTCCGGCATCAAAGAAGGCCCCAGTTGTGTGTTAGAACTTCAGAATGAGGATCGTCAGACTTTTTCAACG
>CAYQCQ010000099.1:0-4679 GCA_964416035.1 uncultured Candidatus Bathyarchaeia archaeon
CATATGCTTCGACACAGCATTTCGGGTAGCCGAGCAGTTCGCCAATACGCAGAACGTAGTCCCGAGAATACTCTTCTGGGTATGCCACAGTTGAGCGAGGCAAGGGTTCGCGTAAGCGACGAAGGAACTTCTTGCGGAACGAGGTTCTGCTTGAAGATAGCTCCTCAAGCCTACGCTTCGTATCCATGTCGTTGTAGAAGAAGAGTTCCTGTATCGTAGGTCTAACTTCAACTTCAAGAACCTGAAGGTTCAAGCGACCTAACCATTCGACATGGCTCCTGTAAGAGGGGGAGCTCTCGATCTTCTCCCGGCAAACCGTGCGAAGTTTGTCCTTGAATTCTTGTATCAACTTCACCTTCTCTCGAACATCCGTCTCCGAGGAGACTCTACGGTAGTCGTGGATACAGGCTAGATCGACTGCCTTAGCTATGGCATCTGCATCGGGAAATTCCGCGGGAACCGTCATCAGTGAGCATTTGCGTAGGTCCAACGCCACGCTCAAGTAGTTCTCTAGAAGCGTCTGAGGCCGAAGATTCTCCTCGCCAAGCAGGGCAGAAGCAGTCTGCTCCTGATTCGCCATCATTGAAGCCCGGCCTAATGTCCACATCAAGGGCTAATATTCTTGCCGAAGGACTACCACGCCCCTGCGTCATATTCGCTGGAACGCGAAATCAGAAAGGAGCGAGGTTTCCTGTGGGTTATCTTCTTCGCCTCTTGGGATGCCCAAGGACTCTTCCGGGTCTCGCCCGAATCGCCTGTCTGGCCTGCGACATCATCTCTGTCAAACTTGAGAACGCCTTTCCTACATCTTCCATACGTACAACAAGGATCGTGTCCGTGAAACAGCTCATCGTCTCCTCGATGTTGATGTGACGTCTCGATACCGGGTTGTAAAACGCTACTGCGCTTCCAGGTGCGCCTATTATCGCGCGAGGGCTGTGCACCATTATGGCCGCAAGATCCCTCTTTTCATCTAGAATATCATCTCTCCGAAACATTGAGCAAACGCCATCAAAGAGCCTATCATCGAAGATCAGCGTTATGGCCGAAACGCCTTCCAAGATCTGGAGGAATCCTCCCCTTAGATCAGCCATAGTTCGCCTTACTGTCTGAACCGTACGTTTCGTCTTCTCAACAGAAATCTTTGCTACGTCCGTTCTGAGGTTTATGACACTTCTCGCGACTATGCTGATTATGTTTCTCTGAGCGATGGGATAGCCCGATCTAGCTCTCTTGACCGCAGTTATGACACTCTCAAGCTTAACCCCTCGTCCTAAAACCTCTTCCACCCTAGGCCTCAGAATCCTAGCCATCGCGCTGTAGTTCCCATACCCTCGCTCCAGGGAATCCTGCATCGATACATCGTTGTCGACGAGAGTTTGAACCGCCGCCGAAACGCTAGCTTTGACCAATTTGGGTCACTCTTGGCTCCTTTCGGTGACTTCTTGACCACAAGCAATAAAAATCTTCCCGAAACCAACGTATCCCGCAACGAGGATTCAGCGAAATGACGGAGACCGTGAACACGGAGAAAGGCGGGAAGAAGCAGACATCCAGTTTCTGCGTGGAAGTCTGCCGAGGACGCCTCGGATCATGCCTCGAATGTGTTGTCGATCATGTGACCTTCGAGAACTGGCTGAAGCGAAACTACCAAGGGAATGGAATCTTCGTCAACACTTGAACGGAGGTGAGACACAAAAATGAGTAAGACCACGACAGGCGGCAAGTCACTGACGATCATCGCCGTTGCCCTGATCGTGCTCTGTCTAGGAGTTGTTGTTGGTTACTACTATAGTCAATCTCAGATTCCTCCGGCGCCGCCAAAGCGGGTAAGCCTGCTTGAGAAAATCAAACAGAAGGGATACATCGTCGTCGGAACAAGTGCAGATTATCCCCCATACGAGTTCGTCGATCCTAACACGAAGAAGATCACAGGGCTCGATGTGGAGATTGTGGAGGCTGTTGCAAAGGAGCTCGGTGTCAGCGTGAAATGGGAGGACATGCCTTTCGACGCTCTCATTGCCGCAGCTCAAGCTGGCAAGATAGACATGATCGCCGCTGCGATGGGACTTAAGGCGGAAAGAATTCCCAAACTGGACTACAGCATCGCGTATGAGCAAGGTGATAACGTGATCGTAGTGAAAGGAGACTCGGCTGTGAAGCCTTTCACAGAGCTAACTGAAGCAGGAAAACTGGGCCTGAAGATCGGTGTACAGACGGGAACAATACAAGAGGGCAGAATCAACGACCTCGTCAAGGAGGGAAAAGCCAAGAAAGAGAACGTCATCTCATACGAAAGAGTCGACCTAATGATAAGTGACCTCGTCGCAGGGCGAATCGATGCCGCGATGATAGACAAGCCAGTTGCTGACAGCTTCGCAACACGGTACGCGATCAAAATCGTCTACACGGAGTGGGCTCCACCGAAGTGCCTGTGGATCCTGAAGGGCGAGAAGGAACTCTTAGAAGCAGTAGACACGGCAATGCTGAAGCTTCATGGGACCGGCGTTATCCAGCAGCTTATAAACAAGTGGCACGCTTCGTAGTTCAGAGCGTTCACCAAATGACCGGAAGGCCCACCTTTTGTCATCCTTTCTTGATTTGCTACTATCACATTTTTTGTTCATAATCGAAGGGTTACCAATAACTCTCAGCCTCACAGCCTACGGACTAGGTATAGGTTTTCTCATAGGACTACCCATGGCAATTCTCAGAGTCTACGGAGGAAGAGCCGGAGGACTATTTGTCTCTACATATGAAAGATTGATGCGCAGCATACCTCCACTCGTCCTGATATTTCTCTTCTATTTTGGAATACAGACAACAGTACTGGAGATACCGGGATTCTTTGCCGTGATGCTCGCACTTGGCCTCTGCAGCTCTGGATATCAATCTCAAATCTTCCGAGGAGCCTTGGAATCTGTAGGTATTGGTCAAATGGACGCTGCCAGATCATTGGGAATGAGCAGGCTGCAGGCGATCAGATTGGTTATTGCGCCACAGGCTCTACGGTTCGCTCTGCCCAGCTGGGCAAATGAACTCGCTACCATGATCAAAGATACGTCCCTTGCGTTCGTCGTAGGAGTCGCTGAGCTTATGAGAAGAACTGACTATGTTCGAGCTGCCACATTCGACCCAGTCGTTCCGTTCCTTCTTGTCGCAGGCATCTACTTTGTCATAGTATTCCCAATAACGAGGGTAGCAGGTACTTGGGGACAGGAGAAGAAGCGATTGGTGACTGGTGCTTGACAAAGGTCGTATCGGTAAGGGACGTGTGGAAGTCTTATGGAAAGGTCGAGGTAGTGAGAGGAGTCTCGTTTGATGTCGATGAGGGAACAACAACTGTGATCTTTGGTCCGAGCGGAGCTGGAAAAAGCACGCTCCTAAGATGCATAAACATGCTCCATCCCCCAGACCGCGGAACAGTTTTCCTCCGCGACATTGACCTTATGAAGACGGGCAGCAAAATCAACTACTATCGATCAAAGTTTGGAATGGTCTTTCAACATTTCAACCTCTTCAGCCACATGAAAGTTCTCGACAATGTGATGATCGGGCTCAGAGTTGTGATGAAGATTCCGGAAGATCAAGCGAAAGCAATCGCGTTGGAAGCGCTCGAGAAAGTTCGAATGAAAGACTGGTGCAACCATTATCCAAGCCAACTCTCTGGAGGGCAGAAACAGAGAGCAGGCATCGCCAGAGCGTTGGCGATGGACCCCGAGGTTATACTCTTTGATGAGCCGACATCCGCTCTTGATCCCGAGCTGATTGGAGAGGTCCTGCAGACAATGCTTGACCTGGCCAAGGAGAAGAAAACGATGATCTGCGTTACTCATGAAATGGGGTTCGCAAAGGCCGTGGCTTCCGAGATGATCTTCATGGATGAAGGCGCAGTGGTGGAGACAGGTTCTCCGGAGCATTTCTTCACGAACCCAGCCAATGAGAGGACGCAGAGATTCCTCAGCCGGCTAACTGAACTCTACGGGCGGCATGAAAGCAGAGAGACTGTGGCTGCTGATGAGAAATGATAGACTACTTGGGCGATCTATTCGAAGGCCTGCTCGTCACATTTCAGTTGAGCTTGACGGCACTTGGGATCGGAGCGATCTTGGGCCTCGCTGCGGCCTTAGCTAGAAAGTACGGTCAGAAACCAATATCATACTTGGCAAATGCATATATCGAGCTTATCCGAGGAACGCCACTAACTGTTCAACTTTTCATCATCTACTTTGGACTCCCATCTCTGGGCCTCCTCTTCTCGCCGACGTTATCAGCAATAGTAGCTCTGGGAATTAATAGTGGAGCATATCAAGCAGAATATTTTCGAGGAGCGATAGAATCCATTGGCGGCGGGCAGATGGAAGCCGCCCTCTCACTTGGAATGAGCCGGCTCCAAGCCATAGTCCGCATTATACTGCCTCAAGCATTTCGGTTGGCTCTACCCAGCTGGTCGAATGAGGCCGCGTACCTTCCGAAGTACAGTTCCGTCGCCTTCTTGGTGACCGTCCCGGAACTTTTGGCGAGATCGAAGATGGTAATATCCAGAAACCTCAAACCTCTTGAAGTCTATCTCGTCGTCGGGCTAATATACCTCGCAACGATTGCGACTATTTCCAAGATTCTGGACATGGTGTATGAGAGGTACAAGATCACAGTTGAATAGCAAAGGTGCCGCGCTT
>CAYQCQ010000100.1:0-4650 GCA_964416035.1 uncultured Candidatus Bathyarchaeia archaeon
GCAGTTGCTAGAACTCAACTACTATCCTCCAAAGGCAAGATATTACGAGCGATATGATTCAGGATCCGAGCTAGACCATCTAGCTTTTTGGACAAGAGATGTCGACATGAGGTTCAAGAAGCTAACCTCGAAGGGCGCGAAGACAGCTGTCAGGCCGTTCTCGGAAGATGGGTACAGGCTGGCGTTCATCAAAGATCCAGATGGTATCTGGATCGAATTAATAGGACCGGACAAGAGAACCAAGCGAAAATGATGGGGCCTGTCCTAACGGACGAAGCTAATTCTGGCAGTGTCCCCGTCTTTCAGGTTAAGTTTTTTTCGTAGATTGGCTGGCGCTAGAATCTCAAGTACATCCTCTCCGTAATGGCTTCGCAAAGCCGCTACGACAAACGCCTCTGCTTCTTCATTAACCAGTACCCGGTAGCACCTCCCTGCTCCGAAGCTTCTCGTCCCGTTCCTGAACCCCGCAATTTCGATGTGGCCGATCGATTCCATAAGGCTTCGATCTTTGAGATGCTTCTTCCTCAGTCTGACGTTCAGGGTTCCAGGGAAAGGAGTGAAGCCAAGCTTTTCTCGAAACTGTCGCATGTACACTGGCCGACTCACATAGTATGCGCCTTCCCCTAGACCAGAGAAGACCTCTCCTTCAAGCGTCAGCTCTGTTTTCGGTCCTTCGAGGACTCTGTGCAAAGTGTGATACATCTTGTTCAGTTCCTTCATGCCCTTCTCAGTTATTCGCACCGTCTCACCTCGTGTCACCCTCTCCCGTTTGATCATACCCTGATTCTCCAGCTCGATCAGGTGTCTTGAGACTGTTTGCTGTGAGAAGCCCAGCTTTCCTGCAATGTTCACAGTCGTGTGTGGCTCACTAGGACGGGAAGTAACTTCAGCTAATCTGTAGAGAGTGATCAGGAGCCAAGGCTTCATGACGCCATCAGCTCTTTCATCCTGTTTGCCTCTATGTGCGCCAAACTGATTGGATCTCTGGGCCAGGCAGAGACGCATCGTGAAACTATCTTGAGTGCGTCTCGTAGGGAAATCTTATGGCCAACGCTGACGTAGGATGGCCTTCCAGATTTTCCTCGAAGGATCGCCCCTATGGTTTCTCCTCGATCCCTCAACCTAGCTCCAGAGATCGTTCCGCACAGCCTACTCTTCGCAACTCCAATCGTGGGAGCGTTCAATGCAATTCCAATGTGGCAAGCCAAGCCAAATCTTCTGGGGTGGGCGTATCCCTGTCCATCGACCAAGTAGACATCAGGACGGTTCTTAAGTTTCATTGCTGCAGCGAATATGATCGGGGCTTCGCGGAAAGCCAGAAAGCCCGGCACATAGGGGAGGGGAGCTTCTCCGCGAGCGGTAGCGGTTTCCTTTGGCTCCATCGTTTCAAGATCGACAGTGACAGCAGCCCCGAACGCCATCTTGCCATCGTATGCTGAATCCAGTCCTGCCGCAAGCTCCACTTTTCTTGGGAGATAGCTTCTCCGTATGACCAGTTTCCTCAGTTTCATCTGTAGCTCTGACGCCTGTTGCAGCGAGAATCCTCTGGGCGGTCTGATCAAGTATCTTCTATCTGTGTCCGAACGGATCTGCCTCATCCCGCGTATACCGCCGCTTGGGCTCAACGACGAGAATGTTAAGCAGGTGTGTCTTTCTTTCTCTTGACCTCGTCATGGAGGCTTCTGATGGCTTTCTCAAGTGACATTCTTCGAACCTCAGTGATGACATCGCCGCGAGTGGACTCGATGATCCGTCTACCTGCGTCAGCCTTTACTCGAAAGGTCGGAACGATTGCTGTATGATCCAAAGTTAGGACGTTCTCATAGAGTTCCTCCATTGTTCTCAAAGTCTTCTCCGCGTCTCTTGTCTTGCCCTTCCTAAGCTGGTTGAGAGTGAGTCGCCTGAGTTCGCCGATCAAATCCAAAACACCCAAGATGTATGGTATTGGTTCCACGCCCACTTCTTTCAACGAAGCCACCTTTCTGTCTCTCAGTAGTCCATACAGAAGCATCGCCTCGGCATACTCCTGATTCGCTACAAGAACGCTGCCAGACTGCTTAAGTTCAGGATTCTTCCTCAGAAGGGCGATGATTTGCGAGAGAGATTTCTTAGCCTCTTTGAGAGAGCGTGCCGCTCGATCCATCTCGTTTCTGTGCATCTGGATAATTGACCAGTCAGATAGTCTCGTAGCAATCCTAGAGGCCTCAAGCACCTTCTCACGAACTTCATCAAAACTAGTAAGCTGCTGTTGGATCTGCTTGAGGTCCTCACTCAATATCAACAATGCTACACCTACATGCCTCATTCAATGGAGATATTGCCAGATGAGGCATAAACAGTTTGTTCTAGCTCCGTCCTCATGCATCAAGGGCAATACCCTTAGCGTGTCTGTTCTCGTGATCGGGTCGCTTGGGACTGTCCTAATACTCTGCGTATACTTGTACTCGCAAGCTTGTGCATCAGCCAGCATCTTAAAGTATACTTCAGTGTTGGCAGTTTGGCGTGCTTTGCAGGTAACCTTGCATGCTGACCTGAGTCTTCTGTTTGAAATCTCTTTCCTTCTTAGCCTATCTGCTTGCTCAAACTCTGGACTTCTCGACTCGACTTTTTCTCTCAGCAGAAACGGAGTCGCTCTCTGCTCGGAGGACTGCTGCACCAGGAAGAAAAAAAGTAATGGATTGGATCCCTCAAGGAAATACTGCAGAGGCTTCTTACTCGGGGGCGAAAGAGACTCCCCGATCCTGTTCTTCTTCCTTCCTTCAGCGACCTCCCTCGGCTTTCTTTGCGCGATTAACGTAGTCGACCAGTGTTCGGCCTTCATGTTCTTCAAACTTCAAGCCTAACTCGCTATAGAGCTTGTCGACAATTATCCTCTCAATAACCCTGGCCCCTGCGCCGAATAGGCTTTCCAGGCCTTTATGGAAGTCATCAAGCTTATCGGGAATCTCCTCACGTCTCAGTGAGCTGTTTCGTTCAATATGATGGTATGTGACGTACTTGACACTCTCGCCGAGAACCTGCAAGCCCGAGTCAACAGCTTCAAGCAGCGCGTTTCTGAACGTTGTGGCCTTGTTCAAAGTTTTCACTTCGAAGGCATCATCATTCTTAGTCATGTGTAGTCATCTTCACAAGTTTGATGCTAGCTTAGGCATCGGGTACACCTTTGACGTATCTAGCTCAACATGTTTTCTCTCATGTTGAGACTGCTTGCGAAAAGGATTAGGTTGCCTCTCAGGAGGCCTGCCTCAATTAGCGCGTTTAGGCTTTCCACTCCAGATAAGATCCTTTCGACCAACGCAACTTCTTTTGACCATGTTTCTTTTGACCTTTAGAAGTTTCCATACACGAATCTGTCCTTGTAACGTATGTTCCATTGAGCCATATTCACTCTTGTAGCGGTGGCTAGACAAGGCTGTGATGTTCCTTGATCGATTTTGATACCAACCATGATTGAACCAATGCAATAGACTGATAATGGCAAAAAGATGGTCAACTTTACGCCGGGGAACTTTAGGTCTGTCCAAAGGATTTGATCCAGTCGTTCTGAAGGCTGTTGATGAGAGTCTAGCGGTGCTTGGTGAAACGGCTAAAGGGGCAGTATGCTATCATCTTGAAAGAAGCTTTCAGATCAGGCGTGAAGAGATCCCAGAGAAGCTTGAAGCTTTCCGTGAAGCCTTGTCGGCCTTGCTAGGCGACGGGGCAAGGGTTGTTGAAAGGTTAATTGCTAGAAACCTATACGGCAGGCTCGGCCTAGATTTCGAAGAGCAAAAGAACTGGACGCTAGTCGACTATGTCAATAATGCAGCGAAGGCTAAGAGAGGTCAGAGAGGGCGCGTTAACTTTAACCGTTGAGGCTACTGCTCTTTTTCTCTCTTCTTGTTTCCTATACAACACGGACCATGCTCCGGCAACGGTTGATCCGATCAAAGCCACTGCGATAACACACGTAGTCCTTTCTTCTTCGCCATCAGCCTTGAAGTCAATGTTGTAGGGGCAACAGAGGGTCCAGTCGTTGTATCTAAAGCTGAGGCCGTAGGCAGACTTGAGGTTGCTGTCAGCCACCTGTAGAATCGCAGCCGCTGTTCAAAAAATGGGAGGGATTGGACTAGAAGTATGGCGCCGGGAGGGGGATTTGAACCCCCGTGACCCATAAGGATCATCGGCTCTCTGTCTTGGGCTAGCAAGCCGACGCCCTACCTGGTTGCCCGATTCGGAGTCGAATCTCTAGGCGATCCCGGCTTTCTGCCTCGCCTCCATCGAGGCCAACGGTCCGCCAGTAGAATAATCTTTCTCTTACGTGGCCTGTCAAAGTTTCTCGCCTAGTTCAAGCATTCTCAGAAGATACGGCAAAGTTGTCGTAAAGTTTTATGCGGACGGTAGGAAGATCTTGAGGCTAGTGAGCCGTTTGTCTCGCCGGATCTCGGGATTGCTCGTCGCTTTCATTTTCCTTTTGCCAGTCCTCGCGAGATCTTCCGTCCCGCCTGTTTACGCGAGCAGGAATGATTTCATGTGCGCATACTCCTTGAATGCGCCTACGATCGACGGCACATGGACGAATGAACATGAATGGACGGATGCCACTGAACTAAATGCTACGGAAGGCGGGCAGTTCTGTATCTTTCGATTGAAGCATGATGGCTACCGACTGTT
>CAYQCQ010000101.1:0-4559 GCA_964416035.1 uncultured Candidatus Bathyarchaeia archaeon
ATCTTCTTCTGGAAGGGAAGCCTTCGAATCGAGGCGTCCATGACTCTTGTCACTTTGACGCTTTTGACGTCTTGGCATACGCTGGTAGCTGTCAATGGAAACACGTCCATGAGAAATCCGGGGTTTACGCCTGTCGCAAGCACAGTGACGCCTTTCTTCTTCGCTAGATCGTCGATCTCCTTTGCTATCTGGGGGCTCTTCAGAAATGGAAAGGTGAGTTCCTCCGAGGTTGAGACAATGTCTAGTTCTGCGTTCACCACGTCTAGTATCTGTTGGCGAATATCTTTGAGAAATGAGGCTGTCGTGTGGATGACCACGTCTGCCCCAGACGTCTGAAGAATCTTCTTAGCATCACTCGAGACAGTGACTCCCAGCTTCTTACCGACCCCTGCAATTTCTCCGAGATCTTTTCCAGTCTTGTTTGGATCTATGTCGATGGCGCCGACGTACTCGAACCCTTTCTTCTGAAGCACGAGCTTCACAATGCTGGCGCCGATCGGCCCAATACCATATTGTATCAGCTTGACTTTATCCTGCATATCGACTCCTCCAGCACGGCGCAGTAGTAGCCGGCGACAACTAGGATAAAGGTTTACGTTTCGAAGGTGAGTAGAGTCGAATAAGATCCAACGGATGCTGCAGCGGGGAAGTATGTAACCGCCATGAGAGAGAGCTTCGATGTTGCGGTCGTGGGCGCGGGCCCCTGCGGATCCTTTTCGGCACTAGCCGCTGCCAGAAGAGGCGCGAAGGTTTCGGTCATAGAGGAGCACATGGAAGTTGGAGTCCCGTCGCATTGCGCAGGCCACATTAGCATCCACGGCCTGAAGACTCTCGGACTTGATATTCCCGTCGATCTTATTGAGAACGAAATTGCAACAGCAATTTTTCACTCGCCGTCCGGAAAGACACTTCGCGTCGAATACGCGAAACCAGTCACATACGTCATCAATAGAACCTTGTTCGATCAATATTTGGCGGAGTTGGCGGCACGTGCCGGGGTCTCGTATCTCAAAGGCGTCCGTGCAGAGTCGCTTTGGATCGACTCAAGCCACATCAGAGGAATATCTGCTCGCGGAGAGAGGCAGTTACAAGTGGAGGCCAAAGTCGTCGTTGATGCAGAAGGGGTCCACGCGAGTTTGCTGAAGAAAGCCCATCTTCCGATTCCAAGGAAAGAGGCAACGGTCATAGGAGCGCAAGGATATTCTGCAAGAGTGTCCGACATCGAGCCCAAGTCGGTTGAAGTATACTTGGGAAGTCGATATGCACCTGGATTTTTTACTTGGATTATTCCAAGGCAGGATGGAGGCGCCAAAATTGGCCTCGCTGCGAATAGAGGAAATCCAAGGATCCTACTCGAACAATTTGTCACAAAGCATCCGACTGCGTCCAGAAAGATCTTAGAACCTCTAACAGATGTATCGTTCCACCCCATTCCTTTGGGCGGTCCCGCATCAAGAACCTATGCCGATGGTTTGCTCGTTGTGGGGGACGCCGCTTCGCAGGTCAAGCCAACCACTGGAGGAGGAATTGTCTTCGGCCTTACCTGTTCTAAGATCGCAGGAGATGTAGCAGCAGATGGCGTCACCGCTAGGGATTGCTCATCAAACGCTCTGTCAAAGTATCAAGAATTATGGAGGGGAACGCTCGGGAGAGAGTTCACGATTGGACGACTGACTAGGAGAATATTAAGCGGTCTCAGTGACAGCGCAGTTGATCGGATCTTTTGGATCGGAAAGAAGTTTCATGTCGAGGACTCGATTGGACACATAAGTGAGGTTGACTTTGAAGAGACGATACTTCAAAATTCTCTCAGGAAGCCGAATGTCGCGCTTGCTTTTGTATGCTCATTACTTTCGTGTCTGCTACCTTGACAAATGATAGGGTTCGAGCCTTTTGGGGAGTTCGATCTTTGCGACTTTTTCCATGAACCTTGCGAAGAGAGCTGGGTGTTCCGTATGTAGAGGGAGGACAATCTTGGGACGAATCTGCGAGATCATGCGCTTGAGTTCATTTGGCATTACATGACCTGAGCTATGTATCTGATACATCGGGAGTCCGAAATGATCCAGCCAATTCTTGAATTTGTCAAATTCAATCTCTCGTTCTTCGTTGAAGGGTTCTGAGCTGGATAAAATGAAGTTGCTGCCAGACTCGGGCTTTATCTCAACGAGTTCTCCCATATCTGAGAACGAGCATATGAGAAGGAAGCGGTCTTGATGCTTCCTTATCTCCGATGCTTCTTTTACATTCTCAAAGCGAAGCAGCTTCTCTTCCCAGTTGTAGTATCTCTTCTTCCTTTTCTGGTAGATCACGATATGTCTGTCAGACATTGCGTCAGGTATCTTCAGCTCTCTATCCGACTGCAACTTGCAGAGTAGGTGCGCTTGCTTCAGCGAGATAGCGAGGGCTCGATCACTGTGCTTCGCAACGTCATGAAAGGTTTTCAATCGGTCTATGTCGGTGTAGGAAAAATCGGTCAAGACCAGTTTCTCGGTTCCTTCCACCACATTACTGGCCTTTGATCTGACTTCATCTTCGCTCGATACATCTGCACCAATTATGTTCGTTCCTTCAGATATCATCAGGATAGGGTGTGCCTTTGCGGAGGCCTCGACGAAATCATTTGTCAGGTCAGGTCTTGAGCCGTGGGTTCTCAGATCTCCCGTATAGACGATCGCTCCCTGTGAGGTGTGAACTACGTATCCGTAAGCTCCCGGGGTGCTGTGATCCACATGGTATGGCTCGACATCAATGTCCCTGATGCGAATTCTTGTTCCGGTTCGAAATGTTTGGAAGATCACGCCCGTAATGTCTGTTTCAAATCTGCGAGGTCTTGTTTCGGCAAGCCCCTCCAACGTGATCCTCGTTGTCTCTCCGCAGTATACCGGGATCTTTCTATTGATGAAGGCAATGTACGCTGCGTGATCAGCGTGGGAGTGTGAGAGCATTACTGCGTCGATCGTCGTCTTTTCTTCTTCGAATCTGTAGGCACCCTCCAAGGGAGGCAATATACCAAACTCTAGAAGCCCTTTCTCATCCCTCGGAGAAAGCCAAGGATCCGAATAGAATCTTCTTCTGTCTGCGAAACTCATCCCGAAGTCGAGGAGGATCCTCGTGTCTCGATCCTCGAGAAGAATCTTATTGCCCCCTATTTCATCGACTCCGCCGTAGAAAGTTAGCTTCACCATCGAGGCCTTTTCGTCTCCAGCCTCGCTATGGTGACGGTGTCAATAAAAGTGTTCGAGTAGCTTGGATAGCTGGGTTATTGCCTTTCGAACTCTACCCTTAGGGTCAAGCCCTGAATCTCCTTTGCCAACTGCTTGGCAACTTCGAGATCCACTGGCATGTGTCGCGGGGTTCTTCCCTGAAGAATAGCTTTCGTTTCTGTGCTGCCGTCCGGTAGCCAAACCGTGTTGATTGTAAGGATGGAGAGCGGTGAGAACAACTCCTCCAGAAACTGCCTGTCGTCGCCGCCATAGCCTAGAACCTTTATCTTCTTTCCGCCCGCCTGTTCGCTGATAGCCCGAATGATCCTCCCTTCCAACCCAACAACCTTCCCGATGTCGCGCCTGTCAACCATAATCGCCAAGGTTTCTCCCACTTCGGCGGCCTTGTGAAAATGAACTTCCTGAAGGATCGGATAGCTCTTTTCAAGCTCTGATAGAAGTTTGATAACCTTAAGATCGAGTTGACTGATCCGTCCTCTCTTCAGTCTCTCCTCGCATTTCGGGCACAGTATGCCACTCTTCACACAGAAGCTACATAGTTCCGTTCTTACCAAGCCTGAACCTCCCGTGAAAAATGGGGAAGGGATTGTGGAGCCTACGGTTGGCCT
Source organism: uncultured Candidatus Bathyarchaeia archaeon (assembly GCA_964416035.1). GTDB lineage: Archaea > Thermoproteota > Bathyarchaeia > 40CM-2-53-6 > JALHTG01 > JALHTG01. Next base: position 3,836 of record CAYQCQ010000101.1, read on the forward strand.
ACGTTCTACTTCTTCAACACCAACTCCATAGTGCTCACGTTGGATGGAGCTCCACCTTCCCGTGCAGGTAGCTGTTGGGTGCCGATCGTTATGGGGCCGACCTTAACGTCAGGCATGAAGCGTCTTCGAACAATCTCGACGACATCCACCGCCCGACTTATTGCTCGTCCTCTCGCCTTCACAGTCACTTCTCCTGGCCCTCCCTGTAGCAAGGTTATGCAAGCCAAGACGTAGTTCATGACTGGCTTCTGTCCAATGAACACTGCTGTTGCCTCTGCCATTGCATTTTCCTCCTTTGCGATGCTTTGATATCGCCGGTTCCGGCAGACGTAACCTTTAGCCACTAATAAATGCGTTACGGTGACCTTTGGCCATGTGAGACTTAAATGAGCGGAGGCATGCCCTAATCGATGGTTCAGACTCGCACTTGAGATGAGCACTGTAATGAAGCTCTTTGAGTACGAGGCAAAGTCAATCGCTCAGAATTTTTCCATGCCAATTCCAAGGGGGCTTGTCGTCTCCACTCCTGATGAGGCGAAGAGGGCGTTCGAGGAATTGGGGAAGCCTTCGATTTTGAAGTCCCAGGTTCTTGTTGCTGGAAGGAAGAAGGCAGGCGGGATAAGGTTCGCCTCAACCTCAGAGGAGGCTCATAATGTCGCGAAGGAACTTTTAGGAATGAAGATTCATGGTGAACCTGTCAGGAAGTTGCTTGTAGAAGAAGCTG
>CAYQCQ010000102.1:0-4549 GCA_964416035.1 uncultured Candidatus Bathyarchaeia archaeon
GTTTCTGCACCAAGAACGCGGCCTCTCCCTCAAGAACCTCAAAGATCTCAGGATGAGAACCTGCCTCTCCCAACGGCAAGTGGTAATGCCCCAAGGTCTTCGCATACTCTTCCCCAAGCAGAAGCGGAGGAATGACAGTCACATCGTACTGCAGGCCATGTTTCCGAAGAAGATCTCTCGCTCCGTCATCACAACAATCTCGATAGACCTCGTACACAGGCAGGTCCGAGTCAAAGCGTCGAAGACAACGGGCGTCGTAAAGCACTGGCTCTAGCTCTCTGAGTCGGCGAACCTGACGCAGCCCGGCCGACGCTAGAACACTTAGACCTGAAGTCTCAACCATAAAGCGAATCGAAGACCTTCATGATTCCCTTTTTCGCCTGAGTATCCAAGAAGCCCGGTTGCACCTTGGCGACCGTTACCTCATCTGATGGCTCTGTTCGCTAGTGGTTGCCGGCTCGAGCATTATCGTTCGATTCTTCTCGCTGATGGCGATATCGAACGTTTCAAAGAAGGTCTCTCTTCCCAATATGTTGAAACTTGTCGTCAAGCTGTCGCTGAAACCCAACTTGAGAACGAATGCTAGTTGACCAATCACAGCCTCGAGGCTATGCAAGTACGCGTTGAAGCTTGCATTGGCCGATGTTATGACCACACGCTCTCCTTTCTCCCAAGGCAGCTCAAGGCTTTCAGCAACTTCAGATCTGAAAACGCTCACGGTCGCTCCACTGTCAACCAATGCTAGCGTCGTGATTTTCCTCGCGCCGTAGATCAGAGTAATTGGAATGGCAGGGTAGAATCTTCCTGCGATGGGAACATATTTGAAGCCTATGCGCGGCACAGCCGAAGCACGTGTGTTTCCTCATCCTTAGTGGGAACCCTGAACACTATTACTGGTTCCCCTGTCTTCCTTGAGGCTTCATCATGCACCTTTTTGGCGGTGTCGCCATACGTAACGAGACCACTCTTCGACACCCCTACCCACAGCCCTTTATACTTGGCTATCTCGTCGGCATACTTCTCCAGCCAATCTGATTCCGACATACCTCCAACCTGACCCCGCCCAAACCTTGTCCGCACACCCATGAACCCCCTATAGGACCTCATACACCTATCAGTCGCGAATACCTATCCTTCAGAGGTTCCCTGAGCTCTTCAAGGATAAGCTCGATGGCCTCTCTCACATTAGCCAGGGCCTCTTTCTCTGTCTTGCCTTGGCTGATGGCTTCTGGCAACTCGACGCATCTAGCGGCATAGTAGCCCGATTCCTGGTCCTTCCTCAGACGAATCGTGAAGTTACGTTGAACCATTCTAACCAACACACAGCATATGCATTGCCATCATATTAGGATAGTTCAACACGCTCAGCGGACTGGACCAATAGACCCGTCCATATCCCTGTCTACCACCGTACTCATATTCTTGTCGGGCAGGTACACAATCGGACTCAACAACCCATGTCTCAACCAATGCACATGAAACAGTAGGTTGAGACGGCCTCAACCATGGAGTACACTCAAGGCCTTCATGATTGCGTCTCGGGCTTAGCTGTCTCGCCTTCACCCGCAGGCTTCTCCGCAGCCTTTTCAGAGCCAGTTGTGGTAGGAGTCTCGAAGTCTATTGGCTCAGGCGGAGGCGTCGTCGCCATGGTCCAGCCGATCCATGCAAGAATAGCCAGAACCGCGGCTACTGCAAGGAAAGCCGTCACCTGCAACACTAAAATAGCGAACGCGTATATCAGCCACGCGTATACAGCCACTCCCGCCACGCTGCCGACGAGAATCGCTGCACCAATCACCTGATCCTTATTCAACGCGCCTCTCCTCCGTACGAGCCCACGAATCCATCAGACTGTTCAAGGTACATAAAGCTCACCCAGCCCCAAATAGAAAACAAAGGCCCTCTCCACAAGCCAACCCCTAACCTGAGGAGCCCAATCGAACAGGCGCCTATCCTCAAATCTTCGCCTCAACTCTTCAGCCCTAGCCCTTCCAGCCATCCAGATGCGCATCGACCGCCTCTCCAGCAGCTTCAAGACAACGCCAAGAACGCTCACCAACAACCTCAAGCTCCCTATGCCTCCACGAACCCTGGCCACCCATAAGGCACACCTGAACAGGCCACGGTCAACGAGCGAGAGTCTGCGCCAGTTCCCGTTACGCAGCCCCCTCCGCCTAACCGCTAACAATCCGGAGTAATCCAGGTCCAGACAGGTACCGAGCCACTCTCGACCGATGTGCGCTACGTGCATAGATGGATTCTTGGACATGGAAAACTCCTGCCCCTTCTTCTATTTAGCCGCATTCTTCCCGAGTTCGAGCATTTAAACAATTCGATTTGAAACCGGCGAATATTTAAACCAACAGAGCCGATTTGCTTCACCTTGATTCCCAGTGGAATCTCGATCGGTCTGCACAGGTTTCTCTTGAAGCTCACCCCTCTCCTGTCCACTACGCTTCTCCATCGTTCAAGACTATCACTCGAGCTATGACTCGTACGGGTTACGATAGAACTCTCAACCAGCAGCGGCTCAATTCTGATTGGTTGCGCAGTAGCCTCAGCCGGTAGACCAACTCCGAACCTCTCCGACTTTGAATTATGGGTATTATTATAGCCACTATAAGTAACGCGAGCATCACAAGGAAAGCCGTCTGAGCAAATACAAAGATAACCTGATCTCCCACCTGCTTCTCGGTCAGTGTAGATGTCATTGTAGATGTATGAGTGGTCGTGATTTGAGGAATCCCTGGCACCGGAACACCTAGGGACAGCTCAGCACTGGCTTGGTCGCAGCCCACCCTTATCGTAACCGGGTGTACCCCTGATGATCGCCCAGCCAGCATCCAACCCAACTGCCAAGACGTCCGTCCCTCCAGCGTTGACCGCTCAAACCTAGTCTTCTCCGAAATGACAATGATTTCCGGGCTGGGAATCAGCGTTATGACCAGGTTGGAAGCATCCATATCGCCTGCATTCGTAACGTAGATGGCGAGCTCAGTCCTATCAGGCAGCTCTCTGCATCTGCCATCGCTAAGAAGAATCTTGACAGGGTTAACTCGTCTCAGGCTGACGTTTCTGAAATATGCAACCGGAAGTGGAAAAGTCAGAGACGTTGTGAATCCTAACTCCACAGTGACCTTCAACGCTGAAAGTTGAAAGGTTCCAGGCTCCCCGACATCCTTTCGGAAAAGCTCCAAGAGATTCAATCTAACGTCTTTCCAATTGGAATCCCCCAGCTCTCCATGGGCCTCCCCCACAATGGTGAACTGAGTATTCTTTCCTTGCCTATCCACCACGTAGAACGTAATAAGAGACCTGGCGAATGATGTCCCTGACTGAAGCTCTGTGCGCACGCCATATGAAAGCTCAAGGTGGAAGGAGAGATCAGGGCCCCTAACAATCTGTGACAATGATCCCTCACGTATGATCCTCACGCTTTCCAAGTAAAGAAAAGCCGTCCCTTCTACGATCCATCCATCCAACCCGTTCTTGAAATTACCGTTCAGCAACAATTCGACCGGTGCCCCAAAAGACCACGGAACCGATGAAAGCAACATCGATGTCAGAACCAATATGCAAAACATCTTCCGAGTCTTTGACAGCCGAAGTCCCTCACACGTCAACCTCGGATACGAGTGAGTTACTGAAGTCACAGCGCTAGTGAGGGGATGCCTCACCCGTCTTTTGAGTCGCGTAATCGATCCCCTCAAAGCTTGAACAGCGGACACGCAGCTCCTAACCCGCCGTTTACCTCAGAACGACGAAGACGCCACGCATTCAAACTCAACTCATCCCGTCCGCCACATTGCAGGTAAACAGGAAGTTTTATGAACGGATCGCCAACGCTGGCCTCTACGGCTCAGCCAACTCAAGAACATGTTGTTGAGTCGACCTTATGTGAATCGTACGTTCAACCTTCTGATCCCCGAACTCTCCTCTGATCTTGATGACTCCCTCTCTGACGCCTATGTCCTTCGGGATGAATCTGAGCTGCCACACCTTAGTCAGCTCTCCCGGAATCTCCCACCACTGCTTCTCATCTATGCTATAGTAGAACTTTGGCGGAGGCTTCTCCTCCTCCCGCACCCTCATCGAAATCTCAGGCGCCTCTCTAAGACCAACCGGCATCTCCTCATCCTCCTTGGGCGGCGGAGCAGACACGATAGTGACCTTCTCAATCTTCTCAACACCTGGAGCCACAACTCCACTCAGCGCCCGCTCCCACGCCTCCCTTATCTCCCTCTCACCTCTACCATCTCCGTCGCTAGCTATGGTAACGAAGATCATTCTCTTGTCAGGCACATCTTCCACCCGGCCGCGTGACCCGAACATTAGCCCCAGCTAGGCTCCAACGCAAACAGGTAATGTGCCCAAGAGGCTATTAGGATTGCGGAGAAGGAGGCTGCGAGCAGAAACGCGACCAGAGAAGAAACAAAACCCACAAACAACCAAAGCTTGGCAAGAAGTATGTAATCAAGAGGAGGAATAGGCTTTGACGAGGAAGCCAACTCCGTCGTTCATCCTCCTAATCAATTGGAGAGTCGTACGA
>CAYQCQ010000103.1:0-4502 GCA_964416035.1 uncultured Candidatus Bathyarchaeia archaeon
AAGTCTGCTGACTCAATTGACATGCACCTAACCTACGATGTTGCCCACAATATTGCCAAAATCGAAGATCACACGATTGATGGCAAGGCAACGAAGGTCTATGTGCATAGAAAGGGAGCCACTAGAGCTTTTCCTCCGGATCATCGAGAGATTCCCGCAGACTACAAGGCTGTAGGTCAACCGGTCCTCATTCCTGGTAGCATGGGAACAAGTTCTTGGGTTCTTGTCGGGACGCCACGCGGAATGGAGCTCAGCTTCGCGTCGACCGCTCATGGAGCAGGCCGTTTCATGAGCAGATCGGCTGCAAAGAGAAAATTCTGGGGGAACGATGTCAAGCGGAGCCTAGAGCAAAAGGGAATACTAGTGAGAGCCGCAAGCATGGCTGTTGTCAGCGAAGAGGCGCCAGGCGCATACAAGGATGTGGATAGAGTTGCTGAGGTCAGTCACGAGCTCGGTATCGCAACGAAAGTGGCTAGACTGGTTCCTATAGGATGCACGAAAGGATAGAGCCAAGGTCTTCAGTGCAGATGCATATCTCAGAAAGAAACGTAGGCCTCACACTGGATGCCGCATTACGTGATCTCAACCTAGCCCAGAGAAAGCTCGCTACAGAAGGGTTGAGCGTGGCAATCGTCAAACTGGGGAGGATAATGTTCACCAGCCGAGCGTCAGGCGTCAGAAGCCTGATCGACGCCATAAAAGAACATGGGCCATCATTAGCGGGAGCATCGATCGCTGACAAAATCGTTGGAAAAGCTGCAGCTCTTCTATGTGTCTACGCTAAGATTTCTAGTGTGTACGCATGCGTAATGAGTGAGCTAGGCTCAGAAGTGTTGAAGAAATTCTCGGTACCCTTTGAGCATGAGACGCTCGTCCCGAACATATTGGATCGACGTGGGACTGGAATGTGCCCGTTTGAGAGGCTCGTCTCAACAATTGATTCACCTGAAGAAGCCTTCTTAGCGATCGACCGTTACTCACCGACAAAGGTTTGACAAGAAAGCTAACTACGCATCTTCATCATTTCGTCATTCAATCTTTCTTCGAAGCGTGTTCTCTGCAGGACTCTCTTCTTGAGTTTTTGGACCCTCTCCCAAGGAGTCGGGTCAACCTTCCTCAGAACTGAGAGATAGAAGGTAACGTAGTCTGTGAAATAGACAATGGAGAGCAGCTGCGAGGCTCTTGTCTCCCCAACCCCACTCACATCATAGACCTTTGTTATCCCGGTTTCAAATAGGATCTTCTTTGCTTCTTCGATTCTCGCTCTCTCATCATCACTTTCATCCGGCCTCAGAAATGTGAAAGAGAACTCCGGCTTGTCCTTTCGCCACGCTTCGAACTCGTTGTGACAGCCCTCAGGAAGAAGATTGAATATTGCTGGCATCTTGCCATTTTCATTCAACTGATTCTTCATCCTTCGTGCAAGTCCTCCGTTTCTGCGAAAGGCATAGACGACAGGAATCGTTTCAGCTATTTCGAGAGCAAGTTGTTTGGCTGGGTTGCTGTTGCAAGGAACGCTCCAGCCTATCTTATTTCTCAAGTTCCTAAGAACATGGGAGGCTTCTTGAATCTCTCTCTCGGGAGCCCTCTCATGTACTAAAGGAGCTAGTACAAGGGAACAGGGCACGAATAGGAATGGAAAGGCAGTCCTGGGTTCCAAGCCTCTCCTGACTTCGAAGTGACATATCCGAAACCTCTCCGAGACCTCTCTCATCTTTCCGCCAGAAGAGATAGTCACGACTTGACATTTTCGCTGAGAGGCATTGACAAGAGCCTCAAGCGTTTCCTGTGTTTCTCCACTGTAGCTTATAGCTAGAACTAGCGTTCTTGAGTCTGCGAAACAGGGCAACGAGCTATCTCGAATCAATATCGTAGGAATCCTTGTATGCTCGGCGAGCCAATTCAGCGCGATCTCTGCGGCGATTGCCGAAGTCCCCATGCCAACAAGAAGCGCGTTCTCAATTCCGGCAAAGTTAGGTGGAAGCGCTGATTCCTTCAGATCCGTCAGGGCTTCCATCAAGTGTTCAGGAGTTCGGTCTATCTTCTCGAGCATATTCTGCCTATCTACTTCCCGGATCTTCTGTAGGTCATCAAGTTCGTGCGTAGCTCTTCACCTCAATTCTGCCCTAATCCTCGTCAAGGCTGACTTTGAAGCTCCATATTTACCTCGGCCCCAACAATGTTAAGTATCGCCAGAGTAGCGTAAACGGCCTCCTCTGTTCTTACGGTTTCAGTACCTTGAAGAGGAATCGTATTCAAAACAAGGTCAGAGAGATCTTCTGGTTTCAATCCATCTCTTGCGAGAATTTCTCTAACCCCTTCCCGAGGCGAACCGAACACAACCATTACCCTTGAAGCCGCCTTCATTCTTTTCCTTAGAATGGTCAGCTCTTCAAGAATCGGTCTGCCATACTTGGAGGTCATTATTATCAGTTCGTTGTGGCGCCGCCTTACAGTCTCTCCGAGCGTGTTCCCAGACAGGGATACCTCGTATCCCCAGTAGAACGGAACATCCTCTCTCGAGACTACTGAGAGTCTTTCTCCTTCGGCGACCTTTTCAATCTTGAGTGTGACTCGACTTCCAGCCTGAAGACCGCGCCCTTTGACTCTGACAGGTCTAGCTCGCCCTATGTCTACAGTCGTCGAATCCCTGTCTGAATGCAGAACAAGTCCCTCTCGATAAACGGTTGACTCAACTTGACCTCTCGTCTCGAGAGGGTGATGTGGAGTCCTGAGCGGAGGCAACACTCCGACATATCGCATCTCAGAAGACAGTGGAAACATTCTCCTTCTCAAGTACTGCGGGGTTTCCAAGTACAAGAGGATTTTCTTCAGAAATTCTTCCTCCTCTCGATCGACGCGAGGATCTTGGTCATAGATCACAACTTCATCCACACGGAATATCGCCGCCGCCCTTGCCAGGAGGCCTACTCGAACCGTCTTTTCCCTAAGATGCGGGGTATCGAAGACAAGCGATGATGGAATCGCTATCGCGGCTCTTCTCTTTCGCCTCTCAACTACAGTCAACGTTCTTCAATCCGCATGCGAACAAGTCATCAGTTCGACAGATCTGCAATGCGCATGTTGTTCTTCGCTCGCAAGGTTTATAACAGCTAGCCTTCCCTGAAAGTGCGGCAAGTCTGCGAATAGTCAAAGAAGGTTTCGGATTGGGCCACAGAAAGAAGCACGCTCCAAAAAGAGGCTCTTTGGCATATCTTCCTAGAGCACGTGCTAAACGATGGAGAGCACGCATCAAATACTGGCCCAAGATCGAAGGGAAGCCTAGGCTCTTGGCCTTTTCCGGGTACAAGGCAGGCATGACACATCTCATAACAATCGACAACCGGAAAGGCTCCTTCACGTTCGGAAAAGAAATTGCGCTTCCTGTCACAGTGATTGACAGTCCTCCTCTCATCATATGTGCGATCAGAGCCTACGAACAGCGATATACGGGTCTAAGAACCCTGACTGAGGCGTGGGCCCAGAATCTTCCCAAGGATCTTAGCCGAGTGTTGACGCCCCCCAAGGCATCGAAGACTGAAGAAGCATTGAGAAGAATTGAGAATTCCTTGGAAAAGGTTCAGGAGATACGCGTCTTGGCGGCAACTCAGCCTAGGGTTGCCAGCGTTCCGAGAAAGACTCCTGAAATCATTGAGGTCAAGGTAAGCGGAGGAACTGTGAAGGAACAGTACGAACACGCGAAGAGCATACTAGGCAATGAAGTGAAGAGCTCTGACGTGTTCCAAGAGGGCCAATGGGTTGACGTCGCTGGCATAAGCAAGGGCAAGGGAATCCAGGGGCCTGTGAAGCGATGGGGGGTCCGAAAACTGTCCCACAAGTCAAGGAAGACAGTCCGTGGAGTCGGTTCGATAGGTCCGTGGACTCCTTCCTATGTTGTGTACTCGGTTCCCAGAGCAGGGCAGATGGGATTCCATCAGAGGACCTCGTACAGCCAGCAGATAGTCAAGATTGGAGAGGATGGAACCGAGGTGAGCCCCAAGGGAGGCTTTATCCGCTATGGCCCAATCAACGGAAGCTACTTGATGCTAGCTGGAAGCGTGCCTGGGCCATCAAGACGACTGGTCACACTGAGACAGGCAGCTCGAGCCCAGCTCGGCCCTATTTCATCCCCAAAGATCGAGTATCTGAGTCCTCAAGCCAAGTAGCGAATCCCGGTGGGTAACATGACTGGAAAAACTGTAGATGTTCTTGATGTCGAAGGAAATAAGGTCCGAGAGATTTCACTACCTGATGTTTTCTCAACTCTCTACAGACCAGACGTTATCAAGAGAGCTGTGATAGCTGCTCAGTCCCACCGTCTGCAACCGAAGGGAAGGGACCCTATGGCGGGCAAGAGAACTTCCGCTGAATCTCTTGGAGTCGGATACGGTCGATCAAGGGTTCCGAGGGTCAAGGGTGATCACTACGCACGTGCTTCTGCAGCCGCCTTTGCGCCTAGCACCGTGAAGGGTAGAGTCACTCATCCACCTCGAGTGGAGAAG
>CAYQCQ010000104.1:0-4458 GCA_964416035.1 uncultured Candidatus Bathyarchaeia archaeon
CTATCTGGCACTAGTAGAATCAGAACAACGACTCGACCGCTCCGTAGCGGAGTTCCTGTTCGATCACTCTCGTAGTTTGATCTGGCTGTTGCACAATTGAAAGCGGCCAAGGCGTCGGGGCTTGTCTTTTGCTATCGAGGCAGGGCCATCCTAGCTACTTCCGTCAGTCATTTCCCCTCGAATTTCGGCTGACGCTTCTCAAGAAAGGCAGTCAATCCCTCCTTGAAGTCTTGAGTGGTGAAGCATACTCTGAACGCCTTCACCTCCTCAGCGAGGCCCGACTTCAGATCCATATCGATCCCCCGGTTGATGGCTTGCTTCGCCAACCTGAGCATTATCGGGCTCTTCGAGGCTAACTTCTTTGCTAGCTCTAAGGCCGTTTCCTGCAACTTGGCTGGTGGAACCACCTTGTTGACTATGCCGATCCGTTCCGCCTCGCTCGCAGTTATCCGGTCGCCAGTGAAGATGAGCTCTTTGGCCTTGTTCCTTCCGACCAGCCTCGGAAGCCTCTGCGTTCCACCCCACCCAGGGATCAAGCCCACATTGATCTCAGTCTGACCGAACTGGGCGTTCTCAGAAGCCACTATCATGTCACACGCTAAAGCTATCTCGCAGCCGCCTCCCACAGCGAACCCGTTCACGGCAGCGATCACAGGCTTCTCAAACCTCTCAAGCATCTCCGTGAACTCCTGTCCCATCCTGGCAAGCTTGGCCCCGCGAATCGAATCAGTCTGGGGCGTAAAGATCCCTCCTTTCAAGTCAGCTCCCGCGCAGAATGCTCTTTCGCCCGCACCGGTCAAGATCACTGCCCGGATAGCCGGATCCTTCCTGAAGTCTTTCAGCGCGCGTTCCATTTCTTCCAAAGTTCTGCGGCTTACAGCGTTCAGCTGATCTGGACGATTGAGTGTGATCCTTCCAACGTTCTCTAACTTCTCAACAATTATGTCTTGATAGCTCATGCTCTCATCTCTGAGACACTCCAAGTATTAGGGGTAAGGCGATTTAGACCTTTATTCAAGACGCCCCTCATTTCCAGTCCTAATTACTCGAAGAAGGCAGCCCACGCTTCTTGGCTCAAGAGTTACTCACGAACATTCCGGAGCTCTCATATTCTAAGTCCTGTACGGGTTCGATGGTGATATATCCGAAATAGTCGGTAGCTTATCCCACGGGAGTCGATCCGGATTGGAAGTATTGGAGGCAATCAGAACAAGGAGAAGTATTAGAGAATTCACTGGCGACAAGATTCCTGACGAGGACATAGAGAAGATTTTGGACGCGGCAAGATACGCACCGTCGCCAGAGAACATGCAGATGTGGAGATACATCGTGATCAGGGAAGATCAGGAGACAAAAGATCTGATTGCCGAATTATCCGTAGAGACAGCGAAGCAAGTGTTCGGGTCAGCGCCCTATGAGCTGACCCAAGGAAGACTTTGGTATCTTCCAGACAGAAGCAGGCCCACCGAGTTCGAGGACATCAGAGATGGGGCGTTGTTCCTCTATCCGAAATATGCCGATACAGTGATCATGGGCTTTGCCTCAGAATCCTTCCACGACGCCCACCTAGTATATCCGAATACTCTATTCGGATCCGTAGTTGTCGGCATGGGAGTCATCCAGATGTGGCTTGTAGCACATTCCATGGGGTACGGCGCAGGCTACATGGCCCTAGCGATCTCGGATCCAAGGCATAAGGAGCTTCTCTGCGAGAGACTCGGCGTCCCGAGGACCTGGGAGCCTATATCGATTCTCTGCATCGGCGTCCCAAAGGAGAAGAGAATGCTAGGTCCGTCAAGGTTCCCGCTGATCAGCGTCGCCTACAGCGAGAGATGGGGCATACCGTATAGAAGGATCGCCTTTAGGAAGTGATCGCGATGGACATTCAGTTGAAACCTGAGGTTCAAGAGAAACTTTCAGGGATTGCTCGAGACAGCAACCTCACTCTTGAGAAGGCCTGCGAATTCATTCTGGATCAATTCGCCAGAATTGAGGGAGGGAGAATATATGTCGGAACATGGAAGGAGGGAAGCGGGCTCATGTTTCTTGTGCAATGGCCGTTCCTAACTGGGCTTCTCAAGATAAGCGGCGAGGAACTCGTCAAGATGGGGGTGAAATAGAACGTCAAAGTATCGAAGGGCTCCAAGCGGCGAATGGCTCGCCTATCCCAGTCCTACGCCGGAGAATGTTGAGCACGAGTCATTCAGGTTCACGAAATATGCAGGCCTGTCTCTGGTCGAGAACAGAAAGGGACGCGTCTACCTCATAATGGAACACGATTTCTACGAAAGGTTTCTCGACGCAGTCAGGAAGAAGTTCGGTAACATCTCGGCAACAAGCGTTAACAACGCGGCATTGGAAGCCGTGAAGAACTGGGTGGAGGAGGTCGCATCGAAATGAGCTCTACAGGCATAAGGAAGATGCTTGAAGCCATAGCCATGAAAGCAAACCGAAGCACCGAAGGCCAGAAGATGATGAAGGAATGGGTAGGCCAATACGACGGCAAGATCATCCAGTTCGAGGCAGACACGGAGAAGTTCTACGCGGCCGTCACTAAAGAAAAGATGAAGATACTGAGCGGAGAGTACGCCGCCCCGGATCTGATAATAAGAGGAAAACCTGAAACATTGCTCGAGTTGTTCACGGGGCGACGTCGGTTCGGCGATGCGATGAAGAACTGGGAAATAGTCCTCGTCGGAGCCGGACATGAAGCGTTCCAGGCAGGCAGACTGATCGCGCAGGTAATGATGGAGGCATGAGCTGAATGCCTATCAAGCATGTGACCGTCATCGGCGCCGGCGCAATGGGATCCGGCATCGCTTACGTTTCTGCAGTCAATGGATACGACGTCGCAATTATGGAGCCAACGAGGGAGCTTCTTGAGAAAGGCCTCAAGAGAATCAAGGACAACGTGATCGTTGGCGTGAACAAAGGAAAACTGACTCCCAAGCAGGCTCACGAGACAATGGCTCGGATCAAGAGCTTCATGGACATTAGCGAAGCGGTGCGCTCAGCGGACCTTGTTGTGGAAGCCGTCTTTGAAGAAATGAACGTGAAGAAAGATGTGTTCAAGAAGGTTGACGCTTCCGCTCCGGCACACGCCATCCTTGCTTCAAACACCTCTTCCCTCAGCATAACCGAGATGGCCTCAGTCACAAAGAGGCCAACGCAGGTGGTCGGGCTCCACTTCTTCAATCCCGTACCCGCTATGAAGCTCGTAGAGCTTGTTATGGGTGAGAAGACCTCTAAAGAGACACGTCGGGCCGCGGACGAGTTTGCCAGATCACTGGGGAAGGAACCTGTCACAGTGAAAGATTCCCCCGGATTCATAGTCAACAGGATCCTCGGACCGATGCTGAATGAGGTTGCCTACATCCTATACGAAGGCAAAGCAACTCCTGAAGACATCGACAAGGCGATGGTTCTCGGAACAAACATGCCAATGGGGCCTTTGAGGCTCGCGGACTACGTTGGATTGGACATAGCCCTGGCGACGATTGAGACACTTTACAAAGCGTTCGGAGACAAATACAAGCCGTGTCCTCTTCTCGTCGAGAAGGTCAAGGCTGGTCACTTGGGGATGAAGACTGGCAAAGGCTTTTACGAATATTGACCAGTCATATAGCGAGGAGTTTCTCATGCCCTACAAAAGCATATCCTACACTAAGGAACAGAACAAGGCCATAATCAAGCTGAATCGCCCTGAGGCACTGAATGCTCTGAACCGAGAGACCTTATCCGAACTGGGGTCGGCCCTTGACGAGATACGGAACGACCCTGAGGTCAAGGTCGTTGTGATAACCGCTGAAGGTCAGAAGGCCTTCTCCGCGGGAGCAGATTTGAAGGAGGCCTCAAGCCTCGATGAGGCCGGCGTAAAGGAACTAATGAAGCTAGGACAGAGCGTCTACAGGAAGATAGACGATTTACCGAAGCCGGTGCTTGTCGCTATAAACGGCATCGCACTGGGCGGAGGCGTTGAGATGTCTCTGGCCGGAGATGTCCGTGTCGCATCTCAGACAGCGAAGCTTGGAAGTCCTGAAGTCAATATAGGACTGATTCCCGGGTGGGGTGGAACGCAGAGGCTGCCTAGGATTCTCGGCAAGGGTAAGGCGGCTGAGCTGATCTTTACCGGGGGCATAATAGACGCCAAAGAGGCTGAACGAATCGGCATGGTTGATCGAGTCCTCTCACCTGATGAATTCACATCCACAGTGAATAGAATGGCCAGCGCAATCGCCGCGAAACCATCAACTAACAGGGCAGAACTTATCCAAGTTATCAAATCTGTTTAGAGGTGCAGGCAATGGAGTTCAAGACAATAACATATGCTAAGGAGTCAAGCTTCCTATCACCGGAAGAGAACATAGCCGTCATCAAGCTGAGTAGACCCGAAGTCTCAAACGCGCTAAGCAAGGACATGCTGGGTGAGATCGACACCGCTTTGGAAGAGACACGAAG
>CAYQCQ010000105.1:0-944 GCA_964416035.1 uncultured Candidatus Bathyarchaeia archaeon
GCCGTTCAGAAGGAGCATGGAAAGCTAGCCGGGGAGGCTTTGGACGCTGTATGCCAAGCACATCAGAACCCTCTATAAGGTGAACAAGGTGCCTATCGCTCTGCCTTATTCTCTCTCACGTCGAGTTGTCAACAAGGACCGGGCTCCGAGGCCCGAGGAGCTTCAACGCCTCACAGAGATCGGAGACCTCCGCGAGAAGGTCATCATCTCGATGCTGGCGCTCGGAGGATTCCGCGAGGACCTAGAGAAGGGCATCATACCGCTTCATGTCCACGTCGAATCCGAGATTACGAAGGGCAAGTACGCTGACTACGACACGTTCCTAGGCGGAGAAGCCGTTGAGTTCCTTCGCCTCTACCTGGAGGCTCGATGTCAGGGAAACATTCACCCCGAGATTCCTCCTGAGGAGATCTCCGACGGCTCCCCGCTTATCCGAGACGAGATGTACGAGGTCCCCCGATCGATCGGGGAGAAGCAAGTGCGAAAGCGCATCCACGGCCTCTACTTCAAGGCTGGGCTGCTCAAACAGAACAATGGGGGCAGATACGCTCTTTGCGTTCACAGCCTACGCAAGTTCTTCAAGACGCAGCTCATGGCTCTAGGTCTCCAGTCGGACTACATCGAGTACATGATGGGCCACACCATCAGCGCCTACCATGACATCCAATCAAAGGGCATCGAGTTCCTCCGAGGCATATACGCCAACTCTGGACTTCGCATTAGACCTAAGGGCGCTTTGACCCCGAAGGACCAGCTGAGTGCGATGGCGAGAGGCTTCGGCCTCAGCCCCGAGGAGGCAGCTCGCCTCCTGATATCTTCCGAACCACACAGAACCTTCGCCACACAGGAAGAACGAGAGGAGCATGAGATCAAGGTCCTCTGCGACGCCATCACAGAGCGCATCAAGAAGAAGATCCTGGCCAGCCAATAATTGCCAAACCCAC
>CAYQCQ010000105.1:954-4387 GCA_964416035.1 uncultured Candidatus Bathyarchaeia archaeon
CAGTGATACCAAGTGGTACAAATGCGCTTCTAGAGTGGCGGGCCCGCGGGGATTTGAACCCCGGATCTCCGGCTCCGCAGGCTTCCGCGCTAGCTGTGGTCTCAGCGTCCTAGTCCGGACTAGACTACGGGCCCACCGATCCTTAGATCATATTTCGGATTTATAGCTTGACTGCTCTTGGACTCGAAAGCGAAAAATAGCTGAAACTTGGATTGTCGATGTCTATTAGGTGGAGAACTAGAATGAGAAAAACCTCGGTAGAAGTCGGCAAGACACATGAAGAGACGCTTACCTTCTACAGATTCGGCAGCGGAAAACCAAGAGTCCTCGTGACCGGAGCGATTCATGGTGACGAAGTCATTGGAACCTATGCCATCCGAAACGTATTCTCATCACTAGCTCGAAGATCCCTCAAGGGCTCGGCCATATTCCTGCCTGTAGCCAACCCTCTAGCCTTTCGATGTCGAGAACGAGCCTCCCCAGTCGACAGCGCAGATTTGAATAGGGTATTCCCCGGAGATGAGAAGGGCTCGGTGTCCGCGCGACTCGCCCATAGTATATGGCAAGAGGCAACTCAGGCTGACTACATCCTTGACCTTCATGGATGTGGGATGAGCTGCATCCCTTACGTTCTGTGTCTTCACAAAGAATTCGACTTCGTTAGAGGCTACGTGAAGAGACTTGCCATTCCCACTGTGGTTGAGTCGTCCGGGCTCAGAGGCCAGCTTTTCATTGAAGCCTCCCACAACAAGATTCCCGCCGCGATAATAGAGGCAGGAAGCCATCGCGGCGTATTCGATGCCAATCATGCTGACCAACTTCGAAAGACAATCTTCGGACTGTTCGCAAGCCTTGGTATAACACAGGAAACCACAGGTGTTACGAAGCAAAGGTTCTTCGGAAAAATCTCGAACGTCAACATGGAGGAAGAGGACTTCTTCATTCCACAAGCAAACCCCGGAACCATCGTGAAGAAGGGCGACAAGCTCGGAGCTATGGGCGCCACGAACAAGAAGGTGCTGAGTCCGCATAGTGGAATCATAACAAGTATTCAGATGCCCGGAGTAGTATTCCCCGGCGACTCTGTTGCGAGCGTAGCCGATGAGATCTGAGACGCGTGTAGGCTTCTGTTCGAAGAACTTATCTACACGTAAGTGTTTCATGTCTGAACTTTCGTCTGGAAGGATGTAGTAGTTCCAATGCGAGATGGTGAGCGCGAGCACTCGCCGAGCTTTCTTCGTGGCAATATGGCAGTCATGGTAGCGACTGGTGCCGTATGGCAATTTGCTGGAAACTCTGTATGGCCCTTCTTCTCGCTTTACGTATTGGCCTTGGGAGGAAACCCCGAGATGATTGGAATAATCAGTGGGGTAGGCACATTGGCATCGATCTTGCCAACTGTAGTCGGAGGCTACTTCGCTGACATATACGGCCGGAAGAGGTTGACAGCCTTCTTTAGCGTTGTTCTCGGGTTCACAAGCCTGCTAATGGCTATGGCATTGGACTGGCGAATGTTGTTGGCCGCTGTGGTCATAGACTCACTTGCAGCGGGCTTCCGAGAGCCGGCAATGAGTGCGTTAATAGCAGACTCACTTTCGCCTGAGTCAAGAGGCATAGGGTTTGCTGCTTGGGCGATCATACCCACCGTCCCTTCACTGATTTCTCCTATGATTGCTGGATACCTAATCGACGTTCACGGCACTCTCCCTGTGCTTAAGTGGGGATATGCTTTGACCGGCATAGCTGCCCTGATAGCCGGATCCTGCCGATACCTGTTTCTCAAAGAAACTGTTCCGCCTAGAAAGGCAGGCAAGTCCGCTTCGACAATGGCAAGTGCAATTGCTTCAACACATAGGCTGATGTCTCGCAACCTTTGGATTCTTCTTTTGGCAGAGGGCCTAATCTGGCTGGGTTGGTCAGTCGCCTCACCATACTTCATCTTGTATGGGACAAGTGGCTTCGTAGGGTTAACTACAACAGAATGGGGCGTAGTTCTCCTTGTCTCAAGTTCAGCGAGAGTCATAGGTTTCGCGTTCGGCTCCCTTGCAGACAGATACGGCCGGAGAAATATGACAGTAGCGACACTTCTGTTAGCGGGCATATCTTCATTCTTCTTCCTGCAATCAAAGACACTATCTCAAGTGGCCTTGGTCTTCACAATCTACTCGGTTTCGATCCTAATAGCCCAGCAACTGTCCCAGGCCTTGAGAGCAGATGTCTGCCCAAGAGAGAACCGAAGTAGGGTCTACTCCTTCTTCATCATTTGGCAATACATTACTAGGACTGTAGGCTCAGTCCTAGGTGGATTTCTCTACGTCTCCGTTTCCATGGCCATGCCGTTCCAAGTCCAAGCGCTTGCTGCACTGGTCTGTGCAGTCATCTTGGTATCTTCGATGGCGGAAACCGCTCGAAGACAGAAATAAGCAATGCTATTAGCCTACGGCTCTTGAGAGGGCATCCGCCACATTGTCTCGTCCCATAGCGATCACGTAAGGTCCAAGCCTAGGCCCTTCCGAGGAACCGACCAATATCTGATAGAGGGTTTTGAAGAAACTCTCTGCCCTCAGGGAGTACTTCCGAGCCACCGTGAAAATTCCATTCTGAATCTTCTGCTCATCACTCTCTGACTTTATGAGCTGGATCAACTCTCGTATCGCTACTTTCTCGTCCTCGCTGAGCTCGACTTGTACCTCCTTTATCTCTTCGAAATCCTCGGCCCAGTTCCGCGCGTATTGGATTCTATTCAAGAGGTCGCGGGACGTCTCATCCGCTGCCAAGCCATACCCTCTCAGCTTGTCCGCTATGAACGGAACTTCTCGACCTTTCGGCGCAACCCTTGCCAGAAAGACCAGTAGGTTGTATGGTATGTGAGCCGAAGGCCTCGAAGGGGGAGTTAGAAGCCAACAGTACTCGTACAATCCTCTAAGCTTCGCCAGCTCCCTAGCGTCAGATACGTGTTTGAGTCCGAAATGAGTATCTTCCAAGTCGTCGAATTCTCTCATGTAAGTCGCTATATCCGAGACGCTGATCGTTCTGGAGCCTACTACCCTTTTGTACATAAGCAGCAGCAGAGACTGTGGAGACGCATACCTGAACCAAACTTGTGGAGTGAAAACGTTTCCAGCAGACTTCGAGATCTTCTTTCCTCCCTTATCCAGGAACATCTCATACCTAATATGGAATGGAGGAGGATAGTGAAGGATTTCTTGGCTGATCTTGTCATTGACTCGAACGGAGTCTGCTATGTCTTTTCCATAGGCTTCAACATGGATCCCGAGAGCGCTCCATCTCATTGCGAACTCTACCTTCCACATCAATTTTCCCTCTCCCTTGGTAATGTCGGCCACCCCCTCGTGTCCGCATCCTTGCAGGCGAGTTCCCTTCACTTCCATGCCTTGGCACCTGTACACCACCTTCTTCTCTTCCGGAAGAT
>CAYQCQ010000106.1:0-4332 GCA_964416035.1 uncultured Candidatus Bathyarchaeia archaeon
GAAATGGCCACATCCAAGGCCTTCTTGCCGTCCCGTCTTGCAAGCTCACACAGTCGATACAGGTGCCTCGGAACTATCCGTATTGCTAGGTGTCGGTCATCGAGAACCATCATTCTATGTATCGACACGTTTTCTATCCTCATGTCGGGTGACATCGCCGAAACGATTGCTGAAGTTAGGTAGGGAGCTGGGTCCTTCTCGTAGTGGGTCAGGATGGGCAATTTGCTGAGTTTCGGCTCAGCCTGAGTTTCGGCAACTGGGCCATCGCTTCTGACCTTGGGAGGCAGCGGTGATCCTACTGACCTAGTGATCCTATCGAAGACATCTCCCTCAGCGAATCCAAGAACCGATGCCAAGCGTTTCTTGGTGGCACACGTACCCGCCACCACTTTGTTGCGGAAGCCGTCAACGTTCTCGAACAGTAGAGCCGGCCCACCGTCAAATTTCTTCATTAATCTGGCGATTGCGTAGGCGATTCGGACCGGCTCAGTCACTCTTCTGAGTTCACTGAGCACCTCTAACTTCTCGAGAGTTTCTCTAAGGTCCATTTTCGTTCCTCAATCCTTCCTATGGCCTCTATCACTTGCTTGTGGCATGTTCTCAATTACCTATTTGAAAGGGTTCCTCTTCCGTTACATGGCAGTTGTGAAAAGAGATTTCACGTTCGAGGGTATCAAGTACTTCGACCCGGGCATCAAGACGGTCCTGTGAGCACGCCTATTAGGCCCAACGTATCTCTGGTTTCTTCAGAAGTCCGTACGCTAGAGCTGTTGTTCCTACCACTGCTAAGGCTAAGCCTACGTAGGTCATAGTGTAATCCGTGAAGGGTTCTCTGCTGATCTTGACATACTGATAGCTTACGCTCAGTGAGACGTTCTTTTTGACGGAGGAGTAGTAGTTATCGAAGACGAAATGGTAGGTGTCGTTTCTTGGAGTTGTGAAGCTGAAGTTGAACTTCGCCTGTGTTTGAAGCAACTTAACAATGTACTGTACACCTGGCTGTCGTTGCCTCCAACTCTGGAAGTTTGCGCTGTCCAACACTAGGAAGTCGATGCTGCCTGGCTGGCCTGTGACTTCGCTGGAAACTATGCCGTTGCCCACAACAAGTGTCGATGCCTCAAACCGAAAATCGTGCGACCAGAAAGATTCGTTCTTCACATCCCTACCAACTTGGAAAGTGTCCGTCACAGTTCTAGGAACATCCTTGAAGTACGTTTGACCCCCATACAGTGATGCAATGAAGCCCAACAGAATCAGAATCAGTCCCGCTATCGTGGGCTTCACTTGCAACCTACTCACCAATATGCCCTTCTAGAATGGTCTAAAAGCCTAAAATATCTTCGCTTGATTGCGATGTTTCCTCACGTCACTTTAGGTCCTATTTGGATAACGGCCTAGTAAAGCACTATTGTAGGGATGCATAAGACATATGCGAAGGTAAATGCTCATGAATGTCCACGTATATTTGGGCGTCGTCCGAGTTGAGAGTCATCGCTGACTTGCATATTCATTCGAGATTCAGCCGAGCTACCAGCATGAGCATGAACATTCAGGAAATCTCAACCTACGCACAACTCAAGGGCGTGGGACTTGTCGGAACTGGGGACTTTACCCACCCCAACTGGAATAGAGAGCTGAAACGGGAGCTGGAGGAAGTGGAAGACTTGGGGATATTTCGTCCAAGGAATTCCAGATCCCAGGTCCGCTTCCTGATAAGCGGCGAGGTCTGCACAGTATTCATTTCGAGCGGCAAGTCAAGAAGGATTCATCACGTCTTAATGGCGCCAAACTTTGAGGTCGCAGACCAGATCAACGACAGGCTCAGGAACTTTGGTGACCTTAACGCGGATGGGCGGCCAGTACTCTCAATGCGTGCTTCAGAGCTTGTGGAAGAAGCGACATCGGTTTCAAGCGATGTCTTCATTTTCCCAGCCCACGTCTGGACGCCTTGGTTCAGCCTATTCGGTGCGATAGGCGGTTTCGATTCTCTTGAGGAATGCTACGAGGATCAGTCTGGTAGGATTCATGCAATTGAGACAGGATTGTCGTCAGATCCGCCTATGAACTGGCGCCTCAGCGCTCTTGACCGTTTCGCCATCATCTCGAACAGTGATTCCCACAGCGCTTGGCCATGGCGGATCGGTAGGGAAGCTACGATAGCAGATCTACAGGAAATGTCATATTCGGGGCTAGTATCTGCGATATCTTCACGAAAATCTGCAGCCATAGAACTTACGATTGAGACTGATCCTGGTTACGGAAAGTATCATTGGAGCGGGCACCGGAAGTGCGGGGTCTCTATGCCTGCTGAAGATGCAAGAAAAGTTCGCGACATATGTCCAAAATGCGGACTGAAGCTGACAAAGGGGGTTGACCTGCGAGTCGAAGAACTTGCAGACAGGCCTGTTGGGTTTGTTCCTGATGAGGGGTGTACAAGATTCGTACACCTGCTTCCTCTTCATGAAGTAATTGCTGCGGCGACAGGGAAAGATGAACCATCGGCAAGTTCAGTCTGGCTGAAATACAATGGGCTGCTTCAGAAGTTCGGAACGGAGTTCAATGTTATGCTTAACGCACAGGAGAAAGACCTAGCCGAGGCAAGTGATCCAGCAATCGCAAGTGTAATAGTTAAATTGCGGAACAATTTGCTGACTGTGACGCCTGGATACGACGGAGTGTACGGGAAAATCAATCTAGAAGCTGACAGGTCGCATGCCTCTGACACAGCGGTTACCAAGAAGCTCCGTCTTGAGGACTATTTGTAGTAGGATTCGAAGTATCTTCGAAAGTCTAGGACAGAACACGATCATACCATACGTATCCGTGAACGGTTGCGTTAGGGCCGAACGAGTATCTAGCAGCACGCTATCAACAGCGCCCCTAAAGGGCTCCGTTTTGGAGAGCGCAGAAGCTTCTCTTCACGAATTGGGGGGCTAGTGATGAACGGATTGCCTCAACCTTCCAGTTGAAGAACTATTGGCTCATCAGTTTTCAATGGCGCCATAGGAGTGGGTTTCGTAGCAGTCTCTGCTGCTGGCTTCTCCATCTTTTCCGCGATTCTTGCTATGTCTTTCTTTTCTTCGATCAGGGGCTTTAGGTTTGGCTCTATCGCGTCGCATGCAATACTGAGCGCCTTGTCATCGACTATACCTGCCTTGTACTCCATCTTCACGTTGACCAGGAATCTTATCAACTCGTCGACTTGGTGATCGATCTGTCCCATCCTCCTTCTTAGGCCTTCCACTAGCTCCTCCTTCCTTCGTCTCAGCTCTGCTAATGTCGCTCCTTGCTTTCTGCGAAGTTCTTCATAGATGTTTGCTGGTATTTGCTGATCTTTCAGCAGTTCGCCCAACGCCTGAATCCTTCGGGCCACGCGATCAAGTTCCTTTTGAATCAGCTCTGATGACACTTTCCAATTCGGGATAAGGACGACCGCGCCTCTATCAATCACTATGTGCTCACAAGAGTATTGTCCCAAGTTTCCACTTCCTTGCTCGACCTGAAGTGCCTTAAGCTCGCCGAAGTCGTCAATGCAGAGGCCTATGATCCTTCCAATTCTTCTGCCATAGGTATCTTTGAGATCTCGGCCAAGAAAGTTTTTCAACTCCTCCTCAGAGACATATGACAAACATTCTCCACCTCCTGTCTATTTTTTTGGAACTCTCAGAGCGGACGGAAAGTTGTCTCCTCAGGAGTCGTGCTTGGCAACTCCGGGAACCTCTCCTTCACCTGCTGCTCGGCAAAGGCCGCTGCCTCTTCCAATATCTTCTTCGCTTCTCCCGTAGGCTGATCTCCTGTGGAAACAGCGCCTGTTGCTTCTCCAATTTCAAGAACCATTGACGAAAGTGATTCGTCTATCTCAGCGAGCTTGAGCGAGACATCAGGCAGAACATGGCTCAGCCCGGATCGAACGGTTGCCACGACGCGCTTCACCGGAGACATATTGTGGGCAATATCTCCAAACTCCCTAACCGCTTCTAGTCTTAGTACAACTCTTTCTAACGCAAATTGACTGTTCAGGGATACCTTGGCAATTCTGCGGATCTGCGCACATTCCTCGGCATAGATCTTAGCTCGCGAGAAGTCGCTATGCTTAACGGCGTCTACACACTTATCATAGAGAGACTTGTCACGGGCGTGAAGTTCGGCTGACGCTCTCTCCAATTTGTGCAGTTGTATGCGGAGCTTGTGCAGTGTTTCTGTAAGCCGCTGCCTCATTGGCGTTGGCGATACGGCTTCTCTCAACTTATCCTTTAGTGATATTCGCTCACGGAACATGACCAAACCTCCTACAATTGGCAAGTCATCAGGAATCTGGGTCTCATAATAGGG
>CAYQCQ010000107.1:0-4330 GCA_964416035.1 uncultured Candidatus Bathyarchaeia archaeon
AGCAAGTCACAGATGAAGGAGAAGTTCAGTATCGTCAGATCACAAGAGCATTGGGAAACTTGAGATCCCCATTTCTTGATCTAGGTTGTGGGGAGGCTCATGTCGCGTCTGCCGTCGAAAAGCACGGCATAGCAAGCGTGGCTACCGACCTTCGCATGCCAAAAAATCGATCCATCCCCTTCTGCAGATGTGTTGCTGAACACTTGCCTTTTCGAAGCGAAGTATTTGGCTCTGTAGCATTGATCTCCGTGCTTGAACATGTCAAGAATGTCGAGCAGACTATCCTAGAAGTGGCCAGAGTTCTAAAGGGAGGTGGACAGGTCTATGTCTACGCCCCCAATTTTCTCGGCCCACCGTATGAGCATCATTTTAAATTCCCTTTCGTTCCCCTGCCCAAGCGAATGGCGGTAGGTTGGTTTGCTGCTACAAAGCGTTGGTGGTCAAGGCGACTATCCATAAGTCCCTCGTTTATTCTTAGCATAAACTACACCACCCTTGCCTCTCTGCGAAAACTTTTTCACAGATGCGGCATTCAGGTAGCTAACTACTCCTATGAGCGAGCGAAAAATCGAAAGAACCCATTTCTGAAAGCTCGCCTATACTTGGGACTCGGAACGAACGCTATCTATCTGGTGGGAACAAAGGTTATAGGTGAAAAATTCTGGAATCGAAGATACCCCACGTATCAACAGTATTTAGCTCATCAAGGTGCCAAGCTCAGCAAGATCAATCTCTCTGAGTACGATGTGAAGTTCCGAGAAGTTCTTCGAGAGCGCGTGAGACGACTAGTTCGCCCTGGCACATCCGTGCTTTGTCTAGGCGCGAGAATCGGAACTGAGGTCAAGGCATTCATAGACTTAGGTTGTTTCACAGTAGGGATCGACATCAATCCTGGACCAAGCAACCGCTTCGTGGTCTACGGAGACTTTCATGACGTTCAGTTTGCGTCTGAATCGGTCGATGTGGTCTACACGAATTCGCTGGATCATGTATTCGACCTCAGAAGAGTGATTGACGAGGCGAAGAGAGTCTTGAAGCCTGACGGACTGTTGATACTAGAAACCGTAAAAGGGACTGAGGAGGGTGAGCGGATCGGTGAATATGAGAGCCTCTCTTGGGCGACCATAGACGACCTTCTTACTTTGCTACAGAGTTGGAGGTTGACGATTGTCGATCGAACCACCTTCAACTATCCTTGGAATGGGGAACAGTTTTGCCTTAAAAAGTTGCATGCCAAAAAGTCACAAATCTTTGAATGCCAGCTACCACAAGTTCATCCTTAATAGAAGCGAGCGCACCGAAGTTCCAGATATAGGGGATTGAGAAATGAAAATATCCGAGCTAGTATTTAGAAGTTGGTACTACTTCAGACTTGGCTATAGCACCTATCTATCGTTTCCTGTGGGCTATGTCTCAATACTCGTCACCATCTACTACCTAGCCATCCAAAACATTCCTGATTTGAAGTCTATTTTCCCCAGATTTGCTCTTTTCATTCTGGCAGCCACGATTATAGGCGCACCAGTATCTGTGGCTATTGGTTGGATGCACGTGAAAAAGACCAAGGCTATGAAGTCTGAATTGGACATAGCGGCGGAGGTGAATCCTTACTACTACAAGCTACCTCCCGGATACTACCCAGAGGTTCTAGTACCTCTTTGGAAAGAGCTGCTTCTTGGAGTAAGAGAACTCTTAGAGAAAGAGGGAGAACTGGACCCTTCGAGAAGGAAACGTTTCGATGAGCTGCTGCAAAAAATCGAAATGCTTTTGCAAGGCGGCTATGTTGGCAAGCCACGGGTAAAGCTCTAGAGTACGTGAACGCAGACAATGACGCAGTCGATCCGGGATGTGATAGACCATCGATTCTTGAGGGTTGAATATGACGTTTGATTATCTCTGGAGAGTAGTCCCCTCTCGTTTTCTGAGTTTTCCCTACGAAGGATTTCTAATCGTAGAGCCGACCAATGTATGCAACATCACGTGCACTCTCTGTCCTGTGTGGACGAACAAAATGAAACGGCCCAGGGGCTACATGCAATACGAGAATTTCAAAACAATTGTTGATGAGATCTATTCACATCGGACTAGTCTGTCCTTCCGTCCAACTCAGATAAATTTCACACTGGCGGGGGAACCGACACTTCATCCGGACATATGGCGCATGGTCAAATATGCCTCTGAGCACGGGCTAGTCACAAATCTTTACACTAACGGCACTATGCTAAATGATCAGGTAGCCGATCTTCTGTCAAGTGGACTTGATTTCCTTCTAGTCGCACTTGATGGAGCACGAGCAGAAACACATGAGGCCTACCGTGTCGGAAGCTCATTCAGGGCCGTTACAGAGGGCATCATGGCCGTAGTCAAGGAAAGGAAGAAGCGAGGATTGACTAGACCAGAAGTTACGGCTCAATGCTTAGTGACGAAAAAGAACGAACATGAGCTCAGCGATGTCCAAAGTCTAGCTTGCAAACTAGAAGCTGATCGCTTGGTTTTCAAGACGATCAATCTTGGGGATTGGACCCTTACGAATAGTGAGAGAAAGCTTGCGGCGGATGAATGGCTGCCTCGCCAGTCTAGGTGGAGAAGATTCGACGCAGATCTGCAGATCAAAGGAAAACCAAGTGCCTGGTGTGAGTTTGTCAGGCATAGCATGATCTTCTGGAATGGAGATGTGACAATTTGCTGTTACGATTATTGTTCCGGCGATTATGTCATGGGCAACATATTCGAAGAAGGTGGCTTGAGAAAAATATGGGAAGGTAAGAAGTATCGAACGGTTCGTAGGAAGATCCTCCGACGGGAATATCCTATCTGCAAGAGCTGCTATACGAGCGCATCCTACTACGAGAGCTTGAAGCTGCCAACGAACTGAAAGCTCCAGAAAGCTATCTATCGAAATTCACAACTTGCGCGATATGTTGGTCAACGGGCAAGGGCTACCTTGGCTAAATATGACTGGTCGATTGAGAAAAAGAACCCCGTTGAACTCTACAGGCAATTCGAGTCTGACTGCCAATTTCTGCACAGATTATGGGACTTACCCAGGATCATGGAAAAGACCACTATTTCAGACCCGCCAAGGGTAGTTTCACTCGGCTCTGACCGAATGCATTCGACTGTCGCTAGCATTCTTGCCAGCTGATACGCGGATACTGCCAAGAGCTGTCCTGAAAGCATAGAGCAATATCTACTTCCTGCGACTCTTGCAATGCTCCGACGGTACTCCTGCCGCCCGAAAGGGGCCGTCTTGCCTGCCGAGACTTCTCATTGAGCCTGATGCCTCGACGACGGCCGGCCGGCCACGTGGTCGGAAATGTATTTGAGGATGGAGGTTTCCTAAGAGTCTTCAAAAGCATGAAGTACAGGAGATTAAGAAAGAAAATTCTTGAATTTGAAGTTCCAATATGCAAATGTTGTTCGACGACGCATTATTGTGAGCCGGGTGTTTCTTACGAGGAAGTATTCAGCTATGGATGATGGAGAAGGAAAATGAAAAGATGGAAGAGAAAACCTGTTGGGAAAGTTCCGTTAAGGGAAAGAGCGTGGGATAAGATCGCGCCCCATCTTGGATATACGACTGTGGATGCCGAGTACTAGATCTGCAAGCTTCTGAGGTCGTCGGGTTCCGCATAACGACGAAATCTCAAGACATCCTAACTATGGGAGCTGATCGCACATACTAGGTCCTAATGGGCATTAAGGATCCAAGGCTGACCGCCCGGAGTCTCCTCGGCAAGGAGTGGGGGCAACTGTTGCTGGACGTGAGTGAGGAAAGGATCCTGTCCTTCCTCTGTGTTTGGGGTGGGCGGACGCGTGATGTGATGATGGGCGCGCTGGAGTTGCGAAAGGAGGCTTTCGATCTTGCGTTGCATGCGTTGGAGGGGAAGCGTTTCGTTTCTGCGATCTGTGCAATCGATGGCGACCGGTACTACGTCACCGAACAGGGAAGGAGGTAGCTCAGGCTTTGAACGATCCCCACACGGCGCTTGCTTGCCGTTTCTCTTCGACCCCATCCAAAGAGAAGATCTAAGAGCGGAAGCACCCTCACTTACTACAGTGTGATGTAGCTGCCTTGTGTACTGGAGGATGTACACCTTTTTCTGTAACTCTGTCAATATCTGCACCGTGGAATGGATATGGGGTATGCTGGTACGTCGATAAGTCTTGAGGACGCTGAGGAGATCATAGATGAGGTCAAACGCGCCTATGCTAAGGTTCCGATCGTGTTTCGATCTTTCGTTCCTTCCCTGCCTGAGCTTTTGGGGAAGATTCCGGAGCGCGCTAGGAAATACACGTTGGGTGATTTGATAAGGCTCCTTGAATCGGC
>CAYQCQ010000108.1:0-4288 GCA_964416035.1 uncultured Candidatus Bathyarchaeia archaeon
GACTCACTCCCGCAGCCGTCACCCAATATGTGTCTGGTGCACGCGGGGGTAAGCTGGTCGACACCCTTCAAGAGTCGAAGAGGGTTAAGGCGATGTTGGATAGGCTTGTCGGTGAGCTTCTCAAGACTCAGCCCGATAACTACGCGATTATGGGTGCGGTTTGTGAACTCTGCAGGGTTGTGAGGGAGGAACGCATGCTATGCCAGTTCTGTGCCAGCTCGGTTGGCGAAGCTAATCGATGCGACTTCTGTTTGCGGCTGTCCCGGTAGGTTTACGGCACGTCGCTGTTCCACTTGCGGAACATTAATATATCAGTTGCCGACATAGTCCGCTTACGGGAGGAGCATATGAAGAGCTCAAAAGCCCAGACGAGCTCGGTGCCCGACAGGTGGACTATTTTTTCGCAAGCCCCCAAAGTGCTTGCGTCCGCTTTAGTGGAGGGAGTTGATAACTTGACGAGGTGCCTGAAATGCGCCGCAGAAGTTGCAAGCCCACTGAAAGAATGGGACTTAAAACCTAAGAGTGGACGAGGCGCTGCGCTTCACATACGGCTTTTTCAATGTCCCAGCTGCGGCCATAAATTCAGGGTTACACTAAAGTCGAACTAGCAAGCAGACCGGATCTGTAAGGGCCCGGCTCCTCCCTAAAAACACCAGTTTTTTTGGTTAGATAGGCGGAGCAGTTTTCTTTCGCTCCGCAATCGGAATCCTTGTCCATTTGAGAAAGTCTCTGTTCGGAGGCTCTTCTTCATACAGAGTTCTTCTCTCACACTCAAGAGGGGTTTCCTCCTTTCCAACGTATTCTGCTGCTGTGACAAGCCTGTTTCGATGTTTCTTCGCCTCTTCAAACACTTTCCTGGCCTGATCCCTCCAGTTCTCGCTTCTGATGATGTGATGGTCAAGAATCGTAACTGGAATTGATTTCACTATTCTCTGAAGGTTCTCAAATCCTCGTTCCAATGTTTCGGCTGACACTTTTGATCCTGAAAGGTAGAGGGGTTGGCCGCCAATAATCAGAAGACTAGGCTTCTCGGATAAGATCATGTCAAGTGTTGCATTTGAGACTGGGCCTTGGACGTCAGAGGCGTGTAGAACCTTCTCTTCTCCATGCTGAATTACGAGCATGAGCACCCACCCCAGTTCTGAGTTCTCTTCTCCATGAAAAACTGGTCGCGAGAACCTCAACTCTGTCTCGTTGAATCTGAAGCTCCTTCCGTCCGCGCTTTCAAATCGTTTGACAAATTTTCTGGAGACTCTTTGGAACAGCCATCCTCGCCGTCTTTGGCTCATGTTTACATGGCTCTTCACGTCTTTAGCGATTACAGGTTTTCCAGCATAGATGGATCGGGCTTCTTCAGGGCTGCTTCCACAATATACTGTATCCACGTAATTGGGAGTGTGATGATCAAAATGGTAGTGAGAAATCGTGATGACATCGGCTCTTGCCGCGGCCTCCCGTATCTTTGTTCGAGACTCGTTTCTTGCGGCATACTCTCTCGGGTGAGGCATCAAGGAGAATCTGGGAGCAACAGATACGCCCGGGTCCACTAGCACCTTGACATCTTTGGTTTCCACTAGGGTGCACATTGATCTGACTCCGATGCTCTCGAAGGCGAGCGGTGTGACTCGTATCTCTTCCATTTCTCGGCTTCATCACTCTGTTCTTGCGATACTATCTTCCCCACACCTTTTTATCTCTGAGCAGGAAAACGTCTCTTGGTGAGCGATGACGACTCTGGCCCAAATGAGGGTTCGATGAATTGGATCTTGAGTGCGTTCGAGCTCACCGATAGCGTGAACCGCCTAATGCCCTTTGCTACACAAGGGCTGTTGGAAGAGGGCGAGTGAGTTCCTAAAACCATTGAGAAACTTGGCTAGCCTATGTGCGAAAGGACGCAAAGCCTAAAGCGAAGCTCAGCCAACTCTCCCATGGAATTGCGGAAGAGCATCAATTGGTCCGAGGATCAGATATCATCAAGGAAACGTTGGCCGGACCGTCTATCTTCAAGGACGAAGGGCCACTATCTATAGATCATGTTCCCGTGGACCTTCCGCATCGTGAAGAGAAGCTGAGATTTCTAGCCCAGCTTTTTCGTTTCACCCTTGATAGTCCTGGCTCCATGAACCAAAGAGTCCTACTCACGGGGAATATCGGGACAGGCAAGACCGCGGTTTCGAAGCGTTTCGGAATCGACCTAATGAAAGCTGCGAAGTCGCGGAAGATCAATTTGAGGTATATTCACGTCAACTGCAGAGAATGTCGCGGTAGCCTGTTCTTGATCCTGAAGAGGGTGCTTGGCGAGTTCATCCCAAGCTTTCCTCAGCGAGGCTACTCCTCTGAGGAGTTGCTTCAAATGCTCATGGAGATACTGGATCGAGAAAACGTGTTTGCGGTCCTGGCTCTTGACGAGCTTGACAGCCTTATTCGAACTGAAGGAACCGTTCCACTTTACAACTTGACCAGGTTTCAGGAAGCGCGATTGAACAAGCCGATGCGCCTTTCACTGATCGGCATCCTTCGCCAACCAGAATACTTGAAACGCCTCGACAGGAGCACTCTTGGGACGCTGCAGCAGAATATACTTGAGATGGAGCCATACTCGATCGAGCAACTTGTAACGATACTTGAAAGCAGAGTCAAGCTTTCATTCAAGGAAGGTACGGTGCCTGAAGAATCAATTCTATTTATCGCTGAGCTGGCGTCCACCACGGGCGATGCAAGATATGCAATTGAACTCCTTTGGAGGTCTGGTAAGTACACTGATCTCGAAGGAAAGAGAGAACTGGAACCCGAACATGTCAGAAAGGCTGTATCGACAGTATATCCGACCGTTAGAGGAGACTACGTGAAAACTCTCTCAAGGCAAGAGCGAATCCTTCTCTTAGCTGCTGCCAGAGCGCTTGAGTCTTCAGGTGCAGCCTACGCGACCATGGGCGAGATCGAAGAAGTCTACAGGATCGTCTGCGAGGAATTGAGAGAAGCGCCAAGAGCGCACACACAGGTCTGGAAATTCGTCCGTGAACTTTCAGCCTCAGGCATCATTGAGGCCAAGAAATCCGGAAAGGGAGTTAGAGGCCGTACTACTCTGATCGGGCTGAGTGCAACGCCGGCGTCAGCCATGAGGAAGTGGCTTGAACTCTCATTGGGAAGACATGGCAAGGAGATTCCTGAACCGACCTTCTAGAATTCGAGGCTCTTGACCTCGCCGATCATCTATCAAAAAGCTAATAGACAGGCGAGAAAGGGCCTGACCTATCCTACACATTTGTTGGGACGACACCGAAAGGAATTGGTTCAAAATGTCAAAGCCCTATTCAAGGTTCAGAATGGTCGACATAGCCGGAAAGGATGAAGAGCAAAGAGAGGCTCTGGCAACCGGAAAACTGAGGCTAAGAAAGACGACAATAGAGCTTCTGAGAGAAGGAAAGACGGAAAAAGGAGATCCGCTCGCCGCAGCTGAGATAGCCGCAATCATGGCAGCGAAAAAGACGAGCGAAGTCATACCTCTATGTCACCCGCTACCGATCTCCGAAGTGAAGACGACAGGGAAGATCGTTGACGATGGCGTGACTGTTGAGGCTCTAGTGAGAGTGACTGCGAAGACGGGTGTGGAGATGGAGGCCCTAGTTGCAGCCGCCGTCTATCTCTTGACTGTATGGGACATGACGAAGCAGTATGAGAAAGACGAGGCAGGGCAATACCCCTTCACCGCAATCGAAGACATCCGTGTCGTAAGAAAGGTGAAGACGAACGTCCATAAGTAGCTCAGTTAAGGAGCACAGAGAGAAGGCCCCCTCCTCAGTGAATGCCGCCATTATAATCTGTAGCACATCAAGATACTCGTCTCGGAAGAAAGGCCAAGCGGTTGACGATCCATCTGGAGATCTAATTGAGTCGCTTCTATCGAGTGCTGGACACAGGATTGCAAGCAGAGTTCTCATATCAGATAGTCGACGGGAATTGGCGCGTGAGATCAGGAAGGC
Organism: uncultured Candidatus Bathyarchaeia archaeon; assembly: GCA_964416035.1. GTDB lineage: Archaea > Thermoproteota > Bathyarchaeia > 40CM-2-53-6 > JALHTG01 > JALHTG01. The sequence continues at coordinate 3,984 of CAYQCQ010000108.1, forward strand.
AGCTAGCTCGCGGAAGGTGGATTGTGTCATCGTGTGCGGAGGAACGGGGATAGCCCAGCGAGATGTAACGATAGAGGTGGCAGAGAGGCTCCTAGACAAGTGCATGCCGGGTTTTGGGGAGATCTTCAGGAAACTGAGCTATGATAGGGTAGGGTCCGCAGCAGTCTTGTCGCGGGCTCTTGCCGGGGTTCTGAACCGCAAAGTGGTTTTCTGCTTGCCGGGCTCGACTGATGGCGTTAAGTTGGCTATAACTCAGTTGATTCTTCCAGAGATATGCCACATGGTAAAGCACGCCTCAGAGTGAT